>CAZIAH010000012.1:4749-55935 GCA_964537715.1 uncultured bacterium | reverse complement strand
ATGTCCGGTGGTGTGGGGGCTGGGGGGAGAAACCCCCCCGGCTACCCGATTAGCTTTTTCATAAAGTTTTCCAAATTACTATTTTGCTAATTTCAATATGTCTTCTAAAGGGATTCCTTTTAAATCTTTTAAATTTAGTTTTGATATTAATATTGAACCTATATTCTTTATTAACTTTGTTGCTTGCATATGTTTAATAATCTTACCTGATCGTTTTTTGGGTTTATGTTTTGATATATATGAAGATATTTCTAAAAATAGAGTGCTTATTACTTCACCAATTTTTTCTAAAGATAATCCTCCCAAGGGGACTACCATTACTGGTCCGTAGTCTAATGATTCACAAACTATTAGACTTGGTATTCTTACACGAACACCTTTTTTAATCATATCATTTTTCAACTTTGTAGTTTCAAAAAGATTTGAACTTGATTTACCAATATTTAATCCATTATACCAAATATTTATTCTTTCAGATAATGATTCTGTTAAGATGCATATGAGAGTATCATCACCGCTAAGATCATTTAGTATATTAAAATTATTTTTAACATATTCTATTACCCTTATGGATGATGGTTCTTCGGGATATGCAATTAAAATAGCATAACAGTAATATTGGTCATGTTTTTCTGGAAATATCCCTGTCATCCACAGTTCAAGTTTGATAGCGGTTGAATGGGTACCTTTTCCTATTGTTGGTTTCTTTAATGTATCTTTTCTCCAAGTTAGAGTTAAAGTCCCATCTAAAAATTCATTTTTTGATTCCATAGTAAACACTCTAAAGTTTTTGTTATTTTAAAAGCTAACCTAATATTATCTACCAAATCACCTAAAATAAATTGCCTAATATTGTACTACAGTTTTCCAAATATAGCCAAAAAATAGTGTTTTTCCAATATTAGGCAAAAAAAATAGCTATTATTGGAAAAAATTGTGTAGGAAATTTTGAATAATTTTGCCTATTATTAGACAATTTTGTCTCACAATCCTGTGAGCTAAATCTAAAATCTAAACTTCGCCGTTTTTGCTTATCAGTTATAATGGATGCTGTTCAATAGGTGCAGTCACAAGAAAAACTTAATTTAAAATTAAGCAAACGGAATTAAAAGTCAAGAGAAATTCGTAAATAATGTTGGGGAATAAGGTGGAGGAGGTCCCAGTCGAAGACAGGGGTTCAGGATACAACACAAAATGGTTCATGTCGGGATAGAATCCCGACATGAATCTACGAACTCGTGTGTCATGTTTCTTGTGATCATATTTACAAAAAATATATAATAAGAGATATTTGAAAGTCAACCGTCATTTACTTTAATGCGCCATGGCCGATCGCACCTTGCTTAGTAACAAATCCAGTGAATAAGGTTTTTGTAGAAATTCAAAACTATTGTTCTTATTTAAGTGTAATTTAGAATTATCACTCTTATATCCACTACACATTAGGATAGGCAGATTCGGTTTTTTAGAAAGAAATTCCTCTACTAACTCCAATCCATTTTTATCTGGTAAAATCACATCACTTAAAATAAGATTAAAATCTCCTTTTTCCCTAATAAACATCCGCTTTGCCTTTTTTGCATTCTCTGCTTGGAATACGATATATCCATACTGATTTAATGCACGTTTGGTAAAATCAAGAACTACCTTTTCATCTTCAATAACAAGAATCCGCTCACCAGCACCCTTGTACCTTTTAATAGGAATAGAATCGGCGACTTTCTTCTCTCGTTTTACATCAATAGTAGGAAGATAGACCTGAAAAATGGTGCCTTTGTTCGGTTTACTCTTAATATGAATCCAGCCTTTATGTTTTTCAACAATACCATATACTACAGAAAGACCAAGGCCAGTACCTTCTCCTACATTTTTGGTTGTAAAGAATGGATCGAAAACATGCGCTAGGGTTTCTTTATCCATCCCAATACCTGTATCTTCAATGGTTAAACAAACAAATTTCCCTACTCTAGCATTTGGTATCATGTGATAATTACTTTTATCAAAATCAATGTTTTCTGTTCTAATAATAATTTTTCCACCAGCTGGCATGGCATCTTGTGCATTAACCATTATATTCACAATAAGTTGTTCAATGGTCCCTCTATCCGCATAAATAGTGTAAAGATGATCTTCTAAATCTTCATGAATCTCGATATTTTCTTGGATCATATTTCTAAGCATTTTATGTAATTGTTGAACAATCTCATTTAACTGGTTTGTGGAAAATTGCATCGGAAGCTTTCGACTGAACAGAAGGAGCTGACGAGTAAGATCAGCAGCACGTGTTGCCATATATTCAATATCTTTCAAGTCGTCATAAACGATATCCTGAGGACGAATATTACTAATTGCCAGTGAAGCGCATCCTAAAATGGCCGTTATTAGATTATTAAAATCATGGGCCACGCCTCCAGTTAGACGACCAATAGCCTCCATTTTTTGTACCTGAAATAATTGTTCTTGTATTTTTTCATTTTCCTTTTCAACACGATTTCGCTCTACCATTTCCTTCTTCAATTTCTTCAACAGATAATTGGACTTCGATAATTTCTCAGTACGTTCTGTAATAAGTTTTTCTAGTTTCTCTTGGGATTGGCGTAATTGTTCTTCCGTTTTTTGTCTCTCATTGATAAGATTCTGAGCATAAATTCCTAATAAACTGATAATACATACAGCCAAAAGCCTCATCCAAACACCCAAAGGATCGGGAGTAAATACTTGTTCAATAAAACTACCCTTGTTATAAATAAAAGCATCCCGAACCGATTCTAACACCCAATAAAGTCCTGCAAATCCAACAGCAACCACTATCATACTGCTCATCTTCACTGGACGAGATATCTTATGTTTCTTTGATTCAATGTGCTCTCGATGCGATTGGGCAACTGCACTAAAGAGAATAAGTATACAAACCACCAGCATGCGCATCCAGAAACTAATGCGATCAGGTGTGAAAATCCTGTTAAAGATGTTTTCACTGTCGAACACAATCACATCCCGTACCGACTCCAGGCACCAGTAAAATACACTAAACAGGATACCGAACCAGACGAGATTAATGGTTTTTTTTAATTTGGAATCTAGGCTTGTCATAGACTTAGATCCCCCATTTTATGATCAAAAATACAGTTTTTATTATTTTTCTTTTTGTAAACATTCTTTTGTTTGATTGCTAAAATTGAAAAAGAGTGTTAACATGAATCTGGGAGTGCTTTCATAAGAAGTTTCGGTTTGAGGATGAGAAGACATCCCGTGATCGCTATGAGAATACGTGAGAGCGGCGTAACAAATCTTAATGGCATTATATCAATATTTCCTTAAATCTGATTTTTATGCACTCCATAAATATTTTTTTATTAATAACGCAAAACACATGCCAAAATCCTATATAAATTATTAATTATTACATTTTCATCAGTTGTGTTCGGCTATAAGTCGAATAAAAATAATCGTAGACCGTGTATCAAACCAATGTATTTGTAACAACCATTCATAAATATTTGAATAACAGGATTTGTTTCAAATATAGAGGCATTCAAAATTTTTATAAAATGTATAGATTTGCCGTGAAATTTAATTGTACCTTAACAATTGCATAGAGAATGTAAACAGAAATCGCGATCCATTGTTGGGTTTTCATAGTATTCAAAGATGCATTATAAAATTTTAATTATCTTATGATCAATTCGCTCGTTACCTTATGAAAATGTCAAAACTATCTTGATCTTAAAATTGCATATAACACAATTTTCACGGATGCTGTCATCAATGCTTTTGGCGGTTGGAAAATTATAGGACGCGGCAGCGTCCGCGTGCAAAAAAGTGTTGGAGTTATTTCAATAGTATCAGTTTCTTTGTCACCAAATAATTTCCAGCTTTTAATTGGTAAAAATAGATTGATTGTTCCAGGGTTTTACCCTGGAACGGTTTATATTGGAAGATTGAATTCTCCATTCGATCCCGCCAGAGCGGGATCGAAAGCTTTGCTTCCCAGGGTAGAATTCCAGGATGATCAGAATATGAGGTCGATTACAAGTACTTGGTCGTTTTAGGTATAGTTGGTGCATTTTCAGAAGTAAGTATCACTTAAAATTAATGGAAGTGTTTAAAGAAATCGAGAGAAATTCGAAAATAATGTTGGGAAACAAGGTGGAAGGGGACTCAGTAGAAGATAGGGGTTTAGGATACAACACAAAATGATTTATGTCGCGATAGAATCCCGACTACGGACTTCAATCGCATATTATCGTTTATCTAAAGTAATATCTTATACCGACTCCTGCATTAAAACCTATTCCAATTTCAGGAACAACATCAATAATTGGGACTAATTCAATAAAGCATTCTATTGGGTATTCTATACTAAGAATACTAACTCCTAATACACCTCGCATACCAAAAACAGGCTTATTCCCTAAACGAAGTCTTCCTCCGACACCATAATAAATCGGAATGATACCGACTTCAGTTTGTGAGGAACCGTATTTATGCCATAAATGGTCCAAATGAACATGAAGATAACTGTCCGGAGATAAGGGATATGCTACTGATGAAACCCATGCACGCTTTAATGGCAACCATTTCGAATTCGATGATAACCATGATTTAACAAAAAACTCAGAATTATTTAAAGCTGCTTGTAAATCGAACGATTTTAATGTCCACCATTTAACAGTGATACCGATAGGTTCCCCAATTATAATTCCAACACCAATGTTTCTTTTTTTATCTAACGTAGCGTTGAAATTATTAATGATGCTCTCAAGGTTATTATTGCGATTGCTCTGTTTAATAAAAGTAGGCAGTTTTTTTACTGCAAGAGCAACACATTCATACCTATTTGAAGGATAACGATCATAAATTTCAGAAGGAATCCTTTCTAATCCACTGTCTTGCGAATAGATCAGTGAAAAACCGAGTATAATCTGAATACAAACGAAAAAGTTAATGATTACTTTTCTGATATCTCAGTCCTCAGATTTATATCGGGATAGAGTCCCGACCTAATGGCTACAGACTCTTTTTCATTTTTCGAAATGTTATTCCTCCAAAATCAATTATATCATATTTTTCATTCTCTGTAAATTTTATTGTATAACCAAATCCTGTACCCAGACCACTGGTAATAGCATATTCATTAGAAATCACATTCAATGGAAAAGTAAATGCACCATCAGAAGTCAATAATTTCAGCAACAATACTCTATTCTCGGCTAATGATAATTCTGCTCCATTGAATTTTGTATCGCCTACCAACAGCTGATAGCCAAAGTGTTCATATTCACCAAGTTTTTTTCTCACTGTTGAAGTATTCAATGGATTCAGTTTGTAACCTAACTGGGATTCGCTGTTTCCAGATTTATGGAACAGGATATGGAAATTATCAAAATCTACAAAACAATATCTTTCATCATTTTTTTGAACAGTTTCTCCTTTTTCTGCTTTTTCATAAGGCACAAACTCATTTTCAGAAAGGGCCTTTAACAGGTAATGCTTATTGTTTCTAACCATGATCAAGTTACTGTCTTCGAGCGAAATAGTTAAAAAAGAAAATCCCTGAGAATAGTCACCTGTGTGTTTTTTTAAAATATCATCAGATAACATAATTGGCTTAATTTCTTTATGGACTTCATGTATGACTGGCGGAGGAATGATGTCAGGAATGCTCAGTCCATATTTACTTATGAAATTAAAACAAAAGTCTCTTCTTAGGGGTTCACCTTCTGTTGAATTAATTAAAATCATAGCAGCCGCATTTTTTTCAGGGATCAGACATATTTCAGCATGCCCGGATGCTGCGTCGCCTGCATGAGTCACCGCAAAGATCGAGTCATTCTTAAACATGAACCATCCCAGTCCTTTTTTATTGGATTGTATCAGGACATGATCACGTTGAAGGGTAAACATCTCATGAATTGATGCTGTTTCAATAAGGGATGAGTTCATCCTATTATATGCATCCAGTAATCCTTTGGCATATTTGACAAAGTCATTGATATCGGTGTAAATACCTCCTGATGCAATATCTCTGAACCCATATTCTTTTATACGTTCCCCTCCGCAATACGCCTTGGTTTTATTTTTTAATGAATCCATTATAAAGCCTGAATGACTCATCCCAAGTGGCGTAAAAATATTTTTTTTAATATAATCGGGATAATCTTGTTTGCTCACCTCTTTTATCAAATGTCCCAGAATGTTATAGGCTGAATTAGAATATGATTCAACCATACCCGGAGGATACAATAAATAGGTTTCATTAATAAATCCCAGCACATCCGTATATTTCCCAGTTGCCAAATCACTGTTCTTCAATATATCAGTTTGAATCCCCGAGGAATGCGTGATAACAGATTTTATCGTAAGCTGTTCTAAATTCTCTCCCCTTGTTTTGGGATTGAACTGCGGTAAGTATTTATTCAAGGGTTGGTTTATGTCCAGTAGTTCTTTTTCATGAAGCTGCATGATTGCCAGTGCTGTAAATGTCTTAGTTACTGAAGCTATGTTTACAACCGTATTAACAGTCATGGGTGCCTTATTTTCTTTATCAGCGTATCCAAATCCATTTTTCCATATCACCGAACCATCAATAATGATTGCAGCGCTTACTCCGACGATATGATCTGATTCCATTTTTCGTATAATGAAATCTTCACATTCTTTAATCAATTCTGAATAATTACTGTTTTGCGCATGAATAGGGATTGTTGGAAAAATCAGATATGGCATCAATAACAGAGTCAATAAGGTATTCTTCATGATTTTAAACCTTTATCGAGTTGATAATTATTTATCAATACGATTAAGGCCGTATAAATGTTACAATTGAAATAATGAGATTTATGTCGGGATAGAATCCCGACCTACGAACTATAAGAATAACCGGATTGTTGTACTTTCCAAGATTATTTACAAGCCGTTGTTTCCAACAGCGGTCATTGATTCATCTTGTTGGCAATATTAATATAAAAATAGGTGATTCTGTTCATCCACCGAATTCAATATTGCTTTTTTTGTCAATTTACAGTACCTTAAAACGATATGAGTGTCATCCGGGGATACATACAACTGACCCGTCCCGTGAATCTTTTGATCGCTTTCGGTTCGATTTTTGTCGGCGGTTTTGTCACCGGAACCATCCATCCGCTTTCGAAGCTGATGCTTGCCTGTTTTTCGGGCACACTGATTGCCGGAGGTGCTAACAGCGTCAATGATTATTACGATCTCGAGATCGACCAAATCAACAAGCCCGACAGACCACTGCCTTTGGGTTTAGTCACGCCTTCTCAGGCCTGTTATTTTGCATTGATCCTGTTTGCTATCGGAACCTTGGCTAGTTCTTTTATCCATCTACCCGGATTCGTGATTGCGCTCTGTTCCTCGCTTTTACTCTATCTGTACAGTTTCCGTTTGAAACGCACGATTCTCTGGGGCAATCTGACCGTAGCGCTGCTTTCCGGAATGGCATTTATATACGGTGGACTGGCGGTTGGCCGATATCGGGAAGCCATTATCGTCGGGATTTTTTCATTTTTCTTTCATCTCAGCCGGGAAATTATCAAAGACATCGAGGACATGAAGGGAGACCGATCCGAAGGCCTCATCACGCTTCCATTAAAATACGGCGTCAAAAGTGCATTGGTGCTGGCCAGTATCGTGATGGTCCTTTTGATCGGACTGACATTGGTGCCTTATTTCATGCATATTTTTTCCCCGGTCTATTTGATCATCGTCATTGCGGGTGTGGATTTGCTTTTGGTCTATGTCCTTTTTGCCATGTGGATTCGTCCCCTTCCCGAACATCTCGGACGGCTCGCTGTTCTGATGAAAGCGGATATGCTGGTCGGTCTATTAGCTGTTTATTTCGGGAGAGGATGATGCGGGCCGTGATTCAGAGAGTGCGCGAAGGACGGGTCCTTATCGATAGTCGGATTGTTGGTGCGATAAAGAAAGGTATTGTCATTCTGTTGGGCGTGAAAACGGGTGACACCGAATCGGATGCGAAATGGCTCGCGGATAAATGCGTACATCTCCGAATCTTCGAGAACGATAAAGGGAAATTTCACCATTCATTGTTAGATGTCGGAGGGGAATTGCTTGTCGTTTCCCAATTTACGCTGTACGGGGATTGCCGAAAGGGGAGGAGGCCGAGTTTTACCGAGGCCGCCGATCCCTCTATTGCTGAAGCGCTATATCAATGTTTTGTGAATTTCCTGAAGCAGTATGGATTGAAAGTCGAGACAGGAATTTTCGCGGCCCGAATGGAAGTGAAAATTGTCAATGACGGTCCCGTCACATTAATTATCGATTCCGGGGAAACATCTGTATGAAACCAGTACCCAAAATTGTTCTCGCTTCCCGTTCTCCAAGACGTGCCGCGCTGTTGCGCCAGATGGGATTTCAATTCGAAGTGTACTCGAAAGAAATTTCTGAATTCTCCGTGACAGTCACCGATCCGATCGACCGGGTAATTCAGTTGTCCAGAAACAAAGCCGAAGCGGTTTTGGGTGACGTCGAAAACAGTCTCATCGTTGGTGCCGATACCATCGTTTGCCTCGATAAAAAAATCTTCGGTAAGCCGAGTAATCCCGAAGAGGCAAAAAACATGCTCCGGTTCCTTTCGGGGAAAACGCACGAGGTGTTTACCGGATTCACGATTCTCGAAACCGGAGACAGATCGATTTCCGATTATGAGAAGACCCGGGTCACATTCCGAAATATAGAGGAGTGGGAAGTCGAAGATTACGTGAACTCCGGAGAGCCTTTGGACAAGGCCGGAGCGTATGGCATTCAGGATCGTAGCGGCCTTTTTGTGGATCGGATCGAGGGATGTTTTTACAATGTTGTGGGTTTTCCCCTGACCAAGTTTTATGAAGCATTAAAGAAACTGTTCGACAGAGAAATCATTCAGAAATTGTTCGATTATACCTGAGGATAAAAATGAAGGAGCTTGGGAAGAAGCTTCGTGAAGCGCGCATTGCCAAAAAGATCGAATTGGAAACAATCTACGAAGATACACGCGTGACTGTTTCCACGATTCAATCCATCGAGCAGGGAGAAATCGGCGATCTTCCAATGACCTATTATCGGGCGTTTGTCCGTACGCTTGCTGCGGAAGTGGGGTTGGACGGGGATGCATTGTTAAGAGAATTGGATGAGCGTTCGAAACAAAAAACTGAAGACGAAATTGAAGGTGTGCTTCAGAAACGGATCTTTCTGAAAACAGTTTTTAAAAATCATCAGAGGGCCATCGTGGCCGGATTGATCGGATTCTGTTTCGTCATTCTTATCGCACTTTATATTATCTTTGGGCACGACCTGTTCTACGAGCCCAAAATTTCGGATATCCCCCAAGTTTCGTTGCCAACAGATACAGTTAAAACCGGTCCTTTTACATTGAAGGTATTTGCTCTTGGTGACAGCTGGATCGAGGTCCAGGTCGACAGCGGCAACATGGAAAAGAATTTTCTTAAAAAAGGGGATGAAAGGAAATGGGATGTGTCCCGCATTTTCTGTCTCGGGATGGATGATCCGCGCTCTGTTCTGATTCAGGTGAATGAGAATCAGCTGATTGAAGCCATACAAGATACGCTTCGCGGCCTCAATCTCTGGATAGAGGCCAGCGGTGTTGTACGGCAGGAAGTCAGAATGAATAGAATTGCGCCCATCAAATCGGAGGAGACAAAAAAAACGGAACCGGTTTTACTGGTCGGACATATCGAAGAGAATGTGCTCTATCAGAAAGAATCGATTTTCAAAACGAATCGCGACCGATATCAGCCCGATCCCGAAATTCTGGATAAAATCAGAGTTTTTCAGCCGAGTGTGAGTCTTGTCTGTTTTTTGGGTACGTGGGATCCGGTATCGCGAGATGTGGTTCCTGAAATGTTAAAAGCGATCGATGAACTCAATATTCCCGGCGTGACGCTTTCCATTATCGGAATCAATCGGCAGTTCACGGACAAATCTGGTCTGATCGATTTCTATCAGGTTCAGGGCGTTCCGACGCTGATTTTTCTTTCCCGGGGAAAGGAATTGGGTCGCATTGTCGGTCAGCCTACAGAGCGTGTGGAAAATTTGTTTCTCAATATCATTCGAAAAGGAGAATCGTTCTGAGTATGGTATTGCCAACTAAAATACCCTTTACGAAAATGGAAGGAACGGGCAACGATTTCATCGTTTTCGACAATCGAGATCGCATATTCACGGGAAATGAAGCCGGATTTTTTTCTCGAATCTGCCAGAGACGATTCGCTGTCGGAGCAGACGGCGTTATCTTAATTGAAAAAGGGCAGTCCCATCCCGTCCGGATGCGTTATTTTAACCGTGATGGTTACGAGGCTGAAATGTGCGGAAACGGTGCGCGGTGTGTGGCCTGTTATGTCAGCAAGAAAGGAATCGTTCAAGAAGAGCGGTTTGTGCTCGAAGCCTCGGACGGTCTTCATTCCGTTCGAATCAAAAATCATGTTATTTCCCTTCAAATGATCGAGCCCAAAGATTACCGATCCGGTTTTGATATTCTCAGAGAATCCGAATTCAAAGAAGGCGGCCTGATCAATACCGGCGTGCCGCATTATGTGATCATTGTTCCAGATGTCGCTTTAATCGATGTCCGGGCAGTCGGGAAATATTATTGTCATCACAAGGTTTTTCCCGAAGGTGCCAATATCGATTTTGTCCAGTTTCAGAGAGAGAATCGAATCCGGTTCCGCATTTACGAGAGAGGCGTCGAGGATGAAACCCGCTCTTCCGGTACTGGCGCCGTCGCTTCCGCGCTGATCGCATCCAGAGAATTTGGCTGCCGTTCTCCGGTTCAGGTCGAGACGTGCGGCGGGAATCTCAACATAAAGTTCGATTCCGATTGGAAGACCGTGTTTATAGAGGGGCCTGCATTCATTGCCTATGAGGGAATGTTGTCCGCGGAGCAAATCGGGGAAGGTTCATGAAGTATCAACTGCTGATCGATGGATATAATTTATTGTTTCAAAATCCCGAATTGAGAAAAATTCTTGAAAGGGATTTGGAGAAAGCGAGAAGAATTTTGATCGATCAGCTTGAGGAATATGCAGGTAAAAATAATCTTCATATTTTGATTGTTTTTGACGGAGATGACAAGATCAATCCATGTGACGAATCAAAATCCCGCGTTGAGGTCTGTTTTTCGGAATCTCCCGAAAAAGCGGATCCGTTAATCAAGCGATTATTGAAAAAAACAAAGAAAAATCACGATTTCACTGTTGTCACTTCGGATAACGAAATCAGTAATTATGCGAAACTGTGCGGTATTTCGGTAACCAGTTCGCAAAAATTCGCCGAACAAATCTCGACTCATTTTTTTAACGGAGTTGAGAAGAAATATTCCCATTCCATGACCAATGCGGAATTGACCGAATGGATGAACTTGTTTGGGGATCAGGAAAATGGTTCAGAGAAGTAATCCCATTTTTATTTATTCGCTATTCACTATTGATTTCGGAGTTTTGTTTTGCAGATCGCAGTGACAGCCGATTTACATTTGACACAGAGAAAGAAACATCCCGAGCGGTTCCATGCATTGGAAGATATTCTCAAGCAGTGCGCGGCCAGGGGGATCCGCCATCTGATCATTGCGGGCGATCTGTTCGATGCAGAAAGTCAGAATTATCGGGAAATCGATGCACTGGCAAAAAAAGATCCGTATAAAGAGATTCAATGGCTGATCATTCCGGGGAATCATGACTGTGGTTTTCGAGCGTCCCATCTTACCGCCGATAATGTGACAGTTTTCTCCGAACCCACTCTCTATCCGTTTGATTTGATGAGTCTCCCTTTTTTATTTGTTCCTTTTCAAAAGGGTCCAAGCATGGGAGAAGTCATCTCGGCTTTTCGTTCCGAATTGAAACAGGATCACTGGATTCTCATCGGTCACGGCGACTGGGCACCTGGAATCCGGGAACCCAATCCTCTGGAACCGGGCGTCTACATGCCGCTCACCCGCACGGATCTGAAATCCTATAAACCCAGTCAGGTGATACTTGGGCACATCCATAAACCTACGGTTTCGGAGAATGTCTATTATACCGGTTCTCCCTGTCCCCTGGACATTAATGAAACGGGCAGGAGGCGGTTTTTGATTGTCGATTCCGAAACCGGAACGGTTCAAGAGCAGACTGTTCATTCTGAGGCCATTTATTTCAATGAGCCGTTCTATATCTATCCGGTTTCCGATGAAACGGTTTATATCCGGGAAAAGATCGCGTCCAGAATCACGACCTGGCAATTGTCCGATGAGGAATATTCGCAAGTCCGCGTGCGAGTCCGACTTCAGGGATATTCCTCGGATATCAGGAAATTAAAAGCAACCGTCGAAGAATGTTTCGAGGGATTTCAGTTTTACGATCTCGACGGTCCAGATTTGAGTCAGGTCGGACTGTCCGACGATTTGGATAAAGCGGAAATTGCCCGGCAGACCGCCCAATGGATCCGGGAGCTGAAGTGTCCTTCTGGAAACCATGAACCTTCAAAAGAGAAAATCCTTCTTGCGGCCCTTGCGACCATCTATCAGGAGAAATGATTCGTGCCTGTTCGAATGAAAGAAATTCACGTGCGTCATCTTGGACCGATTCCATCGTTCTTGATGAAACCGCGGCTGCTCAACCTGATTTACGGACACAATGAAGCAGGGAAGACCTATTTGGTCGAATTTCTTATCCGATCCCTTTTTAAGAATATCCGTCAATGGTCTCTCCGATCCGAAACCGGACAGGGAAAAATATCCGTTGAGGGTCTGGAAAAAAAGGAGGTCATTTTTTCTCCCAAATCTGCCCGGAAACTCGATGATTTCTGGAATGAATCCCAATTTGGGTTGCCTCCTGATTTTTCCCGGCTTCTTATGGTCAAAGGTGCCGAAGTTGCTTTGAATGAAAGCGGAGCAAACAAAAATGTCATTGTGCATTATCTTTCCGGGCAGGATGTTTTGAGCAAAATCGAAAAGCAGATACCATCCAGCATTATGAAAGCGGAAATCCATCCAAATGACATTTCCGGTCCTTCTCAGGGATTAATTAAAAACAGAACGGAATTGAAAAAGTCATTGGACGATCTGGATCGTTTATTTGAAGAAATCGACAGGGATTTCTCTGGGGGAGAGCGCAGAATACTTTCTGATCGAAGAGAAGCATTGTCCAAGGATTTGGCAGAATTGGAACGGGCAAAACGGCATCATGCTTTTCAAATCAGCAGGAAAATCGGAGATTTGAAAAAGGAGATCGAACGGATCAACGAGCCCAAACTCAAACATTTGAGAGAAGAGATTCATCATTATCAAAAGAAGAATGCTGAGTTGAATCGCAAGAAACAAAATTTAAAAGAGGCCGAAGAAAAAAGTAAAAATTATACGTTGCTTCAGGAAATTGAGAAGACCTATTCCCGGTTGCTGTCAGAGACTCCATCCCGCGTTTCGCTGTTTTTTCCGATTCTCGCTTTCTTGATGATTTTTGTTGCTGGTGTTTTTGTCGTTTTTAAAATGTACACCGGTGTTGCGGCAGCCCTGATACTCCTACTGGTTTTTGGTGGTATGTCTCTCCTGCAGTTTTTAAAAGCGTTTCGATCCAAGGTAAAATCATCGGAAATGGAAAAGATCAAAACCGAATTTCAAAAGCTGTTTAAAGAATCGTTTTTTCATGTTTCGGCTGTGCGGGACAAAATGAGCCAAATGGAAAAAGATTTCAATATTGCATGTGTTTTAAGAGGACAACTTGTTTCGGAAATCAGTGAACTCGAGTCGTTGAGAGTGAAAATTCAAGGAGATTTATCAGATTATTCGGACATGTCGAAAGACGCCGGCTCATGGGATACAATCGTCAAACAGGCAGAAAATCAACTTTTCGATTTGCGTAGGGAAGCTCTTGAAAACGAGAAGCGTCTTGCTTCTCTGGAAATTGACGAGTCGGATTATCTCTCTGAGGAACCAAACGTTGAGTACAGTAAACAAAGGGAAAATGAATTGAGGCGCGGTTTGTCTGAAATTGATGATGAGATCGATAAAGAGAATAAGAAACTGGAGATACTCAAACAGAGAATCTGCGATCATACTGGAGAAAGAATCGATGAATCCTGGGAAAAATTGATTTATGGTCTGCAGAAAAAGCAGTTGGAAACCGAAGCGGAGTACAAACGCGTTACCGCGGAAATTATCGGTAAAAAAGCAGTGTTTGAGGTTATCCAAAATCTGCGAAAGGATGAAGATCAGAAGATTCTCGAATCCCTCCAGTCGAAATCGATCACTGGACTTCTTGAAAAAATCACCGGCAGATACAACGGCCTTGATCTGCGGGAGGAGCAATTGGTTGTTTCCAATGCGTACAATGATTTCGCTCTTTCAGATCTCAGCAGCGGAGCTCAGGAGCAGGTGCTGCTTGCCCTTCGAATCGGATTCGCTTCGAAACTTCTAGGAAAGCAGGGGGAACCTCTCTTTCTCATCCTGGATGATGCCTTTCAATACTCGGATTGGGAACGCAGAGAACGGCTCGTCGATACGGTCATCGATTTGGCAAAATCGGATTGGCAAATCATTTATTTCACTATGGACGATCATATCAAAGGCCTTTTCCAAAAACAGGGTAAAGTATTTGGAAAGGATTTTCAATATCTTGAGTTATCAGATATGAATTAAATTTTTCGATTATCAACCTTTTTCTTATTTTTTGCAAATTGCAATTTAACCACTATTTTTTTGATTAATCTCTCCTGATCAAAACTTTATTTTTTTGAAAAAATAGTTTTTAAAACAGACCGTATTTTAAAAATAAATATGAAGATAACAACATGTTAGACTGAATCTATATCGAAAAAACGATCCCCATACAAATTACAGGCAATGTTTTTGCAATATCGAAAAAGTTCCATTATAAATGGCGGTGGTATACTATCGATAACCAATAATAGACATTCCGCGGGGAGAGTTGTCTATTTGTCTGACGTTCTGTTTTGTATAAAGAGAAAGGGATTTTGAATTTGGAACGGGGAAGAGTAAGAGCACTGCTTATTGAAAACAATCCTGCCGATGTCCAGCTTATCCGCGAGATGTTCGATACGATCAATCTTTCGGGACAATCTACCAAAGCGTTTGATTTATTTACGATTGATTCTCTTGCCGGTTCGACTGAATTATTGACAAAAGAGAAGATCAATGTTGTTCTACTCGATCTTTTCCTGTCAGACAGTCACGGACTGGAAACGTTTAAAAGATTTCATGCGCAGGCATCCTGGATCCCCGTTATTGTTTTAAGCGATTTTTATGACGAGACTGCTGCCGATCAAATTATGCGGGATGGTGCTCAGGATTTCTTAGTGAAAAATGATTTGACTCCCAATTTGCTGGTTCGGTCCATACGATATGCAGTTGAACGAAAGCGTATTCAGGATGAAAAAGATAAAATACAGAATCAACTGTTACAAGCTCAGAAGATGGAAGCGATTGGTATTTTGACAGGTGGAATTGCCCATGATTTCAATAATTTAATTACTGCTGTCCGTGGATGCGCCGATCTGGTTCTTCAAAGCCTTGATACGTCGAATCCATTGTATCGGGAAGTCAAGGAAATTCAGTTGGCTTCGCAGAAAGCAGCGGGTTTGACGAGGCAGATGTTAATCTTCAGCCGGAAACATCCGGTCAAATTTGAATTTCTCAATCTGAACCAACTGGTCGAAGATATGCTCAAGATGCTTCATCATATGATCGGAGAAGATATTGAAATTTATACCAATCTTGAACCGGATTTGTGGACGATCACAGCAGATCAGAGCACCCTGGAACAGGTTATCATGAATCTGGCCGTAAACGCCCGGGATGCCATGCCCGACTGTGGCAAATTGATTATCAGAACCGACAACATCGAATTGAATGAAGAAATGTGCCGATCCATGCCGGAATCGAAGCCCGGAATTTATGTGCGATTGACCATAACGGACACGGGTACGGGGATGGATGAGAAAACACTGCAGAGAATTTATGAACCCTTTTTCAGCACGAAAAGAAAAGGCAAAGGAACTGGGTTGGGGCTTTCTGTGGTGTATGGGATTGTTAAAGAACACAAGGGATGGATTTGCATTGAAAGTCAGCCGGGACAAGGGACGACATTTGAGATATTTACTCCTGCGATTCATATCAAAACATCGGTTAAAAGAGAAGAAGTGAAAAGATCTCTTGAGGTATTCGGGGGGCATGGAGAAAAAATATTGGTCGTTGAAGATGAAGAAAGTGTTCGCCGGTTTGCCGAAAGAGCATTGGAAAGAAATGGATATGAAGTATTTACTGCTGCAAACGCCAATGAAGCTTTGGATGTGTTTAAACAGAAAAAAGGAGAGATTCATCTTGTCATCAGCGATGTTGTCCTGCCGAATATCAATGGTTTGGATTTGGTGCATCAGCTGATCACCATGAATCCTCGATTAAGTATTCTTTTAAGTAGCGGTTATACGGATCATCGATCCCATCAACGTCTGATTGAAAAAGAAGGTTATCTTTTTCTCAAGAAGCCGTATGCCTATCTCGAATTATTGGAGGCAGTAAAAAGTGCCGTAAAAACAGAAAGAAAATAAAACCAATATTTATCTTACATTTAAATCCATTCTTTTTCAGTCATTCCGGATTCCATTGACTGGTGAAGTATCCGTAAAAATGACAATTGTTATATAAATTTTAAATTCCTGCAACATTTCTTGTTTATATCTTTGACACTAAGTATCTTAAATAGAATTTTTCCTCCTGAATTGAGTCTTTTCTTATAATCATATTTGAGATCAGGGGATCTTTAATAAAGTACAGTACCGTTCAGGGGAACTTTCAAACCTTATCATCATATTTTATTCATTTTGATCATCTAATCATAAGGGAAAGAAACATGATTAGACTATCTTCAGAAAAAGGGTTCACCTTAATTGAACTGGTTGTTGCTTTGGTTGGTTTCTCAGTGTTGGCAATGGTGATTATTCCAAAAATTGCCAATGCGAGTGATCAAGCAAAGATCGCTGCGTGCAAACAAAATCAGCAACTCATTACATGCGCTTGTACTTTTTATTACGCTACCCACAATTCGAATTCTCATTCCGGCAAATTGTCCTCGTTCCCGGATAAACTTGCCGACTTGACGCCAGATTATTTAGAAGAAATTCCCCAGTGTCCCGGAGGCGGTCATTATATTTATGGAGCCGTTACCGGTACAGTCACTTGTACTGAACTCAGTCATGCACGATACTAAAGCGGTGTCATTTACAATCGATTGACCGATTCTTCATCCCGACACGTCGGGATTGGATTCCAAATTAGTTCATTCCTTAAGATAGGGACCTGTTTTTAATTCACCGCTATGCGGCTAATTGCGTCCTCTCGATCCCCGTTTCTAATACAAACATTATTTGTCCCGCAAGAGTAATCCGGATAGGGATTTTCATTTCTGCTGCCTACAGCGATATGAATGCGTTTATCATTTAACCTGAAAAATTCGTAACCCTAAACTCGAAGAATCTTAACTCATTGAAAATGTTATTTCTACTCCAAACGGACTATTCAGATGAATTTTTCATGGTTATCCCGACTCCTTACGCGAAACGCATATTTATGAATAGATCGGGTTAAAATTTTATTGCATACCCATTATAAGCGGGTTTGTAGTGTAGGTAATTCGTCTGTATTTTAAGGAGAGGATTCGTAATATGTCGTTGGGAAACATCACTAAGAATTGAAATGTACAAAAATAATAGTTCCATTAGAGGTTAACTGCGATAAGACCCCAAGGGTTTTAGGCCCCGTTGTGGTTTTTCTAAAAATGTTGAAATTTGATAGACCCCAGGGATTTTGAAAATCCCTGGGGGCTTTTACATTTGGTATGAAATTTGAAGAAACTGTCACATATCTTTAGTTTCTTTCATTTTTAACCTGGTTTAGGGATAAAAAGGCAGGTTTAGGAATATTATTGTCTTTTTCATGTTGAAAAGAATGCATTCAATTTGAAATAAAGATGTGTTCTTCATCATAACAATACAATCTAACTGATCAGTCATATGTTAAGATTTGGTAACATCCCAATGGGGGAGTGGGGGTTTGGCATATCATTTGTACATGAGCGATGTGAACATTTGAGAAACAGGAAAAAAAGTAAAAGGCTTTAAGAGAAAGAGGGAAAAAAAGTGAGAAAACAAGATCAAGGTTTAATAAAAAAATCAATCCTCGAAAGGAGGGAAGTACGATGAAAAAGTGGACAGGAATGTTGGTTGCCGGTATTTTGGTTTTGGGTCTTGCCGGCAGTGTGATGGCTCAGAGCAGTCACAATGTGACGATTTCGGTGAGTGCTATCAGTGTCATGGAAATGACAGGCGGTACTGACTTGACGATCACGATCAATGCTTGTAGTGATCCAGGTTCGCAGCCTGATCCCGTACAAAACACGGACCGCGGTCTGGAATGGACGACCAATGAAACCAGCAAGAAGATAACGGTGGCAGCCGATGCTGCTTATTCCACCTACAGTCTCGCAGTTGTTGCCACTGGTGTAAGTGGTGGATCACCCGAAGCTTCTGTGGATCTGGATGACACGGATACCCATGATTTCGTGACAAGCGTTGCCGAAACAGTCGGTGCTTGTACCATTCAGTATACCGCCAGTGCTACTGCTGGGGCTGGAGACGGGAGCGAAATGCATCAAGTGACCTACACATTGACAGATGCGTGATAATTTACTTTCTGTTTAGTATTCATTTGTGGAGAGGGCGGATCAACAGATATGATCCGCCTTCTTTTTTGACAGGTCGATATGAACGGTTTATTAAAAACCTGGATTTTTCTTGTTTTCCTGGGTTGTTTTTTTTATAATACAGCACAGGCCCAATCTGTCTCGGTTTCCGGGAGTTGGTCCCTGTCGATCGATGAAACCGATCTGCAATCCGGGGCAGGGAGCGATCTGATCGATACTTATGAAAGTAATACGAATCAAGTGTATGTCAGTGTTACGAAAAGCGGCGGTTTATTTTCTAACTGGTACTGGCGGGTAGATATTACCAAATCGGATGGGAATTGGCATAGCGATTTTTATTTGGATGTGAGGCGCAGTTCCAACGGGATTGGTTTCGGCTCGATTAATGGGCTGACATCGTATCAGGAAATTCTGGATTCCTCCCCTCCCTATTTTACCGGCAACCGAAATCGATACCTCATCGGCATGCAATATCGTTTAAGAGGTGTCTCTGTACAAGTTCCACCGGATACATATACGACTACGGTGATCTATACGGTGACAGAAATCTAAGAGAGAATGGCGTATTGAATCGAAAGATATTTAAATTATGGCTGTTCATTTTTTTTGGTATGATCTGTATGATTCCGGAGAGTCGGGCCATCCAGGTCACTGTTACAGGAGACTGGACTCTGGTGATCGATGAGAATGATTTACAGGCTGGTCCGGGCAGCGATCTCAATCCACAATATCCGAGCGCTGCGGATCAGATTTCGGTGGATATTACGCAAACGGGGAAAAACTGGACGGTTTATATTCAGGGTTCTGTCATCAACTGGCACGGTGATCTGTCGGTCTATGTGAGAAGAACTTCAGATGGAACCGGTAACGGTTGGATTAGTGGAGGCACCAACTGGATGCAGGTAACACTGGGGTCGCAACAGTTTTTCCAGGGGCGAAGACGACGTCTTGGGGTTCATGTTCAATGCGGATTGACAGGTATGTCTATTCAGGTTCCTCCGGATACCTATTCGGGAACCATTACGTACACAGTTGTTGAAAATTGAATATCGACGGGTGAGAAAATGAAAATCAATTTTCTTTTTAAAAGATCTCTTGTCCTTTTTATTGTCGGTTGGTCCTGTGGTTTAAAAGCCGGTATTTCTGTTATGGGCGGGCTCACTTATGAAAAAGAAGCTGTTCCCGGAGAAACCTATCGGGGTGTTTTCCAGATTGCCAATACAGGAGAGGAAAAAGAGAGGGTCAAGATTTATCAAACCGATTATACCTTTAATCATGAAGGTTTGAGTAATTATGGAGATCCAGGAATGCTCCCCCGATCCAATGCCAACTGGATTCAATTCAGCCCGAAAGAGTTTGAAATTCCGGCAAAAGAAAATGTGATTGTCAATTATGAGGTGCATGTGCCACCTGTGGATACACTTGCCGGAACATACTGGAGCATGATGATGGTGCAATCTATTCCGGAGATTACACCGGAATCCATGCCGCAAAGAAGTGTGGGTATCACTACCGTGATGCGGTACGGTGTCCAAATGATTACACATATCGGTGAGTCGGGAAAACGGCAATTACAATTTCTGGATACGAAATTAATCAGGGAGCAAGACAATCGGTTTTTACAGATAGACATCGTGAACACGGGGGAAAGACTGCTCAGGCCGAATGTTTGGGTTGAGTTGTACAATCTGGAAGGGAAAAATAAGGGAACTTTTGATGGGGGCTCCTATCGGATTTATCCCGAAACCTCGGTTCGATATAAAATTCAATTGAATGGAGTTGCAAAAGGAACCTATAAGGCTTTGATTGTGGCGGACTGCGGACACGAGGATCTTTTTGGCGTTCAGTATACGGTCGAGATAAAAGAGTAGAATAGTTCAGAATTAATGGATTTTTTGTTATCAACATTCATTTTTCTGAAATTCAAATATCTTTAACGGTTCTGAATATGGTTCAGGACCTTTTTTGTGTCTGTGGATATTTGGTCTTGGATTGAAGGATTTTGCCGGTTATTTAGGAATAGAAAATTCCAGAGATTCAGATTCTGAATTTGGTCTTTACTTCATATTTTTCAATGTGAAAGCCCTGTTCAATTTGGAATGAATTTGATCCGTTTAAATTGTAAAAAATAAGTAAATTTCAGCCTCAAATTTTAAGTTATCTTCACATTTACTTCTATCATTTTTATTGGCACATCATTTGTACAATCCGGTTAGAATGAAGAGCTTAGACACTTATAATTTTTAAAGATACGGGTTGTAATAAATCGCAATAATCATGAAAAATCTTAGAATCATATTTCTTCTGCTCCTGTGGGCCACGACCCTTCTTTCTGCAAAAGGGAGTGTTGAAGTCCGACCAGGAAACAAAGAGCTCATCGAAACCGATCCGCTAAGGACAGTAACCACAGTTTTTCATGTCACCAACACAGGATCGCCCAAGCAGTATTTTATTCCCCAGGTCGAACTTCCGGAAGGCTGGAGACTGATTACGAACGATTTTGAATTTGAACTGGATAAAAATGAGAGTGAAATCAAACTGGTCAGTTTTTTCGTTCCCCAGACGGCTCTAGCCGGTCGATATGAAATTACGTATAGAATCAGAGGACGGGAATTTCCCGAAATCAGCGATTTTTATAAGGTTCAGGTTCTTGTTTTGCCCGTAAAGGAACTGAAGGTTTATCTGTTTGAATCTCCAAAGTATGCGGTCGCCAACGATGAATATCAAAACGTTTTTGTTGTGGTCAATGAAAGCAATGCAGCGGATTCCATCGATATTGAAGTTCGAAGCGATCGAGACTATCCCTGCCAGATCGACTGTCCCCAATTCAAGCTTCAACCCGGTGAATCAAGATATGTGACTGTGCACGTTAAAACACGGAATCATTTGGTAAAAAAGGTTTATCATCGTCTTCAGTTCACCGCAAGGCTTCACGATGATAAGCAAGTTAAAACCACTGCTTTTAGCATCGTAGAGATGTATCCAAGAATATCGGGAAAGGAAGACAAATATCATCGTGTGCCGACAAAATTTTCTCTGCGTTATGTTGCGCAGACAGATTCCAGGAGCAACTCTGGATTGCAGGGCGAATATTCCGGTAAAGGCACATTAAATGAAGCTGGAAACAAGTTCATCGATTTTCGATTCAGAGGGCCGGATATTTATGAAACTTCCATTTTGGCTGAATACGATGAATATGTGATCAGCTACTGGACCCAATACATGGCGTTTCATATCGGTGACCGAAACTACTCGCTTACCCCGCTTCTTGAAAACGCCCGCTACGGCCGGGGTGTAGAGAGCGGTATACAATGGAAGAAATTCCAGTTGGGCAGTTATTATCTTCAGACCCGTTGGCTCAGGCCTCGAGAAGACCACTTTGCTGCCTTTTTAAAGTACAGGCTGAAAAAGAACAATACTGTTGGCATCCACTATTTGAGAAAAAAGGTGGAGGATGAAGATGGGAATGTTGTCAGTCTGGAAAGTCAGCTTGAACCGATAAAGAATACCAGCATTGAACTTGAGCTGGCGGCAGGGGAAAATAACGATAAGAATCAAAATGGTTACCGGGCCAAACTCAATACACAGCAAAAATGGTTTGTATTTTTCTTGAATCTGATTCGGGCCGATTCGAAATTTCCGGGATACTACCGGGATACAAAACTTTTTTCCAGCAGTCTCTCGTTGAGTTTGAGAAATAATCTTCGGCTGAACGGAAGTTATCGGAATGAAAAACAAAATTTCGATGTGGATACGACCCGTTATTCCGCTCCGTATACTGAATACAAACAGATCGGACTTTACTATCGGCCATTCAGGAATACCAATTTTACATTTGACTTGGTCGATAATTATCGGGAAGACCGTTTTGAAAATCCGAAGTTCCATTATGATGAGATTTCATATCGTTTGGGAATCAGACAGGCCGTCAATAAGTTCAATTTTCAAGTCACTGCCGCAATAGGTGAAACCGAAAATTATATCTTAAAACAAACCCGTTCGATGAGTCAGTATACTTTCAGTTTCATGTTCGATCCCAATCAGAATCAGAATTACCGGGGTTATCTCTATTATGATGACAATATCCGATATTCCGGGGAAAAGGAAAAACAGCTTACAGTTGGGGCGTATGCTTCCATTCGCATCGGGGAAAAGGGTGTGTTCAGTTTGAATTTTCAAAACAATTATTCTCCAGAGGAATCTTACAGGAACAGAAATCTTTTTGAAGTACAATTCAAACAGACGTTGCCCAACGAACATCGGATTGTGGCGCGGGTGCGCCATTCTCTGCTCCGGTTTTCTACCGAAAAAAAAGAGACCGCAGCGTTAATCGAATACACGGTTCCGATCGGTATTCCGGTGGCACACAAAAAGAATACGGGGATTGTGAAAGGCCATGTGCATGACGCACAAACCGGATTGCCGGTGAAAGATCTGATCCTTCGGATCAACGGTTCCACGGCAGTGACGGATAAAAATGGATATTTCGTTTTTCCGGCACTCAAACCGAATTCCTATTTTTTAAGTCTTGACAAAGCGGTGATCGGTCTCAATCGAGTGACCGTTCAAAAAACCCCTATGGACATTACGGTTCGAGGAGGAGATGAGCAGGTTATCGATCTGAATGTTACGGACGGAGCCACATTTTCCGGTCAGGTAATGGTTTATACTGTGGTGAACGATTCTTCCGATCATTTCAGTGCGGGAAAAATGCACGAGTACATGGATGATTATTATGTCGCCGGGAATGGAAAAGGCAAAAAATCTGACAATATTAAAAATGGAAACGGAAAGAAAACATATATTACCAACGGGAAAACCAAACTGGTTAAAGACTATCCGCTGCAGCAGATACTCGTTGAACTGAAACGGGAAGATGAAGTGCAGCGCCGGATCACCGATTTTGAGGGACGATTTCTGTTCGAGGAACTTCGTCCAGGAAAATGGACAATGAAAATTTATTCGTACAATGTGCCCGAATATTATCATATTCAAAAAGAACTGGTTGATCTGGAATTCAAGCCGGGAGAAAAAGCGGAGCTGGAAGTCAAAGTGGTACCCAAGCGGAGAAAAATTCAATTTCTGCAAGAGGGCGGCACACTTATGGAAGAAACCGAAGAATAGGATAGCACAGATAGCACAGGCCAGAGATTGAAATTACGTCGTTGATACTTAGAGGGAGAAAGCGTCAAAATGAAAATTCCGGAAATTCATATGCAAAAGAAAATCAGTTTGATTTTTGCCGGTATCGGATTCAGTGTCATTTACTGGATACTGGAATCGATAAGAGATGTATTTGTTTTTAACAGAGGTTCCCTGCTGGAAAGAATTTTTTATCCCGATCCCATGTCTTTCTGGATGCGACTGCTTATTGTTTGTGTATTGCTGCTTTTCAGTACCTATGTGCAGACATTGAAGGGGAAAATCGAAGAACAAACATCAAAAGAATCCAAGCCGCGTTCTCACAATAGAATTATCATATCTGGTCTTGCCTTTGGCGCACTTTACTGGGTGCTCGAGTCGATCCGGGATGTATTGATTTACGGACAAGGATCGCTTTTCCAGCGAATTGTCATGCCGGATGCCATGGGGTTCTGGATGCGACTACTTGCTGTTTTTATTATTTTCCTATTCAGTGTGTATGCACAAAACCTGGTCAATCAGAAAACCCGTGCCGAAGAGAATTTAAAAAAGGCGCACGATGAACTAGAAAAACTGATTTCCGAGAGAACAGCCGAATTGATGCAATCCAATGCACGGCTTCAACAGGAGATTGCTGAGCGGAATCGGATCGAGAAGGAACTCCGCCGGGTCAACTGTGCTTTGAAAACATTGACGGAATGCAATCAGGTAATCGTCCGGGCAGAGGAGGAATCGGCTCTTCTGAACAGTATTTGTCAAATCATTTTGGATGTCGGTGGGTATCACAGCGTATGGATCGGTTTTGAAGAAAAGGATAAAAAACATATCGTTCGTACAGTCTCAAAAGCTGGAAATATTTCAGACGAGCTGATCGATGAAATTCAAGTTGTTCCTGATGAACATTCTGAAACTTCTCATCCGATCATCCATGTGATTAAAACAAAAAAGCCTTATGTTGCAACAAATCTTTATAATTACCCTGAAACCGTCGATTGGAGAAACAGGGCGTTGAAGCAGGGATGTGCCTCTTTGATTTCTCTGCCACTGACATTAAATGATGATATGATCGGCATTTTGAATATTTATGCAAAAGAAAAGGATGTTTTTAACAGTGAGGAAGTCAAACTTCTCATGGAATTGGCCGGAGATTTGACATTCGGCATTCACGTACTGCGTTCCAAAATCGAGCACAAAAAATTCGAAGAAGAAAAAGAGAAGATGCAGGTGCAGCTTCATCAGGCACAAAAGATGGAAGCTATTGGTATTCTCGCGGGCGGTATTGCGCATGATTTCAACAATCTTCTTACGGCCATTCAGGTCAGTGCCGATCTGGCCATGATGGAAGTGGATGAATCCGATCCTCTCTTCTCCGAATTGAAAGATATCCACGTGGTGGCTTCTCACGCAGCGGATGTAGCACGCCAGCTTCTTCTGTTCAGCCGGAAGCATCCCATGGAGCCCGTGACCTTAGATCTCAATAAAACCATCGAGAACCTTTCCAAGATGCTGCACCGCCTCATCGGCGAGGATGTGAAAATTAAAACCGATCTTGAAGAGAATCTCTGGATGCTTCAGGCAGATCGGGGTACAATCGAACAAGTGGTGATGAATCTGGCAGTCAATGCACGGGATGCTATGAAAAGAGGTGGTGTGCTAATCATTAAAACAGAGAATGTGGAACTGGATGAAGAACAGTCGAAATCGATCCCAGAATCGATCCCCGGTGAGTACGTTCGTTTGTCCGTGTCTGATACGGGTGTCGGTATGAAGCAGGATATCATGGAGCATATTTTTGAGCCGTTTTTCAGTAGCAAACCAATCGGTAAAGGTACGGGTCTGGGACTTTCCGTCGTGTATGGTATCGTCAGACAGCACGAAGGCTTCATTACGGTCCGAAGTAAAGTGAATAAAGGAACGGTGTTTGAAATTTATCTGCCTGCTTTTTCCGGAGATTTGCAAAAAGAAGGAAAAGAAGACGTATCAATCGAATCTCTTCAAGGAAAGGGGAAAAGAATTCTTGTGGTCGAAGACGAGAAGACTGTACGTGACTATGTGAAAAAAGGATTGAACAGAATCGGATACGATGTCTATTCGGCAGGCAGTGCGGAAGAAGCGCTGTGCGTGTTCGAAGACAAGGGAGGCGATTTCGATATGGTGGTGAGCGATGTCGTTCTTCCTGATACCAACGGAATCGATCTGATAGATAAACTGTTGTTGAAAAGACCGGGTCTGCGGGTACTTCTCAGCAGCGGATACACGGATCATAAATCCAGATGGCGAAAAATCAAAGAGAGAGGATTTCGTTTCCTGCAAAAGCCCTACGATTTGATTGACTTGCTCAAAGCTATCCAGGAAGAAGTGAATGCGTAAGAGAGTGGTGTCGGTGGCAGGTTCAGGATAAGTGATAAGAAAGGAACACCCCCTGTCGTTCCCCACGGAGGGGACAGTAGGGGGGTGTTTTTATAATGACAATAATATGATGACGCTATAAGATTCCGGGACACCTGCCTGCCGGCGGGCAAGAGCCCGGAATGACAAATTTTAGACAATCCCTCTTTAAAGGAGCAATCCGCACCTTTCTGTTATCCCAATCTTTTATAATAATGTATCCAGTTCGATAGCCAGTGTGTTCATCAGATTGGCCTGGTATCCTTTGTGTTCGTACCGGATGTTTCCCTTTGAATCGATCACAAAAAGCGCGGGCACACCCTGCAATCCGTATTCCTGATCAGTGCCGTCATTCAGCAAAACAGGGAAGATAAGCTTATTTTGACTTGCAAAGAACCTGATTGCCGATTCGTTTGGATCGGTGGCGATGGTCAGGAAAAGCACGTCTTCACCGTATGTTTCGGCCAGCTTATCCATCATGTCGAGAATCAATCTCGATCCCTTGCTCCAGGTTGCCCAGAAGCAGAGGACAATGACATTTCCTTTTTGATCGGACAGTCGGATCTGGTCGCCATCGATTTCCTCGAGCTGGAAATCGGGTGCCGGACGATTTAGTCGCCGGGACAGGATTTTTTCCTGCTGCTTTTGTTTGAGCCATTGGGCCTGGCGCTGTATGAAGCTGTCCATTTCATTCTTGTCCCTATCGGTTGTTTTCCAGATTGCTGTTAGCCGGTCGTATGCCTTGTCGCCGATCTCATCGTCGATAAGCGAGGCGCGTGCGTAATAAATTAGAGCACTGTCAGGTTCGTCTGTTTTCTCAAAGACCACCGCGAGATGGTAGAAAGTGCTGGGCAGATGGATAATGCGGGATGCGTGTTTCAATTCTTCGAGCGCTTTTGAAGTATTTCCGTTTTGAAAATAAGCCCATCCGAGGATATCCCGGTACTGCGCTTCGACTTTTTGGCGTTGATCATTCCATTCCTGCAGAGTCATTTCCGAAGGTCTGGAATCGCTGTCGAACGACTGAACCAGATCGAGGGCTTTTTGTGCGTAAGCAGTGGCCCGGTCTAGTTCCCGGTGTTTTTCGGAAAGTACGCCGGCAATGGCTGCCAGACCGCTGGCCCCGGACAGGGTGGCGGATTTTTTTAGCAGTCGGTCACCGATTTCAACGATTTTAGTCGTATCTCTAATTTCAATGTAAGCGGAAGCAAGCTGCGAGAGGGCCAGTTCTTCGAGATGCGAATCCGGATACTTCGAAAGAAATTGTTCCAGACGATCGATCCGGTCTTCGGGATCTTGAAGTTTCAAGATTTCTTCGAACGTTTTTTCGGCTGCCTGCTGGCTTGCAGGAAATTTTTTAATCAGATTGTTTTCCACATTGTCGGCCAATTCGGTTTTGCCGATCATGCGGTATGCATTTGCGGCGAATTCCGATACGGTCTTGTCGTTCGGTTTTTGTTTGAGAAGGGAGTCGATTTCCTGGCGGATCTGCTCACGCACGGTTTCGGAATAACTGTACTTTCTCAAAAGGATCGTGTAATAGAGCTGCCGCGCAGCATAATTTTCAGGATAGAGCGCAATTTCGATCTTGATTTCGCCTAAGGCTTCATCAAGATTCTCCTCTTTTTCCCCTCCGAGACCGGTCCAGGAAAGCGCGAGATCCTGATGGGCACCAGGTACAGGAGCACCATCATGGCCGTACATCAGAAAATCCCAGTATTGCCCACCGTTATCGTCTGTGACGATTTTGCCCTCGTCGTCGCGATATTGAAAAATGTAGTAAACCGCTTTGATACTGGTATCTTCGACGGAGGTGGCGGCTTGCCAGACTCCGTTTTCCTTTTTCATCGTGATCGATTCCGGTGGATTCAACAGGTGTTTATATACAATCAACTGTAAATTACCCGAATCCACGGATGGCATGTCTGTTTGTGTCTGATAATAAATCTGAATGGTTTTGTTGTATTTCGGATTCGAAGGAGAAATCCAGGATCGTTTGGTTTGTGTCGAATCCGCGGATGCGATGGTAATATTCGCCTGAAACAGAAAAAGGGAGACGATCCAGAATTTTAATGGATGAATATGTTTTTTAAATTTCATCGTAAGACTCCTATAGATTCTTGTATTTTTGAAATTCTCGCACCGCAATGCCGTGCCGCAGGCCGTGATCGCTGACCATGATTTCATTGAAATTTCCTCTATTTAACAAACCATTTAAAATCAGAGTTCCGGTCAGGATGATGTCGGCGCGGGCTGGATCAAGGCGAAGCAGTTGTTTTTTTTCTTCGAGTGTCAGTCGTCGGAATTGATTGATAAATTCCCTGATTTCCGATTGCGTCAGAATTTGCCCATCCACGATATCGCCGGAATAGGTTTCGAGATTGAGAGCGAGCGCGGCGAGTGTGGTCGCGGTGCCGCCGACAGCGATCAGACATCGACCTTTTCCAATAAGATCTTCGGCTGTGTCGTTCAATTTTGTCTGAATCGTGTTTTCGATTTCAGCCACCTCTCTTTTCAGAGGCAGATCGTGGCGAATCGCTTGCTCGGTCAATGTGACTGCTCCCAGATCGAGACTGATCCATTTCAAAATCTCCGTTCGATTTCCAAGAATAATTTCAGTGCTGCCGCCTCCGATATCCGCTATGGTGGAAGGTTCGGTGATGGTTTTCCCGTATTTGGCGCCCAGATAGCTCCATCTGGCTTCATCCCGTTCGGACAGAATTTCAATGTTCAGAGCCGTCTTATCTTTAATTTCACGGACGATCTCCCGGCTGTTTTTTGCGCTTCTGAAGACACGGGTTCCGACGGCGATGATTTTTCCGGCCTGTCGGAACAGGGCTAATCGTTTATATTCATTCAGCACATCGATGGCTTTCCGACAGGAGGATTCCTCAATGTGTCTTTTTTCCTGCAGTCCTTTTCCGAGACGGACACTCACTGCTTCCTGATAAATTGTGGTTAGTCCGTTTTTATCGTTATCAGCGATCAGGCAGAGAATCGACTGCGTGCCGATATCAAAGACAGCGATGCGGGTTTGATTTTTATCTTCAATATGTGTCATTTTTTCTTGAAATTTTACAAGAAAACAAAAAGGCCGATTCGGTGATGACAGAATCAGCCCCAGCGATATTCCATGGATTCATCCACATTGTTGGTCTGTTTCTCTCTATTTGTGTTTTGTGGAGCGTACCAGTCCGCTCAGCATGCGTCCCACTTCTTCCACGGCAAGAAGAATTTCCTCGGTGTCTTTGATGTAATTCAAATCTCCCGAGAGAATGAGATAATATTTCAGGGCTTCCAGGGATTTCTGGCTGATTTTGTAGGCACTCTCTTTTTCTCTCGGATTTCTCCGCATGAATCCTTCTCCGATTTTGATGGGAATGGTCGTGGCTGCGCTTCGAATCTGGGAAGCTATTTCAGATTTGTCTTCTTTGGGGAATTTTTTGGTCAGTTCGAAAATGTCCAGAACCAGTTGATGGGCTTTCTGCCACACATTCAATTGCCGAAAATCAGTCAGTTTTTCATTCACAATTTTATCCTTTCTTAATTAGTTACAGCAGATCGGGAGTCAGCATCCATTGCAGTTCCCAGGCAGTTTCACATCGGCTGAGGAACAGAACACTACATGGAGAAATGTTGAGAATGTGTTTTTCAGATTGATTTATCAGAAGAAGTGAAGCCAAACGGCTCAGAAATGGCAGATGGCCGGCGAGCATGATGGTGCTGTTCTCATGTTCGATGATTTCAGCCATCGCTTCAACGCTGTCATTCGGTGCGAGACCCGGGACTGAAACCGTTCCTCCGGATGGCGAAAGATGGTGTGCGAATATCTGTGCAGTTTCCTCAGCCCGTTTTTTACCACTGTGCCGAATTTGATCGATGCGGGGATGCTGTTTCGTCAAAAAAGACGCGGTTTTTTCTGCCATTTAACGCCCATTTTCCGTGAGCGAACGTTCAGAGTCATTTGCGCCATCTCTGGCTTCGCCGTGACGGACAAGATAAAGATGAATCGGTTTGTTTTTCATAATGATCGTTTACATTTAGCATCGAGCATTGAACATCGAGCATTTTTTTCTGACCAATTGTTCAATGTTAAGTGCTAAATCATTAATGTTCAATGAATTTGTTGAATAGTAAGATTCATTGAGCATTTAGCATTGAAGATTGAACATCGAACAATGAGATAAATCTTTCAAACTTATGGGCCGTGAATCGAGCAGTGCACGGTTCCGTTTTTGATAAAATAATGCCCTCCAGAACTGCATTCGGGTATTTCGGTCAAATATCCCAGCACTACGAGTGTTTTCAGTATGGATTCAGCGTGATCATTTTCTGTGATAGCGCCGTCCTGATAAGCCTGATTGATGGCCACCTGGATTTTCATTCTGTTTTGTGCGCACGAACTATTTATGGTCATTCCGCTGGCTTCCAAGAGTTGTTGATAGGTTGATAAGCGTGAAAACATTTTGGATATTGAAAATATGGAAACGACCACACTGAGGAAACAAACGGCCATGCTACCGACCAGCCACTTTTTTTGCACCCTTTTAAAATGTTCTACGTTCTCCCATTTTTTATTTTTCCAAGCCCATTCGTTCCCTTTCCATCCGAGAAGGAACGGGATGAACATACCGATTACGGGAACAAAAGAAAGCAGCGAGATGTAGACTTTGTTTCCCAGACCCCAGATCCAGGTCAGAATAAAAGCTCCCCAGTTCCAGTGCAAAATCTCTAGCGGAACAAAAGCTTCTTTTTTAACGACAGGCGCAGGGGTTTCTTCACGTGATTGGATATTTTGCGGTTCTTCTTCTTTGATTTCAATCATTTCGCAAATCGCGCCCGCTTTTTGAAATATATTTTGGATTCTTCTGGCAGTGAGAAAATCCACGTTTTTTCTAATTAGAATAGGCCGGCCAGAAAAGAGGCGCTCGATCTTTTCCTCACCGATTTTAAAATGGTCGGCGATCCGATTTTTTACTTCCTTGCTCTCATTTCCTTCGATGATCTGGCCTTTGAAAATGAGTTTGTACCGTGGTGCATTCATGTTCGGATTGTTCGATGGGTTTGTTTTAGCATCATTCGTATTGTTTTGAGATCATCCGATAAGCTTCCCTAAAAGGCACACCCTGCTTGACCAGTTCGTACACTTTTTCTGTGGCCAGCACTTCGTCGGTCAGGGCCTGCTCGCATTTTTCCGAATTCACCTTCAGGTTTTGTATCACCGCACTCATGACGGAGAGACAATCGAGAGTCGTTTCGAACGCTTCCATAACCGGTTTTTTAGTCAGTTGAAGATCACGGTGGTACCCAGAGATCAGATTGGCTGTCATGCTTTTCAACTGGAATTCCTGCGAAATCACGCCATGATATTTGGCGCGGACCAATTCCAGAACGTCCGGATTCTTTTTCTGGGGCATGATGGAACTGCCTGTGCAGAAATTTTCGGGAAGCGAAACATACCCCAACTCCGGCACAGAAAAGAGAATAAGATCTGCGGCCATGCGGTTCAGATCGATCATGATCTGGCTTAGCACATGAATCAATGTCGATTCGAATTTTCCCCGGCTGTTCTGGACATAAAGGGAATTCTGCTGAATTTTCTTGAATCCGGCGAGTTTGGCTGTGTACGGACGATCCACATCGAGCGGGATGCCGTAACCGGCTCCGGTTCCGAGCGGGGATTGATCGATCAGCTCTTTCGCTGTTCCGAGGAGCTTGAGATTGTCTGCCATTGACTGCCGGAAAGCATCCACCCAGAGCCGCACAGAAGAAGCCATGGCCTTTCTTGTATGCGTATATCCGGGGAGTCGAACCGAGCCGGAAACTTGGATCAATCGATCGAGCGATCCGTTGAACCGGCGGATCGCTGTTTCACAGGCCTCGATTCTGTTCCTATAATAGAGTCTCAAAGCAGCCAACACTTGATCGTTCCGCGATCTGGCCGTGTGAATTTTCTTCCCGAGATCGCCTAACTTTTTGGTCAGATGCATTTCGATGGCGGTGTGTCCGTCTTCCTGCTCCTGAGTGATCGTGAATTTGCCCTTTTCGGCCAGTTCCGCGATCCAGTTCAATTCTTTGATCAGTTTTTCGGTTTCTTCCTTTTTCAGAATACCAATTTTCTGCAACATGCGGGCATGGGCAATAGAAGCCAGACAATCGTATTTGATCAATTGAAGATCGATTTGCGGATCCTCTCCGACCGTAAAGCGTTCGATTCCTTTATCGAGATTCGTTTTTTTTTGCCAGAGTTTCATTTTAAAATTTTCCTCTTAGCGTGAATATAAAGTGTCGAATGGGTTCGAGAAGCCCCTGTCTCATGACGTAGTGGTAGTTTCTCATATTTTTACACTCAATTCCAAACTCAACAGAACCGAAATTGAAATTGATTCTGCCGTCCATGACATGAATCGGAACCAGTTCGACATAACCGGTGCCAGGAACGTATACAATTTCTTCAATACGGCTGGCATAGCGGTAATCCAATCCAATGGAAATCCTCCAGAAATTGCACTGAATACCGGTTGTGACCTGATGTCTAGATCGATAGGGCAAGGTTACCGACGAATCTGTTCTGACAGGATCCAGAAGTGTATATCCGAGATTGGCTGTAACGTGGCCATTAAAAAAACTCGAAGTCATTCTGGTTTCTAGACCAAGAATACGGGCATTCCCTATATATTGAAATTGCGCATACTCCCTATTTTCAATGGGAACATCGATCATGTCTCTGTACCAGCTCGCAAAAAAGGCGATGTCGATTGAAAGACTGGGATTCAAATTGTGTGCCGCCCATTTCACAGGATTTTTTAAGAAATGGGAATACGATACCGTTGGGATACGATTCGGAATCATGGTCTGGTTGATCCCGAATTCACAGATCCAGGCCCGTTCCGCTTTTTTTAAATTTAAATTGGGCACCACTTTGTAACCATACAGACTGATATCGGGAAAAACTTCGGCTATGGATGGCGCCCGAAAGCCATGTCCTCCGGACAGACGCAGGGAGGTATTCTCGAATGGACGATAGACGAGCCCCATTCGTGGGCTGAGTTGCTGGTCCGAACCCAATTCCTTGACATAATGGTAATCGAATCTGGCTCCCAGGTTGAATGCCCATAATGCAGATAATTTGATTTCATCTTCGCAATAAAGAGCAAAATCCCATGTATTGCGGTTTTTGAAAATGATGGACTCTGTTGTATTGAAAATGATTTCATTTCCAAAAGTAAAGGAATGGATGCTTGCAAGATAATGACCTTGGGCTTCAAAGCCGATTTGATCCGTGGTTGCGTAATCCTGGTTGTCATTAAAATAATTTTTCCAGTAATAGCGATAATAATTGGTTTTCAGGTTATAGGCGAATTTTTTATTGACATTGTGCTGAAATGTTCCTTTCACGTATGTTTTTTCGGAGCGAACCCAGTCTCCCAATTCTTCAGGCAAGATATTCAAAGGTCGGTCAGGGCCCAGCCATTTGAAAAAATTGCCGTGATCGTTCAATGCCCAAATACCAGATATGGACAGTGTTTTGTCCGGTGAAAAGCGGACTTTTATTTTGCCCAGTGCATTCCATTGGGAATAATCGCCATTCTGAGTATATCCTGTCGAAGTCTTCCTCCCCAAATTGAATAAAATACCCACATTTCCTATATAACGGCTGTGAGAGACGTGAATGCCTTTGAAGTTTAATTTTCTGTTTAGATTCAGTTCTTTTAATCCAAAAAGATAAAAGGGACGGTACGGATTTTCCCACCAAATCCACTCTGAGTAAGCCGGTTCGTCATAAAAACCATAAGTTATCTTGAACTGTGTTTCTGGAACAGGCGAAGGATTTCTTGTAATGACATTCACCACCCCAGCCATCGCGTTGGATCCGTAAAGCGCAGAACCGGCTCCTTTAACGACTTCGATTTGCTCTACTTCATCAGGAGGAATGACATCCCAATTGATACCTCCATTGTCTCCACTGATCATTGGGTGACTGTCTACCATAAAGAGAACACGGCTGCCCGTCTTGTTAAAACCCGTAGAACCACGGAGATTGATCTGATTGTCTATCATGACCAGCCCTGATGTGTTTTGCAGAATTTCATTCAGGGTGTTGATGCCATGTTCCTGTATGTTTCTTCTGTCGATTACGTCAACAGTCGTGGATGCATTTTCGATCAACTGCTTTCGCTTTGAAGCAGTCACGATGAGAGTTGGTTGTTTCAGTACAGTGGGTTCCAATTCCAGGCCGATTTCGGTTTCCTGATTGGGTACAATACGAAATTGTTTTTCAATGTTCTTTTTATAACCCATCATCGTGACAATCAAACGGTATTCGCCGGGTGGTATTTTTTCAATTCGGAAATAACCCTCCATGTCAGTAGCAGCTCCCAACAGAGTCCCTTCTATCATGACATTGGCACCAAAAAGCGCTTTGCCAGTTTGACTATCTATAATTGTTCCGGCAATTGAACCATTTGTTTCACCGCCAAATGAATGGGACGCGTTTGTCAGCGAGCAGAGAATAAGGAACAAGGAAGCTATTAGGCTAAGAATCGATCTTCTGTGAATATCCATGATTCTTCCCCGTTTTAGAAAAAGGGCATTTCGTTTTCAATATTGGTAAAATCGGCAATGATGTCAATACCATCGGTCATGATATTGGGGAATACTGAAACGGACGATGGCAATTCTTGATCATAGTCTTTATAGTATGCGCCTAATTCTTTGACACCATAAATCCAATCCATTCCTGGCAGGTTCGGAAACCAAGCCACCAATACAAATTCGTATTCACCTGGATCTAGATCCATTTTGTAATAATAATAATCCACGTGCCGCGGTATCGGATCCTCCAGCCAGAGTTCTCCGCTTAAAAACGCATTAAATAAGAAATCTTTCAGTGAATCCAGGTTGGTAATGCCTCTCGGATAGGTTTTTAGAGCAATAATGTTAACCGTTTTGGTTGAATCTGGCCATTCACCGACAAATGTTACCCTGCCCTGAATACCTGGGATATTGCCCGGTGCACTTAGTCCGTGTCCCTCATAACAGGAAAGAAACATAACTGATAATCCGAGCAGAATTGATCCGATAAATGTTTTTAATTTCACTTTTTTGTTTTTTTCGTTGTTTTTAAGGTTGTTTTTTGTTCTTGAAAACGGCCGAACCGATGATGCCACCGATGGTGGCGAATATTGAGTTGATAATCAGACTGAAGCACAGCCCAAAAATGACAAATAGCGGGGCGATTTGTCCGGCCGACTCGAATTCATCCATTGCCTCTTCGAATTCAGATGGGAAATCGGTACCCGATTCGATAATGTTCCGCAGTATTTCCTGACCTGTATTGAGTCCCAGAAAGGCCATAAAAAAATAGTTCAGCAGTGTTCCGAAAAGAGCTCCGAAAAGACCCGAAAGGAGACCGATGATCGCTCCTTCTCCTGCAGAAAAAACATGGGACGAAGGAAGTTCTCGCCAGTAGAAGTAGGCTCCCAAAAGGCCTCCGCCAATGACCCACATGCAGCAGAGACAATTGCCCATATTGATGATGGGAATCGAAGACAGAACGCCGATAGTCAGACCTCCGATCAGAGAGGGTGTCAGTTTGCCCGGTGTCTCTTTCATTATAAACTTACCTCGTTTTTTTGTTCGGGATTTGAATGAGATCGAATAGTGCGGGAATAACAAAAAATGATACGGTTCCGCCGATAATCATGCCCGAAATACTTCTAAGAATCAATCCGGTATGCAGGATGCCAATCTTCGACAAAATGAATTCCGATCCGGCAGGCAGAGCGGCCCAGAAAAGCCATTTCCAGGAGGGGAGGGCATGGTTTTCCCAATTTTTAAAAAAGGGATAAAGAATCGTGCCCAGCAGAAAACCGAAGTAGATTCCCGTACATCTGGCACATACGGCCAGCGGATGGCCGAACAGTTTAAAAGAACGCTCTGGGATTTGATGACAGGTCGCGCCGAAGAATAGCCAGATCAGAGCACCGGCTTTTTTGCCCGTTATGGTGGAGTCGCACAAAATCGGAGTGACGACAAAAAGGAAGCACCATACCGTCGTCAGGGCCAGAATGAAGCCGTAGGTGATTTTGTGCTGTGTGATCGCTCTCTTCCGGATGGAATATTGCAATGCTTCTTTTTTCATATTGAGTGTAATATGATAACAATATTATTAAAAGTCAATCATTTTATTGACAAAATCAATCCCTTGGAACTCTTTTGAATTCAGAACGTTATTGTATTGGATTACAGCAAGAATGTAACTATTTTGAAATAGGGTTCTGATTCCTGAATTGCATTTTTTAGCGTGCAGCTTTGAATGATACGGGAAATGGACCCTATTTCTTTTTCGATTCAAATGTTACAGTTCTCGAATCACACTTGACATTGATTTTTCTGAAGAGTATATTCTTATTATCCTGCGCATAGTGATAATCAGATTTTCGCAATTGAGTTCTATTAAACCTTTTATTTATCGTTAATTTTGTATATGCTATAAAGGAGGATGTGTGCTCCAAAGAATCAATCCTGTCGAAACTGTCGCTTGGGGAAAGCTGAAAGCCCACTACCAGATTCTCAAAAAACTGCACATGAAAGAGTTATTTCAAAAAGATCCGGCGCGCTTCGACCGCTTTTCGCTTCAATTCGAGGATATCCTAATTGATTTTTCGAAAAATATTATCACGAATCAGACTCTCGAACTCTTTGTTGAATTGGCGGAAGAAGTCAAATTGAAAGACGCTATCGAAAAGATGTTCACTGGAGAAATCATCAATGAGACAGAACATCGTCCGGTTCTTCACACGGCTCTGCGTAATCGTTACAACGTGTCCGTTCTCGTGAACGGTGAAGATGTCATGCTCCAAATCAACCGTGTTCTGGAGAAGATGAGGCTTTTTACCGATCAGCTCGCCACAGGGATTCGACTGGGATATACTGGCGAAAAAATCACGGATATCGTCAACATCGGCATTGGGGGTTCGGATCTCGGACCGGTCGTGGTCACGGAAGCTCTGAAGCCTTATCGAATTCCCGATCTCAACCTGCATTTTATATCGAATATCGATGGAACGCATGTTAACGAAGTGCTCGGAAAGGTCAAGCCGGAAACGACTCTGTTTCTCATTGCTTCGAAAACATTCACTACACAGGAGACCATGACCAATGCCCAGACGGTCAGGGAATGGTTCCTTCGCAAGGCGAAAGACGAACGTCACATCAAAAAACACTTTGTAGCTTTATCTACAAATCTAAAAAAAGTGGTCGAATTCGGCATTGATCCGGAAGATATGTTCGAATTTTGGGACTGGGTCGGCGGACGGTATTCGCTCTGGTCGGCCATCGGATTGAGCATCGCCTGCGGCATCGGGTTCGATCGTTTTACAGAACTGCTCGAAGGTGCCAATGCCATGGACTGCCATTTCCGGCTTACTCCGTTTGAAAAAAATATTCCGGCCATCCTAGCATTTATCGGTATCTGGTACAATAATTTCTTCGGCGCTCAAACGGAAGCGATTCTTCCCTATGATCAATACATGCACCGTTTTCCTGCCTATCTTCAGCAGAGCAGCATGGAGAGCAACGGGAAATCCGTGGACCGGAACGGCCGGCCTGTCGCTTATCAGACCGGGCCGGTCATTTGGGGCGAACCGGGAACCAATGGCCAGCATGCTTTTTATCAGTTGATTCATCAGGGGACGAAACTCATTCCCTGTGATTTTTTGGCACCGGCACAGAGCCACAATCCAATAGGAGATCATCATGAAAAACTGCTCTCCAATTTTTTTGCCCAGACCGAGGCCCTGATGAACGGCAAGTCCGAAAAAACAGTTACCGAGGAACTGTCGTTTGAGGGAAAATCCGAAAAAGAGATACAGAAATTGTTACCTTTCAAGATTTTCAAGGGGAATCATCCGACCAACTCAATTTTGTTTCGAAAACTGACTCCGAGAACCTTGGGTTCTCTGATTGCCATGTATGAGCATAAAATTTTTGTTCAGGGTGTAATTTGGAATATTTTCAGTTTCGATCAGTGGGGTGTAGAACTGGGAAAACAATTGGCCAAAGGGATTCTTCCCGAGTTGGAAGATGATTATCCCGTGGCTTCGCACGATTCTTCAACGAATGGATTGATCAACCATTATAAGAAATTGAGAAAATATGTATCTTGATAAATACCGGGGGTAAAAAATGGTTTTCGATGTCGTTAAAAGAAGGAGAAGCATCCGCAAGTTCAAGAATCAGCCCATCGAAAATAAAAAGATGAAAACGCTGATCGAAACACTCGTGCGCTCTCCTTCATCAAGAAATCAGAGTCCATGGGAATTTATCGTTGTAACAAACAAAATTTTGCTGGAGCAACTCTCAAAATCGAAACGACACGGATCTGCTTTTTTGAAGGATGCACCGCTTGCGATTGTCGTCTGCGGGAATCCCGAAAAATCGGATGTCTGGGTCGAGGATTGCTCGGCGGCTTCCATTCTTGTTCAAATTGTGGCCGAATCCTTGCATCTCGGATCCTGCTGGATTCAAATTCGAGAAAGGATGCATTCGGATACTACATCCTCTGAATCTTATGTGCGAAGCATATTAGATATTCCCGCAAAATTGAAAGTGGAATCCATTATTGCCATAGGATATCCCGGTGAAAAAAAAGACCCTCACGACAAACGATCCCTGGATTTTGATCGGCTTTCCTACGATTATTATGATTGTAAACAATATGAATAGCCATTCTTGTATCCCCGGATTCTCAGCATGTTCAAAATTGGAATTGTGAAAGAAATTAAAACCATTCTTGTCTGTTTGGCCCTCTTTTTTCTCCCCGTGCAAGTTTTTTCCGGTGATCTGAAATGGCCAGCAGGCGAAGAACTGACCTATAAGGTCAAATGGTCCATTTTTCGTTTAGGGACATTGCGCTTGTTAGTTGATGACACGCTGCACATTCACGATGATTTAATTTATCACGTCCGATTTATTATGGATTCCAACCCGCTGCTTTTTTTTATAGACCATCACTCTGTTTTTGAAAGTTATTTCAGTGATCGTTTCAACGGGGTTCTTTTCCGGTTCGGCGAAAAAATCAACGGCATTCCTTATGATGCGGAATATCGGTTCGATTATGCCGACAGTCTGATTTTTGTTGAATTGACGGACGGAAGAGATTCCACACATCAAATCAGAACCACGATTCCTTTTGATGAAAATGTTCATGATGGAACGGCTTTTCTCTATTATTTGCGTTTTCATGCCGGGGAAATGAAAAAAGATACGATTCAATTTCTTTCAAATGACCATATTGAAAAGGCCCTCGTTCGATTCAACCATCGTTCGTATCCGGTTTCTGTTTCTTCCCTGAATCGAAAGGTTACCTGTTATTATTTAGACGGGCACATTTTTGCAAAAACCGTGGCCGATCTCACGGGGTATTTTCAGGCCTGGATTTCCACGGATTGGCAGCATGTGCCGGTCAAGGCCAGGTTGAAGGTGTTTATTGGATATGTTACAATTGAGCTGGAAGAGTGGAAGATGTGGCAACCGTTGTAAATATTTCGTATATTATAGTTTGACTTGATACTGCCTTTTTTTATAGTTATTGTTTTTATTCGATAGAATGGAGATTTCTGTGAAAAGTGAAAAAGATGCATTGGAAGCGATCTATCTAAAGCTTCTAAAAGGGATTGGAGAAAATCCCGGAAGAGAGGGACTTGCAACGACACCGAATCGTGCGTCACGTGCCATGCGGTTTCTGACACGCGGCTATCAGCAAACGTTGGATGGTGTTGTAAACAAGGCCATATTCAAATCCGATTCCAGCGACATGATTATTCTTAAAAATATAGAAATTTACTCTCTTTGTGAACACCATATGTTGCCTTTCTTCGGAAAATGCCACATCGGATATATCCCCCAGGAAAAGATCATTGGCGTTTCGAAGCTGGCCCGGATTGCCGACATGTTTGCGCGAAGACTGCAGGTTCAGGAACGGCTAACGCGTCAGATCGCGAATGCGATTCATGACGTGCTCGACCCGTTTGGAGTAGGTGTGGTGGTCGAAGCTCAGCATCTATGTACGATGATGCGGGGAGTCGAAAAACAAAATTCTGTGATGGAAACTTCCGCGATGTTGGGCTGTTTTGAAAGGCGTCAATCCACGAGAATGGAGTTTTTGAATCTGATTCGTTCGTGAGTTTTATAAATTAAGATTGTTCAGTGGCTAACCAAATTTTGGTAAAAATTCGAATTTTCATTGATTTTTAAATTCCAAATGACAAAATCCAAAATACAAATAAAGCACAAATGCCAAATATCAAAAATATTCATTTGAATTTTGTAATTTGGCATTTATTTGTCATTTTGATTTTGATATTTAGTATTTTTCTGACACAAATGGAAGTTTACAAAAGTTTAGTCCATAGCCTCGCTTCATTCCAGATCACCCAATTCGGAGAGCACACGGGTGGTCAAAACGATTCCTGCGGTTTCCGCACGGAGACGTCGGGGTCCCAGCGTAATCTGCCGAATTCCCTGCTGTTTTGCGGATTCGATCTCCGCATCTGAAAATCCGCCTTCGGGGCCGACGAGCAGTAATACCGTCTTGATCCGTTCATTTGTGGTATTTTCCGCAAAGTGAGGCCGGACGCTGCTGCTTCCCGAATGTGCGATCCAGCATTGCTGGTAGTGTGTCTTCGTCTCCAATATCTGCTGAAAATAGGCCGGGCCGGTAATTTCGGGTAGAATAGACCGACCGGATTGCTTCATGGCGGCCACGGCAATACGCCGCCACCGAGCCAGTTTCTGCGGACCAGCAGAAGGAATGGTGTTGTCGGTAATCATCGGGATGATTCTCCATACGCCGATTTCCGTGGTTTTCTCCACCAGATCGTCGAAATGGTCGCCTTTCAGTATGGACTGGGCCAAAGTCACTTCGGTCATCGGTTCGCCAAATCGTCTCCGTGTGTGGATGATTTTGCCTGTGGCTTCTTTTTTCCCGATTTGCATCAGTTGTACTTCGTATGCTTTTCCCTGGCCGTCCACGACCCAGATGTGCTGGTACTTTTTTTTGCGCATAACCTGGCCGAGATGTTTCGTTTCTTCTTCCCTGAACCGGATTTCATCACCGCGGACATCGTCTGGATGGACGTAAAAACTTTCCCAGTGCATTTGTTTCCTTTCTATATATCCACACCCAGATCGACAATGACCTGTGCGTCTCTTTCTTCATCGAAGGCAAGATCGACTCTCAAAACATAAATATAGGGAAAATGGAAGTGCAGACCGAAACCGTATCCTGACAGCAGCATGTTCGATTTGATCTTTTCATTCTGAAACCAGACCGTACCTGTCTCGACAAAGAATCCCATGCTGATCCCAAATTTCAAATCGCTGAGATACTCCACGTCGGAGAGATCGTAGTACCGGATGGGGATCAGCGGGAACCGGAACGCTAAACCGGCCAACGCTCTGTTTTCTCCTTCGAATTTTTCGAAAAAGTGTCCTCGGATTCTTTCACTGTAACCGAGATAGATTCGGTCGTACAACGGAACTTTTCCCTGAGACAAACTCACTGAACCACGCAGAGCCAGCGTGGCCCGGTTAAAGACCGGGAAGTATTTCCAGATCTCTATTCCGGTCCAGCTGTAATTTACGGGAATCGAACCGTACCCCGCCTTGAATGCAAAAAGTGAAAGCCGCCAACCCGTGTGGGGATATTCGGCAAGATCACGGTAGTCCCAATAGAGACCCATTCCCGCAATGGGAAACCGGTCTTTCCCACTGGACGAAATGGTTTGACCGGAGACCGGCGGTGAAAATGTGATCTCCCGGTAACCGAGATAGAGCATGGTATACCTGTGGTGCCCGTATCGTTTTCCTAAGGTCCAGTTGCCGCCGATGTGATTTTCTTTGACATCTTCACCTTCGAAGTGCTTGCTCTTTTTTCGATTATAAAAACCATTCATCGAAGTCAACAGGTTATGCCGTCCTGCAATCCAGGGATTGGAGTATGACAATTCCACTTTGGGATTGTAACCTAACGAGGCTTCGAAAGAGAGCGTCTCCGCTCTGCCCCTGAAATTGAGATGGGTCAATCCAACCCCATATGAGATTTTGCTCCAGTCTTTTTCATTGATGTGGAGGATCGGATAGGGGAAGAGATACCATTGCTCGGTGACGGAAACGATGAGCCGTACTCCCCGTTCATCCGGCTGTCCCACAATGATCACCCGGTTGAACAGATTGAGATTCTGAATGCGTTTGCGGTCTGCTTCGATTTTGTCCAAATCGAGCAAATCGCCCTTTTTCTGTTCCATCTCTCTAAAAATGACAGAGGATTTGGTCTTTTTATTTCCTGTAATCTCTATAGAGACAATCGATCTGCCGACAAACGAGGAGTCGATAAAGGTCTGTGCCTGTGTTCTGATTCCGATGAGCAGGAAAAAGAAGAATAATTTGATCCAATATATTTTCATATTTTCAATTCAGAACTTTACACTAGTTCCCGTATTGATGAATCCCCATCCTTCCCCACGATAACCGTATTCTCCCCGGAGCACGTAATGGTCGAAAATAAAATGTACCCCGATTCCGGCCGAACCGTGAAGCCGGTTCCAGTCGAATTTTTCATTTTGAAACCAGGCGGTTCCCATATCGAAGAAAAGTACACCGACAAAGCCTGCGTGGATGCCGGCAAGCGGATTCCGTTCATAAAAAATCGGAAAGCGGTATTCTAGGCTTGCCATCAGGCTGTTCTCTCCAGACAGCGCTCCTTTACCGTATCCCCGAATCGTTTCATCTTCTCCCAGATGAATTCGTTCGTAGATTGGAACGGTGCCCGTGGACCATTGACCAATACACTGCACAGCGAGAATATTGTCCCTGAAAATCGGTATATAGCCTCTGCTATCAAAGCCGGATCGTCTGAACAATCGGTTTCGATCCCGATCCATCCATCTCATCCAGGATTTCAAATAGAAGCCGGTTTTGGGATACAACGGCCAGTCCCGGGTGTCCATTTCCGCAAAGAGTTCCTCGGCGAGGAGATCGTCGGTGTTTGACCCCGAAACCATCACAGAAGGACGATCCGTCCAGATGTGTTGATATTGGCTGCGTATTCCAATCTTGAATATTCTGCCGAATCTTTTTCCGACAGATAAAGAAAAAGCGGTTTCCTTTTCCCTAAAAGGGGAGTTTACATCGTGATAGCTGTATCTAAAAATCCGGTGAAAAGCTGTAATTTCGGAGAAAAGGTGCAGGCTTCTGCCGAACCAGGGATTGGTCCAGGAAAATTGGCCTTTGTTGATTCCACCAAGTTCGAGCCGGAGTTGAATTCTTTCCCGCCTGCCTCGGAAATTCGGAACGGTCCATTTGACTCCTCCGATCCAGCCGAATGGATGGCTTGTTTCCAAAATCGGAGAAAAAAACCAGGGGTCTTCTTCCTGGACGATCAGCATGACCATCTGTTTATCCGATTCGGAGCCCGGTCGCATGAGGAATTCGATCCGTTTCAAAAAATCGAGACGCAGGAGCCAGGAGTAGTCTTGTCTCAGATCAGAATCCGAAAAAGGTTTTCCTATTTTGACATTCAGTTCCCGAAGCAGCACGCTGGTTTGCGTTCTTGTGTTGCCGTAGACAGAAATTTTTTCGAGACGGGTCGGCTGGACAGCGCCGAAGAGAACCGTCCACATGCCCAGAAAGAGAATAAGAAAGATTCGACAATTCATGGGGAAGTTCCGGCCTGATTTTTGATCCATACAATCTGTCCTGATTTGTCTGGATCCTCCGGGAACCAGAGGATCAGATCGGAACATCCGTCCCGGTTGAAATCGGTGATCAGGAAGTGTTCCGAAGTTGCCGTGGAGATATCATCTGCTGCTTTTTGGGGAAATTGTCCATTTTCCGTTCCGGTATAGATGACGAATCGGTCACTCTCTGTGATTGCCAAAAAATCGGACAGACCGTCTCCGTTAAAATCTCCTTCGAAACTTTGCTTGTACAAGCTGGGTTCGGTCAGATCCAAGAGTGTCAATTTTCTGCGGAAGCTGATTCGGGAATCCGGATGATCAGGATAGGTGTGATCGGGACGCATCAGATAAATTCGGCATATATTTTTGACTTTTTTGGTCAGTATAAATCTGGCTGCTTGAAGGATGCCGATATCAAAATTCAGCGTGGCGATGTCAAGCAGGCCGTCTCTGTTGAAATCCCGGACGATATGTTCTCCTCCGAAATTTTCCGCCGTTAAAATCTGATCGGGAAGGGGTCGTAATTTTCCGTAGCGGTTAATGTAGATTTGAATCTGTGAAATCTGTCCCGGGAACTGGGCGCGGGGCGCCTGAATCAGCAGGAGATCAGAAAAGCCGTCGTCGTTAAGATCGTAAATTTCAAGAAAAGTCTCGGACGGGGACAACCGATTCAAAGACGATTGTATCAGATGGCGCGACCGCATGTTGTAGTGCAGGTCAGGGGGGATCAAACCTTCTGAAGATTTACCAAAATGGTTCAGAAAAATATACAATTGCTGATTCTGGATAAAAAGCAGATCGGGTCTTCCGTCTCCATTGAAATCCTGGCATGTTAGGCCGGGCAGTGAAATGGTCATCGATAAAGAGGGATGATCCGAAAAGCGAAGCGGTTGATTCATCCAGAGACGGTCCGTGATCGCATATCCGGTATCGGTTTTCGAAACGATGTCAATGCTGTGCATTTGCGGAATGAAAATCTCCGGCAGACTGTCGCCATTCAGATCAAAGCACAGGGGATATTTCGTCAACCGGGACTTGTCGAACGAAAGAAAAAGCGACGGGATCTGAATGATTCGTTCTGTCTGGTTCGAAAAAAGAGAATCGCCAAACGTCTTCAAATAACAACCATCTTCTTTCAGAAATATGAATTCAAGTTTTCCGTCATGATCGAGATCGGCAAGATCAAACACGGTTTCTTCGTTGTTTGCCTCGATAGTTTGATCGGCTGTTTCCGACAATTCCCCGTTTTTCTGAAAGAATAGAGAAATCAAACGGCGGATTTTTGTATCCGGAAAATGTGTCTGCGTGTGTAGAATGAGAAGATCGGCTGTTCCGTCCGCATTGAGGTCTTCGCAAAGGATTTGTTGAATTTCTCCTTCGACCGAAATGGTCTCGATTTCATGTTCGGGAAACGTTGCGCCAAAGACAAAAAGAGGGAACAGGACGAAATGAGCGGTGAATTTTATCGAATTTCTTTTCATGTTTCACTCAAGATTTGAGTTCTGCCTTTCCAAGAATGGTATGCGTTACGGATAAGCCGGATGAGGAAAGGTTCCCTGTCACGGCGGAAAATCGATCCGTGTTTTGGCCGGGATTGATGGACAGGGTTTGTCCGAGCTTTTGCCAGTATTTTCCCGAGATTTTTGGAGATTCGTGAATGTGGCCGTGAAGTGTCATCAGAGGCTGTCTTTTTTCGATATATTCCCGAACAGCCCGGCTACCGATGGCCTGTCCGTCGTGGAGGCAGTCCAGCGCGGTGTCGTAAGGCGGTGCATGAATCACGTGGATCAGTTTATCGTTCGATCCCGAAGTTTCAACGAATTGCTTCAAGTCCTCTTCGATCGTATTTCTCCGGGAAAACCATTCCGCGACTTCCATTTGTACAATCTTTCCGTTCATACTGATAAAGGCATGGGGATTGGAGCCAATGTTGTTGTCATCCGTCCTGTCCCGTTTTTCGAAATCCTTCACGGGAAAGGGAGTGGGAGGAATGAACGGATATCCCGCAATGGCGATCCCTTCGGTCAGCGGCACGGTCCGGTTGTGCATGAAAGTTAAGAATTTTTCTTTTTCTAGTTTTTCCATCAACGGGATGACGCCGGCAAAGTCGTCGTTTCCAAGAATGCAGTAAAGGGATATTTCTGGCGTATTGCGGATTTCCTGAAGAAATGATCGGAAGGAAGTTCGGACATATTGTTTCTGATTCTCCAGACTTTGATCGGAGTGGCCTTTGCGCGGAAAAAGATCGCCTCCTAAAATGATCGCTTGCACGTTTTGCGATCCGGCTAGAGCAAGCAGTTCCCGGTAAAATGGATCGTGTCCGTGAAGATCCGATGTGTACAAAAATCTCATCAAGTAGTGTCCAACCGCATTTGAATGCCGATGGGACAGTGATCCGATCCTGTGACTTCTGATAGGATGAATGCGGATTCGATCCGGTCTCTGAGATTTTCGCTGATAAAAAAGTAGTCGATGCGCCAGCCGATGTTTCTCTCGCGGGCACGCGTTTTGTAATCCCACCAGCTGTAATGTCCGCCTGATTTTTCAAACATCCGAAACGTATCGATATATCCGTGCGAGATGAATTTGTCGATCCAGGCCCGTTCCTCAGGGAGAAAACCGGAAACTGTTTCATTCTCCTTGGGTCGGGCCAGATCGATTTCTTGATGCGCCGTATTGACATCGCCGCAGACGGTCACACTTTTACCCGCTTTTTTTTGTTTGTCTGCATGGTCGAGAAAAACATCGTAAAAAGCCATTTTGTACGCAAGCCGTTCTTTGGAGGCTTTGCCGTTTGGGAAGTAAATATTGTACAATATGAAAGAGCCGTAATTCGCGATGAGAATGCGCCCTTCGGTATCGTATTCCTTTATTCCGAATCCTGTTTGAACAGAAAGCGGTTTCTCGCGGGTGTACAATGCCACGCCGCTGTAACCTCTGCGTTCGGCAGACGAAAAGTAGCTCGTATAGCCTTGCACATTTTTGAGTGCTTCCGGTAACTGATCTTCGTGCGCTTTGGTTTCCTGTACAGCGAGAATGTCCGGTTTCGTTTCGACAAACCAGTCCATGAAATTTTTGTTGTAAACGGCCCGCAGACCGTTGACATTCCAGGAGAGCAGTGTGATCGTTTTCATTTTTTTGCCTTTCCCTGGCTAGCCACAGAGTGAATGGCCTTTTGAATTTTTTCCGGATTCCCAAGATAGAAATGTTTGATCGGTTTTAAATGCTTGTCCAGATGATAAATTAGAGGAACGCCGGTTGGAATGTTAAGATGGACGATCTCTTCGTCGGAAATTTGATCCAGATATTTGACCAGTGCCCGCAGACTGTTGCCGTGCGCCACGATGAGCACCTTCTTTCCCGACTGAACGACTGGAGTAATGGTTGTTTTCCAGTAAGGAAGAAAGCGGTCGACCGTGTCTTTCAGACATTCGCCAGCGGGCAACTCCGTTTTATCGATGGAGTTGTATTGGGGATTGTTCGACGGATGGCGGGGATCGGTTTTATCCAGAGGCGGGGGCGGTGTATCGTAGCTCCTTCGCCAGATCAATACCTGATCTTCACCGTACTTTGCCGCTGTTTTGGCTTTATTCAGCCCCTGCAAAGCGCCGTAATGGCGTTCGTTTAAACGCCATGAGCGTTCCACGGGAATCCACATGAGATCCATCGTATCGAGAACGATCCACAGGGTGCGAATCGCACGTTTCAGAACCGAGGTAAATGCGATATCGAAAACATAGTTTTCTTTTTTGAGAATGTTTCCCGCTTCCAGTGCTTCGGCCATTCCCTGTTCGGTAAGATCGACATCAGTCCATCCTGTAAAACGGTTTTCCTTGTTCCACAGCGATTCTCCGTGACGAAGCAGGACGAGTGTAAACATTTTAAAATTTTCCTTGAAAGTATGGTACTTTGAGAAAATAATCGGTTTCCTTGTAAAGTAAAATTTTTTTTCGGGGAAATCAAGTGAGAATCAAACGCTGTCCTCGGTTTTGATCCGCACCCAGGCCATGGGCCACCGCCAGATTTTATGATCCTGAGTCTGTACGACAATCCGTTTGGAGTTGGAACGCACCGGCCGCATCACAATCGCATACTGACCGAGATATTTGTTTTTCGGATCGCGGGTGATGATGAGTCTGTCGCCGGATTTAAGATGGCGGAATTCGGGGAACGGATCGAACAATGTTCTGATGCGGCGTTTGAAACGAGATGCGCTTTTTGAGGAGGATTGCTTTTCTCCCCTGACCCGAAATCCGAGATTTTGTGCGTGAACCAGTGCCCAATGATTGGCTGCATGTTCTCCTTCTCCGGGATGGAGATTGAGATGATAGCGCCGAAAATGGTGGAGTTCGTGTGCAAAGAGAACGGCCAGATGATCGTAGAATGTTCCGTATTCGAACAGCCAGCCGTAGGTATCCAGTTCCTTTTTGGGATAGAGACGATTCTCTCCGTCGAGACGTATGCGGATCAGTTTGAATTTTTCAGGCAAATTCTCGGGAAGCATCCATTGTGAGGTCAGTGCCCACTTCCCTCTTTTCGTTGTAAAATGGGAAGGGGTCATCCATTTTCTCACGTAGGCGGTCCCCCGGTTGTGACGATGTCCCCGAACCAAATAGATCGCCGTTACAAGATCGGAGGTGTCGGAAGAAGAAGCCACTTTTTTGAGGACGGCGTGACATTGTTCCTGTCGGATTTTGTTTTTATCAAGGTATTCCGGATTTGTAAAGAGATAGACTTTCATACAATTATCGGATGGGAATTAAAGAAAAAGGGACCCAAATTTACCAGTCCCTTTTTCCAGGGGAAACCCAAAGGAGGTGCAGAATTAGTTTCCCATCAATATTATATACTTTATTAGTGTGGAAAAAGTTCATAAAAGTTTTTTCTGTCTTCAATGATTGAGTTCAATAACGCGCATCGATTTCCATTTGCCTCTCAGGAATCTTAACAGAAAAACGATTCCAAGGATGGTAATATATAAAGTCGCAAAACACCAGATCAGATACAAGCCGCGGTCAAACAGTTTGGCGGCAATGTATGAGGGAATGATCATGAGACACCAGGATAAAATTGCTGAAACTACCATGACATACCGCGTGTCGCCGGCCCCCTTGATTGCGTAGGCGAATACGAGATTCATGGTATCGAAGATCGAATAGGCTGCCACGAATTTCAACAGATTCACGACCAGATTGGCAATCAATGGAAAATTTTCCGGATCGGCTTTAGACGCGTAAGGAATCAAAAACAATTGGGGGAACAGTATATATGACATTGCAATCGGACCCATATAAATGAAAGTGAGATGAAAGGTCGACCATGTACTTCGCTGGGCCAAATCAGACCGGTTCTCTCCAAGATGCTGACCGACAAGAATTGATACCGCCATGCCGAATCCCATCATGGGCATGAATGCCAGTGAGTTTATGTTGAATGTGATGTTGGTTGCAGCCAGTGAATGGGTACCGAAACGGCCGACAATCATGACGAAAATCGTAAATCCGATCAGATCCAGGAAAAAGGTTAATCCGTTCGGCAAGCCGTATTTCAACAGTCTTTTGAAAAGGTCCGGGTTCCATTGAAAGCCGCCGCTGACGTTGTAACTTTGCCGATATTTTTTCTGGCAGATCAAAATTGCATAGAGCAAAAAACGGACACAGAGTGCAGTCAGAGTCGCAATGGCCGCGCCTTTCATGCCCATTTCCGGGAATCCCAATTTGCCGAAGATGAGTCCGTAATCCAGAGTGATGTTGGTGGTCGTGGAGATGACATTTACCCACATGACTACCCATGTTTTTCCCCTGCCGGCATAAAAACTTCCCAGAGCCGAAGCCGCGGTGAGTGGAAAAGTACAAAAAAGTAAAATCCTGAAATACTGAATTTCGAGTGCCTGTACCTCGGGGACGTGTCCGGCAAGACGAAAAATATCATCCGCAAGTGAATGAAAAGGCAGCACGATGATTCCGGAGATTAGGGCAAAGTAGAGACCCTGCCAAATGGCAGGTCCGATACGCTGGTACCGTTTGGCTCCGTAATATTGCGCAACAAATGTATTAACATACGTGGCCGTTCCGATAAAGATGGACATGAGTGAAAAATTGATCAAACCGGCGGGAAGCGCGGCCGCAATGGCTTCAGAAGAGTACCATGTGAGAAACATCCGATCCACAAAATGCTGGATCGATAACGATCCGGTGCTCAAGACCAGAGGGATAGCAATTCGGAGCACATCCCGATACCCTCCTTCCATGTGCCATCTGTTTTTGATTGTGTTTATCATTGGGTGTTCAATATAATGAAAAATTGAATGGTTGGCAAAAGATATTTAAAAGAATTTGTGGATATTGTTAAAGACAATGATTATTTTAAAGATAATAGACTACTTTTTAGGTTTCTTAGTAGTATCTCTATCTCTGTTTTTTACATTTTCCAGAATTTGTTCAACAATTTCACGTACTTCAGGATTAAGTCTGTCGATCACTTCCTGATCATTGTTTTGTTTCCAATATTGATTGACAATAATGAAGGGATTGAGAAATTCCAACGTTTCTTCTGATTTGTGCTCTTTTAGTATTTGAATAAACTGTTCGAAAAGATCTATTCTATTAGGGCTGATAAAGGAATTGAAAAAGTTTAATAGACTTTTCTGCACTGTTTCGTTTGTAAGTTTTTCTTGAATTTCTATTGAGGAAGCGAAATCTTCTTTTGCCGAGCCCCAGTTTTCTTTTTGGATATCACTGGATGTTTTGTCAAAATAAGCATGATAAAGATTTTCCAAGTAGATAATAAAATCGTTTTTGGATAAATTGCTTTGACTGGCTAATTGAACTGCTTTTGAAAAATAATTGATAGCTTCATCAAACTGCTCAGTTATAATCAATAATATTCCTATACCGTTGTACGCTTCATGTTTATCGGGTTTGATTTTTACAGCTTCCTGGTATTTCTCAAAAGCTTGTTGGAACAGGGCTTCGTCGCTTTTCATTCTTGCAAGATAGCCGAGGTTATTGCCCCAGTTGTAGTACGCATCGTCAAGATCGGATTTGATTTCTACGGCTTTCTGGTATTTCTCAAAGGCTTGTTGGAACAGGGTTTCGTCATTTTTCATTCTTGCAAGATAGCCGAGGTCATTGCCCCAGTTGTAGTACGCATCGTCAAGATCGGATTTGATTTCTACGGCTTTC
>CAZIAH010000012.1:0-4649 GCA_964537715.1 uncultured bacterium | reverse complement strand
TGGTATTTCTCAAAGGCTTGTTGGAACAGGGTTTCGTCATTTTTCATCCTCGCAAATTCGCCAAGGTCAAAGCCCCAGTTATAGTACGCTTCGTGTTTATCGGATTTGATTTCTATGGCTTTCTGGTATTTCTCAAAGGCTTGTTGGAACAGGGTCTCGTCATTTTTCATCCTTGAAAGATAGCCGAGGTCATTGCCCCAGTTGTTGTATGTTTCGTGTTTATCGGATTTGATTTCTATGGCTTTCTGGTATTTCTCAAAGGCTTGTAGGAACAGAGCTTCATCGTTTTTCATCCTCGCAAGCACGCCGAGGACAATGCCCCAGTTGTTGTACGCTTCGTGAAGATCAGGTTTGATTTCTATGGCCTTCTGGTATTTTTCAAAGGCTTGTTGGAACAGGGTCTCGTCGTTTTTCATCCTCGCAAGCACGTCGAGGTCAAAGCCCCAGTTGTAGTACGCCTCGTAAAAATCGGTTTTAATTTCTACGGCTTTCTGGTATTTTTCAAAGGCTTGTAGGAACAGGGCTTCGTCGCTTTTCATTCTTGCTAAGTCGCCGAGTTTATTGCCCCAGTTGTTGTACACTTCGTGAAGATCAGGTTTGATTTCTATGACCTTCTGGTATTTTTCAAAAGCTTGTTGGAACAGGGTCTCGTCGTTTTTCATCCTCGCAAGATAGCCGAAGCCAATGCCCCAGTTGTAGTACGCTTCGTGTTTATCGGGTTTGATTTCTACGGCCTTCTGGTATTTTTCAAAGGCTTTTTGGAACAGGGTCTCGTCGTTTTTCATCCTCGCAAGCTCACAGAGATCAATGCCCCAGTTGTAGTACGCCTCGTAAAAATCGGTTTTAATTTCTACAGCTTTCTGGTATTTTTCAAAGGCTTGTAGGAATAGGGCTTCGTCGCTTTTCATTCTTGCTAAGTCACCGAGTTTATTGCCCCAGTTGTTATACGCTTCGTGAAGATCGGGTTTGATTTCTATGGCTCTCTGGTATTTTTCAAAGGCCTTCTGGATGGTATCATCCTTGTTATCCTTATGCCACCTTAATCCGTAGTCGATTCCGAGGCCAAAGTAATTCCATGCTAAACGATCTAATTTTCCTGATTTCTGGTTTTCTTTTATCCGTTCTAAGAGTTCTGATTCGGCTTCATCAAATGCTCCCATTTCGAAATAAGATTGTATTAATTTATCAAAACCTTGAATTTTGAGTTTTTCTGTAGGGGCTGCTTCAGCCAAGTAACCCATGTGTTCTGTAATTTGTTGGGCATCTTGTAATTTACCTGATGAGAGATATTTATTTATCTTATCTCCCAAACGTGAAAATTCGTCTTTCCACTCTCTTGCTGTGTACCAGATTGAAATAAAATCCAAAAGAAAAGGCATGCGGCGGTTTTTTATGGAAGAGTATCGCATCTGGTGCCAGATTCTGAACAAACGTTCCGTTAATATGTAATATGTGGATTTTCTTCTTTCCTGTTTTGCAGGTGTAACAAAACCATGTTCTCTAAGCCGAATAATGTGACTGCTGATCTGGTTGACGTGTAATCTGGTTGCTTTGGCAAGTTCGGTAGGGGATGCAGCTTTGTCCATTCGTGCGAGGGTATCCACAATTTTGCGCTGCTGTGGAGGCAGTGCCTCAATTTTATGTTTGTAATACGGAGTCAAATCATCGAGAAGAGAGTTGATGGCGGTTTTCACTTCAAAGAATTCCGATTGTGTCATCAATTGGTATAACATGAGCACAAGCCGAGGATTGCCTCCGGTGAGATGACGAATCGCTTTGAGTTTGTTTTTATATTTAGTGATTTTTTGAATGAGCTTTTTATTTTTATCGAACAACGCACGCTTTTTCAACAATGCTTCCATGCAATCGGTTGAGAGTTCTTCTAGGTCGTATGTTTTGAAAAATTGGGAGAAGGGTTGTTTGTAATCCGAGATTTCTTTGAAGTAAGTCGGAGATGCTCCAATGATCAATAAGAAGTTTTCATTCATCAGTATCTCTCTGAGTCGGGACACTTCATGTTTTTGCTGGCTTTCCAGGATCAAATCAAAATTGTCGACAAAAAGAAGTATTTTTTTATTGGTTTTTTGATATTGCTTTTTTAAGAACTCGATTATTTTTTCAACAGCAATTTGATCGTTCGATTCCTTTTTGATTTTATCGATTATCGAAGAAAGATCATCTGTCATATCAAGTTCGGAGAGTACAGTTAAAATGCGTTCAAAAAAGTCCCTGAGTGTGATAATACGATATTCTTCTTCATGAAAAGCAAGCAGAGAGAAATGGGTGTATAATTCCTGCCTTTCTTTAATCTTCAATTGAATCATCAAAAGCAAATTTGTTTTGCCAATGCCTCTTGGGCCAATGATGATTATATTTTGATTTGATTTTACTTTTGTTTGCTTTTGTAAATCTTTTAAAATTTCTTCAAGAAGTTCTTCCCGAGCGACAAATGTTTTTTTAATCTCTTCCGGTTCGGAGAGACTGGGGTTGTACTTGAAAAGTTCTGGTTGTTTCATTGGTTGATCCTTTAAAGGGTGTAATATCTTTTCCACCAATCTCTGAGAATCGGAGATTTGAAAGAATAAGAATCATTTTTTGTATTGTAACGGACGTAAAAGTCATTTTCCAGATCGGCCATGAGGTAGTTAAAATCATCAATGGATTTATGGGTTTCTTTTTTATATAAAGATCTCAAAGAAGACTTCGAAATTGATTCTGTAAGAGAAAGTTCGCTTAAAATGTTTTTTGTTACTTTCTCCTGGATTTTTTCGTAAGTTCTCAGCCGTTCATAGTAGTGTTGAAAGTAAAGTTTACAATTAACCCCAAGAATCTCTTCTTCGTAGATCTGTTCAATTAAAGAAGGGGTTATTTTTATGTGTTTCAATTTATGGTATTTATAAACTTCAGCAAATAAAACCTGGATAAAGTATGGAATTCCGCCGCCAACTATTAGAAGTATTTTCTTGATTGTTTGGGCTGAAAGATCGAGTTTGTATTTTTTTACAAGTAGTTTGATGAAATCTTCTGATTGTTTAGGAGTGAGTTCTGGTAAGGAAATTTTTTCAAAATCGTTGATTACTTTTGTGATATTTAGCCGTGAAAGTGATTGCCCGATACTGCTAGAACTAGCCAATATGAATTTGCAACGGTTCAATCCGCCCTTTGGGTCAATACGTAAAGAACGAAACCAGGAAAGGAACAATCTGATTTCCGATGGTTTTACTTCGTTTTCTTGAAAATTTTCTATCATGAATGCCAGTTCGTCAAGAAGGAAGAGAATTTTTTTATCTGTGCTTTGCAGTGTTGAAAGGATGGAATCGGTAATTTCTTTCCAACTTTTGTCCATTTTATCTTTAAGTTTTAACTTAAATTCAACACCCCAGGCTTCTGCGCCAATTTCGCTTATCAGTTTTCTGAAATGACCACCGGCTTTTTCGAATCCCTTTTTTAATAAAGTTACAAGATTCTTATCCATCTGGATTTTATCGAGGAGTTCTATTGCAAAATTGATCGGCTCTGTTATTTTTTCGAGATCCATATGGATGACAGTGTAACCTTCTCTCGGATAATCTATCATTTGGTACATGGCACTTGTTTTACCATAACGACGTGGTGCTGCAAGTAGTATGTTAGTTTTTTCCAATTTTTCCCATAGTAAATCAATAAAATCCTCCCTATTGTAAAAATCGTCTCCTCTAACAACTTGACCAAGTACATTATCCATATGAATCTCCTTGCTTATACAACAAATCATATTAACAACAAAAATAATGTACAACAAAAATGTTGTATTGTCAAGTAAAAAATCATTTACCTTACCTTTTTTAGACTACATAAAAAAAGCGTCATCTTTGAGAAGTCAACGATGACGCTTGTACTTCAAAAAAACGGGTGTCTACTCAATTGTCTTCTCAATCGGGTAAATGGGACGGATGTCAATGGGTACGTCTTTCAGTTTGTTCACAACTTCCTCGGCTTGGGGTGACACGTAAACATACTGATCAATCAGAGCTTTTGCTTTATCGTAATCGCCTTCCGCCTCGATGATGAGAAGTTTCTCAGCCAATTCCTTGACTGCATTTTTAATCTTTCGATCATCTACAGAAAAACGGCCGTCTTTATCCACCTTGTATGCTCCTTTTTCCAGATAATAATTCATCTGAATGGCAACGCCAGCCCCGTGGGCTTCATCGATGCCGAATCGGATGGAGCGAAACATCCCACCGCAGTTCGAGGCATAGAGCGTATTTTCGAGTTCCTTTGGGAAAACTCCGCGGTCAATCAAATACTGTGAATTATAAATTCCCAGAACATCGGCTTTGCATTCCTCGATGATCGAATAAAGGTCTTTCAACTCCTTGTTGACCGTGGTTTCCTGACCGTTTTTGACAATTTTCCCGGGGCCCAATCCGTGACTCACTTCGTGCATTACTGTGTGGGCGAAGTAACCTTCAAAGGAAACCCTGTCCAGATCCTTTTTCGCAAGTGCGGTTTGTACGATCGGAATCCAGCATTTTTCGAATTTTGCTTTCATCACATTTTTCAACATGACCTTTTTCGATCCTTTGGCTTCCCTGACCCGTTCGTCATTGGGAAGATTGAACGCCGTCGTCTGTATTCCGGCTTTGGTATCTCCGGAGGAGTTGAGA
>CAZIAH010000011.1:0-58450 GCA_964537715.1 uncultured bacterium | reverse complement strand
GGTACAGAGAGCAGTTATAGTAACTCAGAATCGTGGTACCGGTGCCTGATTTACAGTAGCTCACAAGTACTCCGTAGTGACTTCATTAAGCGGGATGGATTCTCTGTTCGCCTCGTCAGGGATTAGACTATTTGACTATTTGTCTATTTGATTAGTCCTGTATATAAAGGTGAAATCATAGGTTTAAAGAATTGATAGGAGATATAAGATGATTTCAAATAAATTAATTGCAATTTTCATTTTGTGTATGATTCCGGCACTTCTGTTTCCGCAGCAGAACCGGAGTTCGATGCTGTTAAAGACACATGAAACAGCAGGCATTTATTTACAGGCGCAGGCTATCGCTCCGGGAAAGGGAAATACCCAGTTTTACAATCTGCTGTCAATTCCCGTTCAGATTCGATATGAGAGCAGCCGATATTTTTCCCTGACTTTCCGGCTGAATCAGGGCAGTCAATCATACGGCGGGACGGGTCTATACAGTCTGGGTGATCTGGAAGTCGATGCGCGATATCTGCAGGGAGAGAACCTGACTTTCGTAGGCGGCGTGAGACTTCCCACGGGGACTAAGGCATTAGATTATGATCAATTGATTGCAACCTCGGCGGGCCGGCTGCCTTTTATCAATGCGCCGGTCATCTGCGGTGCTTCGGGTTTTGGAATGCACGTTGGACTCTCGTACGGACAGCAGCCCAACGAGAAGACCGCAGTTGCCATCGGAGTTCTCTACACCCAACGCGACGAATATACGCCCATCAAAGACGGCGGAAAGTACGATCCTACGGATGCATTTATGGTCGCCGGAGGGATTGAATATAAGGATGGACAGGAATGGGGTTTCATGTGTGATGTTCAGTTTATAAAATATTCCAAGGAAAAGATGGATGGGGAGGAACTTTCCGATCCGGGCAGGGGAGTTGCTCTGAGCGGGAAGTTCTTTTTAAGACAGCTCGAATTGCGAACCCTCTACTATTATCGGGACGAAAGTCACAGGAAGAACGCCGGGGACTTTATTCCACCCTCCGTTTTGAATCTGAAGCTGGGACATCGGGGAGTGCGGCCTTTTATTCCATACATCGGATTGACCTTAACGAGTCAAGGGACGCTGGTTGAAGCGGCCTCTCTGTTCCTTGCGGGATTTTATTTCGAAAAGTTCAAACTCGGCGATTATCCGATGAATCCATATATCGAAGTCAATTTTGGAACTATCGGAAGTGAGACGAAAACCTTCGGAATTAAAATAGGAACCGATGTATCGTTTCAGATTTATTGATATTTTTACAGTAAAATATTTTTATCGATCTAACCCGTGTTTTTAAGAGACACGGGTTTTTTACAAGATATTGTTCGATGTCGAATACGCTTCCCCGGTTCTTAAATCGACCATTACATTGTTGTCCGCAGGTTCGGGATCGTTGAAGATCGAATTTAAACTATTGCCGATGATGATCGAAGTCAAATCACCGGTCGCGTTCATTTGCTGGATAAAGGCCTCTGTTTCGGGAGTGATCATTTCGTCTCCTTGGTAGTGAGCGACAAGGCCCTCGCTGAGACGGGGAGCGATCATTTGTGCTGAATCCGCGGAGATGCTGAAGTGATTGATCAGCAACTCGGCCACGATGCTGTCGAGACCGGTTTCGAGTGACTTTTTTGCATACTGTTGAAAAGATAACGTATCGGTATCGTAATCGATATTTTCGATCAATCTGCTTTCAATAGAAAGGATCCCGTCACTTCTCAAATCCATCACCCTGTACGGGCAGGGATAGGTTACACCCGAACCGGTTTCAATATCGAATAGAAAGCAGGCTCCGTTTGACATTTTCCGGATGTCCTGTGCATGGAAATGGCCGGTAAACACCACGTTCATCCCCAGTTCGGCAAATTCAGGCCAGATGGACGTGTAATCGTCGATGACATAGTCCGTGAAAAGAAATTTTTGTCCATCGAAATGTTCCAGAAGTCCGTGATGCATCAATCCCAGAATGAGCTTTTGCTTTTGATTCGCTTCTGATAATTTGGATTTTATCCAGTTTAATGTTTCCTGCGAAAATTTCCCTCCGGTCACGGGATAATCAATATTTTCATAGTACCGGCAGCAATCCATACAGAAAATCCAGAGTCCTTCGACCGGCTCGACAATGTATGTCAGCGATCCGGGGTCTTTTGCAATGGCTTCGTCAAATCCGAATTGGCCGTAGATTTCAGCGAATTGTTCCGCAGTGACCGACGGCACGGGAATGGCCATATTTCCTGAATAGCTCATGGCGTATGGATTGTTAATATCATGATTGCCGGGGATGACATATACTTTGACATGGTTGTCTTCCAGTTGCCCGAGATATCCGGCCACTTTTTGATGGCAGGACAGCTCCCCGTCTTTTGTCAAATCGCCGGCCACCAGGAGAATATCCACTCCTTCCGAGAGGACCGCATGGAGGGTGGCCTCGAGTATCGCTTCGCTTTCTGCGACCATTTTCCGGTCCCGGATAATCGCTGTTTCGAATGCTTCTCCTTCGGTTCCCAGATTCGGATCGTAATAGTGGCAATCCGCGATCACGGCGATTTTAACTGCAGAAATCCGAATGACCGAAGGAGTCGTACTTTTGTCAATCTCACAGGAAAAAATGAGAAGAGCAAGCATTGGTAGAATTAATACGAAAACTTTTTTGAAGGGGAAATTGCAAATCATGATTCCAATTTAAACGATATAGGTACATGGATCAAGAATAAAATGGGGTGGTTTCAATAAAAATGAATTCTTTCCTTTTAATTATAATCAATTAAATTAATCTTTTTCTAAATCATTACACGAAGTATTTTGTCCCCGAAATATATAACATTTACAATTGCGAGCATCAACTTTCTATGACTTTTTAGGCTGTAATCGTCCCTGATTTAAGAAAAATCATTTGCTATCTCAACGATGATTTTATAACTTACACAAAGTTCCTTTATTGATATTTTAAACAGATTGTTGAATTTCAGGATCAATGAAATCTTATTTTGACAAACTGCTTCAAAATAGATACAACATCATTATTCTTGTTATGATGTTGATCGCAGTATCCGGGCTTCTCATTGGCTTTTCGAAAAGGGTGGATGATCAACTTTTTGATCTTTTTTTCAAAATCCGCGGTCAACGTCAAATTTCGGATAAGATTGTTTTTGTCTATTTGAGTGATCAAGACATTCAGGATCTTGGCGGCTGGCCGATTACAAGAGATTATTACGGCTATATAACCCATGTGCTGACCGAAAGAGGTGCCAGAGTCATCGGATTCGATTTCCTGATGGACACACCCAGTTCGCAATATCCTGAATTTGATCGTGTGTTGACAGATTTTTTTGAATCTTCTGGAAACGTGTGCCTGCCTTCAATTGTGCTGTCATCGAAAGAGACGCAGCATAATCAAAGCGCCCGTTCGACAAAGGGATCGATTCAGAAAGGGGAATCGATCCTTTTTCCATATCGTCCCTTTAAAGAACATGCGGCTGGCATTGGTTTCAGCAATCTGGGAGATGAAAGCACAATACGTAAAACGCCACTTGTTATGACGGTTCAAGATACATTTTTATTGTCGTACGGTGTTGAATTGGTACGGTTGTATCTTGGAGCTACCCGTAGCGAAATCCTTGATAACGCAATCTTTCTCTACGATCAAAATAAATTGATAAAAAAAATTCCGTTTGATCATAAAGGCTTCTTGCGTTTGAATCACTTTGGTGGTGTTGAGCACATTCGGAGCTATGATTTTCTGAATCTTCTTCAGATGTACAAAGAGAGTCCCGATTCACTGGATTTTAATGGTTGTATGGTTGTTGTGGCAGCAACAGCATCCTCTCTCCCTGTTGTAAAAAGAACACCCCTGTCGTCTTTTTTACCTGCTTCATTGATTCATCTGACTGTGGCAGAAAATCTGATTTTTAAAAATCAGTTTCATGAATCTCCTTCTTGGATCGTTTTTATTCTATCAACTCTGATTCTTTTTTTCTATTTTTATGTATGGAAAAACAAATCCATTCACGTTGCATTGATGTTGTTATCAGGGTGTATTGGGGGTTATGTAGCGGTTTCGTATATTCTGTTTGTATTTTTAAAGCTGGTGGTTCCTATTTTTTTTCCTGTGGCTTTTTTAATATTTGTTTCAGCAATCCTTGGAGGGATCAAATCTGGACAACGGCGATGGCGCGTGGAAACACAACGATCTCTTTTGCGGGAGCAGATTTCCCAAAAAAGAGAGGCCCTGGTTGAGGCGGAAAACAGGCTTCGTGAACTGAAGACCCGACTGCAGACGGAGATGGATGAGAAACAAAAATTGTCAGAAAAAACCTTGAATCTGACTGAAGAGAGAAAAAAAGCGGTTCAGTCGCTTGAAAAGCATCTCCGGGATCTTGAAGATGCCGTAGTTTCAGAAGATAAAATACCAAAATCGCAGTTTCCCGGCATTATTCATGCTCCTGAAAGCAAAATGGTTTCTGTTCTATCACTGGTACAGAAACTGGCGTTAGATGATATTTCTGTGCTCATTCTTGGTGAAACGGGTACAGGGAAAGAATTGGTTGCGAGAGCCATTCATGAAGCCAGTTCCCGTAAAAAGGCTCCCTTTATTGCTGTGAATTGCGGTGCTTTGCCAGAAACACTGCTTGAGAGTGAGCTTTTTGGTCATGAAAAGGGGAGCTTCACTGGCGCAACTGCCAGACGTCGGGGCCGTTTTGAACTGGCTGACGGAGGAACCATTTTTCTCGATGAGATTACAGAAACTGCTCCCGCTTTTCAATCCCATCTTTTACGAGTACTGCAGGAGGGAACTATTGAGCGGCTGGGAAGCGAACAATTGGTCAGGGTCAATGTTCGTGTAATCGCAGCCACCAACAAAGATATTAAAGACGAGGTTCACTCGAGACGGTTTCGGTCGGACCTTTTTTATCGGCTCAATGGTTTTACTATGAAAATCCCCCCTCTCCATGAACGAAAGGAAGATATTCCAGTTTTAGCGGTTCACTTTATTCAAAAATATGGAGATAAACACATTGCCTCCTTTTCTGAGCATGCGATGGATATTCTTCTTGCATATTCGTGGCCAGGCAATGTTCGTGAACTTGAAAATGTGATTCGAAGAGCGGCTCTTATGGCCAGAAGCGAAAACCGGATACGGATTCAGGCTTCGGATATACCAGATGAAATCAAAGAGATAAAAGAAGAGAAAGTGCCCCACGTGTCCTATCAATCCCTTGAGGAGCAGATTCTGGAAATGATGAGGGTTTTGAAATTTTCGCGTTCATCCATCAGTAAAACAGCAAAAGCCTTAGGGAATCGGGACAGGGGTACAATCACCGAATACTTTCGGGGGATGTGTTTTGAAGCATTGGTGAACAATGATTATCATATTGAAAAAGCCGCCATGCATATTTCCATGACCAAGGATAAAGGGACGGTTGAGAGGATTGCAAAGAAAATTGAGGAATATCTCAGAAACCTTCAACTTGTATCAAATATTCCCATCGGTTCGATTGATGATACCGAAATTTTACCTTCCACTTTTAAGGGACTTCCCCAAAAATACCATCCCTTTTTAATCCAAATCATACAGCATTTTTGTGATGAATAACTTGAACAGGATTTCATTGGCTGATGAAAAAGACTTGATTTAGAAAGTCAAACAATCCGATATTGAGGTTTTTTATTAACTTTATCGCTGTTATCAACCTTACCTTTTTCAAATCCACTATTAAAATAGTTTGAATTCCGCGGAAAACTTCCGCGTTTCCTCATAGTGTCTGTAAAAGACCAATTATTTTGTTGTGCGTTAATCCAATTAAAATTAAACCCTTATGAGACCACAAACATTTTGGCATTTCCTTTGCTTAATTGGATTTTGATATCAGGTGTTTTTTATTTGAAAGAAAACCAAAAGGAGATTGTCGAAAATGCTCATTAAAAGATTTCAATGTGTTTGGTTAGAATCAAACAGAGTATTTTGTTCCATTGTCATGACGATGTTTTTTGTTTTAATCATAAATGCTTATGGAAATGCATCGGATGTAAATGGTAGACTTCGAGGCCAGGTGGTGGACGAGACTACTCAAAGTCCTTTAATCGCAGCCGCAGTGGTTATTGAAGGAACCACACTTGGGGCCGCGGTGGATATGGATGGAAATTTTATTGTGGAAAATATTGCGCCCGGAATTTACAATGTTCGTTTTATCATGATGGGCTATGAGACACGGGTTGTTAATAATGTGGTTATCAATCCCAACCGATCCACATGGCAGAAAATCGAAATGAAACCAACGGTCATCCAGAGTGAAAATGTTACGATAACGGCAGGTTATTTTCATGAAGCTCGTGATGGAGTGGTCAGCAACCGCAGTGTGGATTTTGAGGAACTCCGTTCTGATCCAGGTGGCTGTGAAGACGTTCAACGGGTGATGCAGGCTTTGCCCTCAGTGGTGTCAGGTACTGATATGAACAATGAAATTATTGTGCGTGGTGGAATTCCTGGCGAGAATCTATTTCTTATGGACGATATCGAGATTCCCAATCCCAACCATTTTGCTGATCAGGGAACCAGTGGCGGTCCCATCAATATGGTGAATCCCATTTTTGTACGTCAAATTGATTTCTATGCTGGCGCATTTCCAGCCAGATATGGAGATAAAGCCTCTTCAGTGATGGACATTTCCCTTCGTGATGGAAATCGGGAGAAATTGACAGGTCATTCCTATATGGGAATGGCGGGAGCAGGAGTGAGTGTTGAGGGACCCGTCGATGGCGGCAGGGGATCATATTTGATCAGCGGGCGTAAAAGCTATCTTGATTTGATCTTGGGCGGCTTAGGTTTGATAGCGGTTCCGAAGTATTACAGTATTCAATCCAAATTCGTTTATGATCTGGATCGAAACAATAAATTGGTTCTGAATGCACTCTACGGACACGACTTCATTAAAGGGGATGACAATGATGATCCTGAAAATCTCGATCAAGATCGATGGGCATGGAAAACTGAAGACGGACAGGTCGTATTGGGATTGGGATGGCGCCACATTATAGGGAAAAGGGGATACCTGAAAACAACTCTTTCACATGTAGAGGCGAAATGGGATGTCTGGGAAACCAAAAATGGACAGCCTAATTTTAATAACCGTTCTACAGAGCGAGAACGGGCCATAAAAAGCGAACTGGTTTATTTGCCCATTTCTACTATCGAACTGCAAACAGGTTTCCAGTTCAAAACGGTTCATTTTAATATTCAATACTGGGCGCAGGGCGATACCATCTTCCTCCATCAATTGGACGATGGTGGCAATACGTTTTCCAAAGAAGCATTTCAGGTTAACGAGCCGTTCTCTCAAAAAAATTCAGACAGGAGTTACAAAATAGGCGCTTTTTTTCAGTGTAAATGGCATCCCTTATCGAGATGGACGCTCACTGCTGGTATTCGACGTGATTATTTTGATTTCATACACGATGACGCTATTGATCCAAGATTGGGAATACAATACCAGCTGGCTTCTGGCACTTCGATTAATCTTGCTGTTGGACAACAATCTCAGACTCCCTGTTATGGTGAGATCACAGCGCATCCATTGAATCGGGATCTGGATTACAAGCGCACCCGGCAGGTGGTTCTGGGCATGGAACGTCTTTTCAGAGAAGATATGCGCGGAACCATTGAGGTGTTTTACAAAGATTATCAAAAAGTCCCGATTGGTGTTGCTGAACTTTCTCCAGATCCATTTGATGTTTCAAACGGGAGGGGTGTGAGTCAGGGGGAAGGATTTGCTAAAGGTGTCGAAGTTTTTTTGCAGAAAAAACCGACCGGAAATACTCGCTTTACTTTGAGTTATGCCTATTCCATCTCACAGGCCAAAGATCCTCGGAATGATCGTTATTATAACTGGGACTTTGATTATCGCCATATGTTTACAGCCATAGGCGGTATTCGACTGCATCTGAAAAATAAACAATGGTATCAACATTTGGAAAGGAAACTCTTCTATAAATTAACCGCCTGGCTGCTTCCGTTTGGGGATGAGGTAGAAATAAGCTGCAGGTGGCGTTATTTAGGCGGAAGACCCTATACCCAGCCAGTTTATCATAAGGAATATCAAACTTGGCTGGTGGATGAGGATATTGCCGTTAATGGTCAGCGGTACCCGGCCTATCATCGTCTGGATGTGCGACTGGATAGACGTTTCATGTTCAGCGGGTGTAATATAGTGACCTATTTTGACATCATGAATATCTATAATCGCAAAAATATCTGGGAGTATTATTATAAGAGTGATGGAAGTATCGAAACAATCAGTCAGTTTTCACTTGTGCCTATTGCAGGGATTACGGTGGAATTTTAAATTCAATCGTTTTGAAACAATTATCATGGGAGAAAAAAATGAAACAGATTAAAAAAATTGCGGGTATTTTAGGGATGACAATTCTGGTGTCTAATTGTCTGGCCCAAACGAATCAACAAAAAACCAGTGGAATTGTTTTACGAGGCGCCTTTTGGGCAACAGAATCGGATGGTTGCGAAATTACAGTGACGGATGATTATTTTAATAATACAACGGTAGATATAGGTAATTTTGGTGGATGGATTACTTTTTTTTCTCGGTTGGGCGATCAGACCTATCTTGAATGCAGCATCGGAACTGTCGGTCAGGTAAAAACAAAATCACACTCGTTTGATAGTGAGAATGTTCGAGTAAAAGGAATCGTCCCACTGCTATTCGGAATGCGATACAATTTGTTGCCAATGAAATCATCCAGCGCAATTCAACCCTATATATCAGGAGGAGGAGGACCTTACTGGCAGTGTAATGTATCTGTGGTTGACCAATGGTTTGAGGAGGAAGAGGTCAATATAAAAAATAAATTACAACCTGGATTTTATTTAGGGTGCGGGACCTATTTTCAAACAGCCAGCTGGTTCACCCTGAATTTTGATATGAAGTATCATTTGATTGGATTTGATTTTGATGACGATTTTAGCGGATTTGAATTTGGAATGGGCTTTGGATTTTTATGGGGCAATTATTAATAAAAGGCAAGAAAGTCTGATTCAGTTAAAAAAATCTATTGTAAAATAGAGAGGAGAACGATGAAATTTTACATTACGTCAATTCTTTGTATTATGTTATCCCTTAACCTGTCGGCCAAGGATAAGGAATCATCGGATTATGTAGAATTGCCTTTCAATATATCTTTTGTCCCTGGTATCGGTCTCGGTGATATGGTGTCGCAGGCAGCAGGAAAAAAGATTATCAACACAGGTCTGGCATACAATATCCTGGCTGGGCGTGCTGCAAAACTTCGGGGTTTGGAATACAGTGGTATTATGGGTCAGTATACTGAGGATGTTCATGGTGCCCAATTCAGCGGGATTCTGAGTCTTTGTGGTGGAGATTTGAATGGGGTACAATTTTCAGGTATTTTTAATGAAGTATCTGGCTATGTAAAAGGTGCCCAGTTTGGGGGCATTGTCAATATTGTGAAACAGAATATGCTTGGGTTACAAAACGGCGGGATCGGAAATGCTGTTAAGGGAGACTATCAAGGGGGCCAATTCGGCGGTATCCTGAATGTAGTCGGAGGGGAATGTCATGGTGCTCAGTTTGGTGGCATCATCAATGAGGTAGGGGGGAATTTTCAAGGCGCTCAGTTTGGAGGTATTGTCAATATTGTGAAACAGAATGCACTTGGGTTACAAAACGGCGGGATCGGAAATGCTGTTGAGGGTGACTATCAAGGGATTCAATTCGGCGGTATTATGAATGAAGTTGGGGGGGAATGTCATGGTGCCCAGTTTGGTGGTATCGTCAATGAGACGAGGGGTAGTTTTCAAGGCGCTCAGTTTGGAGGCATTGTGAATGTGTGCCAGGGAACTCTGAAGGGTGTACAATGTGCTGGCATTGTCAATATCGCAGGCAAGGTTGAAAAAGGGGTACAGATCGGTTTGATCAACGTTGCAAAAGAGCATCATGGTATACCTATTGGCCTGGTCACCCACGTGGAAGGCGTTCCCAAATATTTCGAAATCTGGGGTGATGAAATGGGATTTATTTATACAGGATTTCGATCTGGGAATCATCAAATATACAATTTGGTTTTTTCGGGAATTCGAGTGGCAGAAGAACCTTATGGGTGGACATTTGGCGTTGGATTGGGTTTCAGAAAGCCTTTGCCCAATCGTATGGTCATGGATGTTGGTGTCAATTCAATGGTTCTCTTCAAACGGTTGTTTTGGAATTCTTCTTCCCAGCATGTATATCAATACCAGATCCGTGGCACAATGATTTGGAATTCAACCAGACGGTTTTCAATTTTTGCAGGGCCAACGTTGAATATGCTTTTTGCATCCAATGAAGAGGGTACAGATTTTGTTCCTTATACGTTGTTTAAACTTAGGTGGTGCAGAAAAGAGTTTCGATTATGGCCGGGATTTATCATCGGAATTCGATTGAAATAAGTTGAAATCGCGTTCCAATAGTCATTATTTTTATGTTTTCAATTGTCCATATCAATGCTTATATTGATGTGCAATCGAAAGAGAGCTTTACAAGCGAGGATTAATGAAGTATTATATTTTTTCCAGTTTGATCTTTATTTTTTCAACTCAAGTTTTTGCTCAGGGAATATCACGAACATATGGCCTTGGGATTCGCGGGGGGATTTGGAAACGCAAAGACAAGACCATGTCCATTAATGTAAGCTCATCTTCCTTTAATGAGGGTTCCGTGGATGTTGGGGGTGTGGGAGGAACGTTGTACTTTTTCTCTCGGGTGGCCCCTCGCTGGTTTCTGGAAACCAGCATAGGTGCTAACGCCGATATTCATGTGAAAGAAAAAGATACTTTCAGTGATGATGTCGATGTGGCTGTATTAATGCCATTTCTTTTCGGGTTGCGATTCGATGTACTCCCAACGCGGATTCCAACCAATTTTCAACCCTATATTTCAGGAGGTCTCGGACCGTACTGGATGTTAAGGACCAAAGTGGAGGAAGAATTTGTATCGGATGATCAAGTGTCGATGGAATCGGATCTCAATTTTGGCGTTTATGGAGGCACAGGGATGCATTTGGCCGTCAGCAGCTGGTTCGGTTTTAATCTTGACTGTAAGTATCATTTCGTGGATTTGAAGCCCAGTCATGAGTATAGCGGTTTTGAATTCAGCACGGGTTTTCTTTTTATGTGGGGTCGAAAGCGGGAAATTTTTCGTGTAAATGACATTCAGGTCATGGTAAAGGATATTTATCCTGCCTATTATCAGTTTTACAACAGTTATCCTTTAGCTGTGGTTCACATTCAAAATACAGCCAATTATCCCATAGAGGTGAACATTAAATCCAATATCAAGGGATATTCAGAAAGGATTCGAGAGAGCGGGTTTGTTGAAATTTCACGGAAAGAAATCAAAGAGATTCCGATTCTGGTTTTTTTGGGTTCGCAATTGCTGGATTTATCGTCCAATGAAACGGCGGTAATCGATTTGGAAATTGAAGCCAGAGCAGGTGTGACGAATAAAAAATCATTAAGCGCGCAAATCATGATGCACAGTAAAAACGCATGGAATGGCGAGATTGACAAGCTAAGATTTTTTATCACACCTGAAAATGAGCGTGTTTTGGCTCTAGCGAGAGAAACAGCAAAAACGATCCCTGATTCGATTCCTCCTGAACTTGAGAAATTTCAAATTGCACGAATGCTTTTTAAACGTCTGCAACAAATGCAGATTCGATATCTGAGTGATCCCAATGTGCCGTTTTACAAGGATGATCGTGTTCAATTTGCGAGGAAGACCCTAGAATTAGGTACAGGCGACTGTGACGATCTGGTGGTTCTTTATGCGTCCCTATTGGAAAGCCAGGGGATTGAAACCGCCTTTGTGGATGTTCAGGATCCGAAAAAACCAATGGCACATGTTTATCTCTTATTTGATACGGGGATTGCATCAGAACGAGGAGGAATGATCACCACCAATGAAAAGAAATATATAGTCAGAAAAAAAGGTCGGGGAGGACCAACAATCTGGATACCTGTTGAAACCACCATGATGATGAATGGTTTTGATGAGGCCTGGAGTGCGGGAGCCATACAATATCTTCAAGAAGCCGTTCTAAGAAGTGGCATCGCAGAGGGGTGGATTCGGATCGTTGATGTGGATTAAAAAGCAATGCAGTAAAAAATTGATTGAATGAAAAAGATGCGTTTATAACATAATTTGATAAGGTACTGTGAGGAAATTTATGGAAAGGGAAATAACCATGAGAAAAAAGATGATTCAATTATTTTTGGGCATCTTTTTGTTGATTGGTTTTTCATCTTACGCGGATGTAAAGATTTCACGGATTATCGGGGATGTGAAAGTACGCCGCGGTCTGGAGGAGAACTGGCAACGGGCGAAGTCTGGAATGATTTTGAAGGATATCGATACCATCCTTTCTGGTGAGGCATCCCAAGTGGTTCTGGAGCTATCAGAAGAAATCGTATTTAGTCTGGGCGGGAATGCAGTGCTTGATATTGGAGATTTAAAAAAGATTACTGAGAGGGAGTTGTTTCTCTATTTAACATCACAAAAAATAAGCAAGATTGAAAGATCAGGCGATGAACCAAAAATTCATATTGAAAATGTCAGTGTGGTTCGAGGAGAGCGGAAAATCACATCCATTACACAAATTGAACCAACTGATTTATACTCAATGTGGCAGCTTGAAATCAATGGTGTCAAAGCATTGTATACTCAAGAATTTTATCCCAATGCGATAATTAAATTATATAAGATCATTGAGAAGTACCCAAATCACGATGACAATGGAGAGGCACATTTTATACTTGGACAGTCTTTTGAAAGGGTGAACGAACCTGGTCGTGCGATAGACGCATATCAGACAGTATTAAATAAAATAAAAAGCAGAAACGATCGTCAATCCAAAAAAATTATTGAGCAGACAAACGAGGCAATACAAAGGTTAAAAAGATAATCGATTGCCGTTTTCCCCTATAATAGTCGAATCAGGACCAGGTTGAATAAGGCCTGGTTTTTTTATGGCTATAGGTTATCTTTTTATTATTTTTACTGCGGAAAACTTCCGCAATTCCGCAGCTTAAATTGTTTTTATATTCAATATCACCAGAAAAACAGGAAGTTATTTCTTATTGTTAAATAAAGAGTTAAAGAGACTTATCCATAGAAGTCTATTTTGGCATGGACGTTGCTTGAGTGATGCAAAGCAGGTAGAAAATGGTGAATACAAATTTTGATTTTATACTATTCTGATAAAAAACTTAGAAGGAGAAAAAAATGAAAATTAGATCCCTATTTAATATTGGAATGGGTTTGGTGGTTATTGTTTGCTTTACTGCCACAATGACTGGGTGTTATGTGATGGATCCTGATAGCTGGGATAATCATCGGTATCGAGCGACAGATTCATTCAATCATGAAATTGATGTGGAAGCCCAAACCTCTTTTAACCTTTATAGTATCAACGGAGACATTGATATCTATGGAACCAACCAGGAAAATCTGGTTAAGGTTTGGGGAGAGAAGAACGTAAAGGCCGATGACAAACGAGATGCCGAATACTATTTAGAAATGCTTCGGGTGATCGTCACAGTTTCAGACGAGCAAATTTCTGTCAGGACAGACCAACCGAAAAATGCGAGCAATGTCGATTTCGAAGTGGTTTATCATGTTGAGTTGCCAGAGACATGGTCTGTTTCAGTGGATCATGTCAATGGTGATGTGTTGTGTGAATACATCCACAGTAGCGTATCCATCGATTTAACTAACGGTGATATAGGTTTGAATCGGATTCAGGGATCGGTATGGTCCAATCTGGTGAATGGTGACGTTCAGGCAAATGTCATTCTCCCCGTAGATAATATCTGCCAAATACGAATCACGAACGGTGATATTCAATTGGCCGTCCCCGACAGCACGTCTGCAGAATTTTATGCAGAAATCGCCAACGGAGATATTCGGATTTCCAAAATTGTATTAAACAACATGCAATCCACACCCAAATGGATATCAGGCATTCTTGGTGATGGAGAAGGGAAGATAGATTTACGCGCCATAAATGGAGATATTGAAGTTCAGGGATATTGATTGGTTTTTCACGGTTGTTCATTTCTAAAAAACCCTCCCGGATAAACTATTTCTCTGGGAGGGCTTCTTTTTTTCAATGAACTTGTTTTATATTTCAATCCACTCTTTTATGTTCCTCATCATTTTAAGCAGCAAGGGCTTCCCAAGATGTTAAGTTGGAGATCCTTTACGATTGAAAGCATTGTAAAAAAGATGGATAGCACAATGATTCCAAACTATGTTTTTACTGTTTAATTTTTTAAAAGCCACGATCTTTTGTGCAACAGGAACGTGTCCAACACATTGAACGGAGCAGATCCGACAATAGTGGCAGTCCGCAATGATCGCAATTCTGGCTGTGGGGGGTTGGATGGATGTTGGTGTTATACTCTTATCTTTGTAGCAGTTGCTAATAAATAGAACTGCAATAAAAAAAAGAGTTTGAGAAAAACTTCTCAGTGTTTTAATCGGTTTCATTTTTGACAAAGTATTTTTCTTTAGATAGATGAATTTCAATTTACTCTTTCTCTTTCAATTGATCAAGTATAAAAAATTTGTATCGTGTATAATTCTACTTGATTTTCTGAATGATTTTTTGTATGTAATGAGTAACCTATTGAATCCTTTTCTCAAGAAGGGAGGATCGCTGTGGAGAAAGTCGTCATTGTTGGAGCAGGAAGTGTAGGAACTGCAGCTGCTTTTTATCTTGCGGAAAAACGAGTGGCGGATATCGCATTAATTGACATTGCAGAAGGCAGAGCAAAAGGAAAAGCGCTGGATTTGATGGAAGCCGCTCCCATTCGAGGTTATGATGTGAAAGTTGATGGATTTGATAACTTCGAGGAGATAGAGGGCTCGAAAGTTGTGGTGATCGCTGCAGGGGTGACAAGAAAACCGGAAATGCTGCGTCTTGATCTTTTAGAGCAAAATGTGAAGATCATAGATCATATTCTTCAGCAAATTAAAAAATTTGCTCCTAAGGCAATCATTATCAATCTCACTGAGCCTGTTGATACGTTAACTTATTACATTATTCGAAAAGGTGGTTTTAATCAAAAAAAGGTAATGGGTGTATCGGGCGTTCTGGATTCCACACGTCTTCGTAAGTTTATTGCCAAGGAAATGGACGTCTCAATCGTGGATACCACAGCCATTGTAATTGGCGGTCATCATGATTATATGGTGGTTCCGTTAAAGTATGCCCGCGTGGAAGGTATTCCGATTAAAGAGATTCTGTCTCCAGAGAAAGTCGATGCATTAATTGCACGAACACGACAGGCAGGCCGTGAAATTGTTGAGCATCTGAAAACAGGGAGTGCATCGAGTGCCCCCGGAGCAGCTGTAGCGGAAATGGTCGAAGCCATCATTCGTGATACACAACGGATTGTGTGTACTCCAGCTTTTTTAAACGGTGAATATGGTCAGAAAGATATTTGTCTGGGAGTTCCGGTTTTATTAGGGAAAAATGGTATTATTAAAGTCATTGAGCTGGAACTGACTCTTGCAGAAAAAGAAGCTTTTGATAAATCGGCTGCCGTTGTTCGGAATGCTGTTAAAACGTTGGAATTAGATGAAGCAAAAAAGGAGGACTGATCATGGCTAAAGTGTCGATTGTTGGAAGTGGGAATGTTGGAGCCACATCAGCTCTCTATATTGCTGAGAAACGAATTGCCGATGTCGTCCTGATCGATTTGGTTGAGGGATTGGCTCGCGGAAAAGCACTGGATGCGATTGAAGCGGCTCCTTTGAGACAATACGATACCTGGATTGATGGCGAGGTCGATTTTTCAAAAATGGAAAATTCTGATGTGGTTGTTGTCACCGCAGGGAAAGCCAGAACACCGGGGATGTCTCGTGATGACCTTCTTCAAATCAATGCCAAGATTATCAAATCGGTGGCCGAAGAGATCGAACGCTATGCTCCGAATGCCATTCTGGTTATGGTTACCAATCCCCTGGACGTCATGTGCTATGTAGCGTTAAAAACCACAGGATTTGCACTCAAACGGGTGGTTGGGATGGCCGGCGTTTTGGATTCAACCCGGTTTCGTTATTTTCTGGCAGCAGAAATGGGTGTGAATGTGGCCGATACCACAGCCCTTGTCTTGGGAGGTCATGGCGATTCAATGGTGCCACTGGCGAGGTATACAACCGTATGCGGTATTCCTATTCCTGAACTTTTATCCAAAGACACTATTGATAAACTGGTTGAAAGAACCAGAAAAGGAGGTGCCGAAATAGTTTCCTATTTGAAATCGGGAAGTGCGTTCTGGGCGCCTGCAGCTGCTGTTGCTGAAATGGTTGAATGTGTCGTTCGGGATAAAAAACGCATTCTGCCCTGTTCGGCGTATTTACGCGGTGAATATGGTATTGAAGGACTTTTTATCGGTGTGCCGATCAAGTTGGGCCAAAATGGTGTCGAACAGATTATCGAGTTGTCTCTAACAGAGGAAGAGAAAGAGGCGCTGAATCAATCTGCTGCCAGTGTAAAGACCATTATTGAGAAATTGGAGGAGTTGAGAATTATCTGATCCAGAATCAATTGGATCTGATCAGCGAGCGCATTCTCCGAGGCTTGCCTCGGAGTAAGCGAGCGAATATAATAACTTTTTCTTACAGATGAAGATTCCCCGCTGCTTGCCCGCCAGGGGCGGGCTTGCGGCGGGGAGCTTCAATTGATCATCATCATTTTATTATTTTATATACGATCTAAAAGTCTTCTATGAATATAACAATTCCCTTCGCACAAACTGAGGTTAAAATTACTGTAGATGACCGAAGTGTGAAGGATGTGGTTTATCCGAATCGGGTTTTAATAGAAGATGAGATTCAAACGATTCAAAGCGGATTGAACCATCCTGTTTCTTCACCCCCTTTTGGCGACTTTCTGGCAGACGGAAAAGATGTCTTATTTATTGTGAACGACCATACGCGTCCAACGCCTACTGCAAAAATTCTTGATGTCCTCGAAGAAACAATCAGTAAAATCCATGTTCAAGTTCTTGTTGCCACAGGCTCACATCGGGCTCCTACGAAGAAAGAGTTAAACAAAATTTTTGGAAACCATTTCGAGAGATTTCAAAAGTCGATTCATATTCATGACGCACGTGATCAGAATGCCATGGTTCCGATGGGTGTTTCGTCAAAAGGAACTCTTCTTGAAATCAACCGGATGGTTGTGGATGCACAAAAAATCGTAATTATCGGATCCGTCGAGCCCCATTATTATGCTGGTTTTACAGGGGGAAGAAAATCCATTATGCCAGGTGTTGCTTCCTATCTAACCATTGAACAGAATCATCGTTTTGCCATGGAAGAAAATGCACAGGTACTTGCCTTGAAGGACAACCCTGTTCATGAGGATATGGAGGAAACCATTGGGATATTCAGAAAAAAAGAAATATTTTCAATCATGACTGTTCTTGATCATTGTGAACAGATTTATCATGTCACATGCGGCGATCTTTCTGCATCATTTCTAGAGGCCACACAAAAGGCTATAGAGATTTATTCTGTACCGGTTAAAGGAAAGGCGGGTATCGTCGTTGCAGTAGTTGTGCCTCCAATGGATATCAACCTCTATCAATCCCACAAAGCGATGGAACAAGCCAGACTGGCTTTAAAGGATAACGGCATATTTATTCTGGTTTCATCGTGCTGGGATGGGATCGGTCCGAGCACATTTGTAGACATACTATCCGGTTCTAAAAACAGTCAGGAAGCACTGCAAAAGATCGACCGATCCTATCAATTGGGATTTCACAAAGTCAAACGCATCGTCCAGATGCTCGATCAGTTTGAGATATGGGCCGTGACCCAGCTGGATCCCAATCTGATTCAATCCTTGTTTATGCGCCCTTTTGGTTCTATCCAGCAGGCTGTGGATGAAGCAATATCGGCCCGATCTGAAGAACGGGTGCTTTTTCTCATGAATGCCGGGGTAACTGTACCGCGTATCAGTTGAGACTTTTATTTTTCGGGATAATGAATTATATTATAATACTCGAATTGATATAGGATTTTTTAATTATGCGAATTGAGATTCCATACGGACGTGAAAATGTAGAAGTTTATATTCAAGATGAAAATTTCGGTGAAATGGTTTACCCAAATGAAGTTGTGGTGAAAAATGAAACCGACACGTTGATGGATGCACTTCAAAATCCGGTTCAATCCAAATCTTTTGATGATTTTCTCGCCGATGCCAGAGACGTGCTCTTTATTGTAAATGACGGAACACGTCCCACGCCTACGGCAAAGGTGCTGGATATTCTTTACAATAAAATAAACAAATATGATATCCGGTTCATTATAGCAACCGGTGTGCACCGGGGTCCGACCGAAGAAGAACTACAAGAAATATTCGGCACCCATCTCGATGAATTTCGGGATCGCATCTTCATTCACGACGCCAAAAAAGAAGAGGATATGGTCTCAATCGGCTTTTCTAAAAACGGAACCGAAATGCGGGTGAACCGGATGGGCATGGAGGCGCATAAGATTGTCATTGTCGGTTCTGTGGAACCCCACTATTTTGCGGGATATACAGGCGGAAGGAAAGCCTTTTTACCGGGGATTGCTTCTTATAAAACAATCGAACAGAATCACAAACTGGCTCTGAAATCGAGTGCCCAGGCCCTGGCATTGGAAGGAAATCCGGTTCACGAGGATATGGAAGATGCCATTCAGGCGATTAAGGACAAAGAGATCTTTTCCATTATGACCGTGCTGGATCGCGAAGACCGGATCTATGCGGCCACAGCAGGGGATATTACAGAATCTTTGAAAGCGGCTATAGAAAAATCACACGAAGTGTTTTCTGTAGAAATAAAGGAGAAAGCCGATATCGTTGTGGCCGTGGCGCCTTATCCCATGGATCTCGATCTGTATCAGTCCCAAAAAGCGATCGATAATGCCAAACTGGCCTTGAATCCAAACGGGATATTGATCCTGATTGCCAAGTGTCATTCTGGTGTGGGTCACGATACGTTTGTCAAACTGTTATCCGAAACACATGATCCACAGGATGCACTGGATCGGATCAAGGGGAAATATGTCTTGGGCTATCATAAGGCCGCTAAAATTGCAGAGATTGCCCGGTGGGCAACTATCTGGGCCGTGACTTCGCTGGATCCGGATCTCATGAGATCGATTTTTATCCGGCCTTTTCGCATGATTCAGTCGGCTCTGGATGCCGCTGTGGAAGAGAAAGGCCGGGAAAAAATTCTATTTATGATGGCAGCGAGTATGACAGTTCCGAGATTGAGAAAACGGCTCATTCTCAAGCCGAGAAGATTTATTCACGGTATTCAACCGGAACCTAAAAAAACCCATTCTGATCTGTCACTGGATGATATCAAGTCAGAATCAATGCAAGAAAAAATGATGGTTTCTCTGATGGAAAGCCGTTAGTTATATTGATAAAGATTGAAAAAAGATGAAAGCTCTTTATATCGGAGAATAAAGACAGTTTCTTTTGGACATTCCCCAGATCCTGGAATTGGGAATAGATATTAAAGTTGCTCTTTTAAGGCCGGGTTTAAAAGATACAAAAAGTTTTTCGCCCAGGAAGTGAGATATTTCCCCTTTCTTAAAATGACCCCGTAGTGAAGCTTGCCAAAATATCGATTGACATTGATGACTTTCAGACGATGATTTTGAGTGGGAAACAACGCGATTTTCGGGATAATGGCCACACCGATTCCCGTTTCGACGTAACGTTTGATGGTTTCAGCATTTGTCGCCTCCATAATGATTTCAACATCCAGATTGGCCTCTTTAAAGACAGTATCGATCTCTCCTCTCGTAATTAATCCTTTTTCATAGGTGATCATCGGGTATTGTGCCATGTCTTCGAGAGTTACATTTCTTTTTTCTGCCAAAGGGTGGTCCAAGCTTGTAATGAGAACACGTTCGAAAGGTTCGATTTCTATGAATTTTATATTTGAGGTGATATTTCGGATAGGGCCAATACCGAAATCGATATCGCCAGATTGCATCAATAAAACGACTTCGTCCCAGCGTCTTTCCAGAATGATGATTCTTACGTGAGGATACTCTTTAATGAAGTTTTTCACAATAATTGGAAGCACATCCATAACCATCAGCGTGGTTGCAGCAATCGTGATGAGTCCTTTCTGGCTGCCTTTCATATCATCAAATGTGATTTTTAAAGCATCCATATCCTGGATAATATTGGAAATTAGATTCAGGAAAATTTCGCCTTCCTGCGTCAATTCCTTGCGAGGTCCGAGCCGATTGAAAAGTTGAACCCCAAGTTCTTCTTCGAGTGATCGAATTTGTTGACTGACCGCGGATTGGGTAATGGATAATTTTTCAGCTGCTTTGGTCAGGCTTCCAATTCGTGCACTGTAATAGAAACCCCTCAATTGCTGAATTTCCATATGATACTCCTAATGATAAGTTAAATTAAAAAATAATTTCGGTAGTCTTAATTTTTCTTATAATATAAGCAAATTTTTGTCACTGTCAAATGTTAATATTCAGTCAATATTTCCATTATTAGTAATTCTTATAAATAATATTAAGAAGTTTTGCTTGATTTATAATTACAAAATTGATAGGTTTTGAAAAGTATGATAAGAAACAGTTGCTTTCCAAGTGATTGTTGAGATAATTATGCTTTTTGATCTTATTACATTTTCCGCAAGGTCAAGCTTTTCCCTATGTTTCATGGCTCAGTGTAGTCATATTTTTCCAGGAATAAAAACAGGCCAATTTGCTTCTGTTTGTAAGTTGGCTTTTTTATTTTTTAATGCGAACTATTTAAAAAAAGTATAGGAGACCATTTCATGGCCAAACCGAAATTTGCGATTTATTGGGCTGGCAGTTGCGGCGGATGCGAAATTGCTTTCTTGGATATCCGTGAAAAGATTCTGGATGTAGATAAGGCGGTAGATCTGGTTTTTTGTCCCTGCATCATGGATACCAAATATCAGGATATAGAAGCAATGTCCGATGGAGAAATCGATGTTTGTCTTTTTAACGGGGTGATTCGGAATGAGGAAAATCTCCATTTAGCTGAGTTGCTCAGAAAAAAATCCAAGGTTTTGGTGGCTTACGGTTCCTGCGCCACTGAAGGTTGTGTCCCGGGGTTGGCGAATTTAACCCATAAAGATGATATCTGTAAATACGTCTATGAGGAATCCCCTTCTGTCAACAATAAAAAGAAAGTTGTTCCGCAAGCAAAAACAAAAGTGACCTCCGGAGAGCTGACCCTGCCGGTGATGTTTGATTATGTCCGAACTTTGGAGCAGGTGGTCGATGTGGACTATAAAATGCCGGGGTGTCCCCCTGTGGCCGACCAAATCTGGGCCGTGATACAGGCCATTCTATCCGGAAATCTACCGGAAAAGGGATCTGTCGTGGGTGTGAATCCGAAAACCGTATGCGACGACTGTGAAAGAACCAAGGATGAAAAACGCGTCAAAACATTTCAAAGACCCCATCTCATCAAGGAGGTTGATCCCAAAAAATGTCTGTTAGAACAGGGCATCATTTGCAACGGACCGGCCACACGGGCTGGCTGTGGCGCCCTTTGTCCGCAGGTTAATCTGGGATGCCGCGGTTGTTATGGTCCGGCGGAAGGAATCACTGATATGGGAGGCAAACTGGCCGGGGCCATTGCATCGATTATCGACAGTGACGATCCTGAGGAGATCGAAAAGATCGTTAATCAAATTGTGGATCCGGTCGGTACGTTTTACCGCTTTAACTTGCCGAGTTCATTATTAGGGAGACGTGTGTAATGAAAAGTGTAACCATAGATCCGATTACCCGATTGGAAGGCCACGGAAAGATTCAAATCTTTCTTGATGACAAAGGAAGTGTTGCGGATGCTTATCTTCAGGTACCTGAATTACGGGGATTCGAAAAATTCTGTCAGGGACGCCCGGTAGAGGAGATGCCTCGCATCACATCTCGGATCTGCGGAGTATGCCCTGAAGCCCATTTGATGGCTTCTGCAAAAACCTGTGATGCAGTTTACCACATGGATATCCCCAGAACCGCGAAAATGCTACGTGAACTGCTCTATTCCATATTTTATGTGACGGATCATACGACACACTTTTACGCTCTGGCTGGTCCCGATTTTGTAGTGGGTCCCGATGCGCCCAAAGCACAGAGAAATATTCTCGGTATTATCCATAAAGTTGGTGTTGAGATTGGTGGTAAAGTGGTTGGCCTGAGAGGCATGTGCCACGAATTGATTAAAAGGATGGGGGGAAAAGCTGTCCATCCTGTGGGGGCGATTCCGGGAGGCATGAGCAAGGGCATGACCAAGGAAGAGCAGAAAGAGTTTATTGAAGCCGGAAAGAAAGCTGTTGAATTTGGAAAGTTCACCATACAGCTTTTTAATGATATTGTACTGAAAAACAAAGCCTATGTCGATCTGATTCTGAGTGATACCTTTACCCATCAGACCTATAACATGGGTTTGGTCGATCAGAATAATCATGTAAATTTTTATGACGGGGATATTCGTGTGGTCGGTCCGGAAGGGAAAGAATTTGTCAAATTTAAACCGGCAGATTATCTGAATCATATCGAGGAGCATATAGAATCCTGGTCCTATCTCAAATTTCCGTTTCTAAAGAAAATCGGCTGGAAAGGTTTTGTAGATGGCCCCGAAAGTGGTGTGTACAAAGCAACACCACTTTCCCGGTTGAATGCTTCCGACGGTATGGCCACACCCCTGGCCAATGAGGAGCATGATCGGATGTACAAAACACTTGGCGGTAAACCGGTACATCAAACACTGGCCACGCACTGGGCAAGAATCATAGAACTGCTCTATGCGGCAGAACGATGGGTTGAGCTGGTCAGTGATCCCGAAATCGTTGGACCGGATTTCCGAATGGTTCCTGCTGAAAGGCCTGATGAAGGTGTCGGTGTTGTGGAAGCGCCTCGAGGTACACTTTATCACCATTATAAGACCGATGAAAACGGGATCATTCAGAAGGCCAATCTCATTGTTGGGACGACCAACAACAATGCGGCCATCAATATGTCCGTAAAAAAAGCGGCTCAGGGATTGATTAAAAAAGGTCAAGTCAACGATGGACTTTTGAATATGGTTGAAATGGCATTTCGGGCTTACGATCCCTGTTTTGGGTGCGCGACTCACACGTTGCCCGGCCAGATGCCGTTGATTGTGACCATTTTTGATTCCAGTCGGAATCTCGTCGATAAGTTGAGAAGAGATTGATGAATCCTGTTTTCAAAAGTTATTCAAAATTATCAGGATAAACGATTATGGAAAAAATCAATAAAAGTGATGCTGGATGGATCATCGGACTGGTCTGGTTGAGTGCTTTTGAGGAGGTCGCCCGCGATTTTCACGGCACGCGACCAAAAGTATTTTGTCAACGGGCCTACGAACATGCCGTGCAGCATTATCTTCGTATTTTGGGGGAGGAATACGGAATTCAAATTGAGAAAGCTGACTCGATTCGATCCGCTGTTGAAAAGTACATCCAGATCGGGGTGATTGGCCAGCTCTTTGACGATGCCAGTGATTTTAAACTGACGGATGTCAATCCTTATCATCTGGATATTACGGTGCATAATTGTAAATATCTAAAAAGCTGCCAGGCACTGGTTGACGAGGGATTTAAAGTCCGGGATTTAACCTGTGCCCGCATTGGTTGTTTTCGGGCTGCCGTCAAGGCCATGGCAAACATTGAATGCGATTATCAGGTCAGAGCTTTCAATATAGAGGGAGACTGCCAGGGACATATTGAACGGTTATGATCAAAGGGAGTATGCAAATTTGAAGAAATCGGTTCAGGAACTTATTGAAATTGTAAGAAAAAGCGACGATATCAGTTACCGAAGGGAAGCGCTGATTGAGCTTGGATACCGTAAAGAAGAAAGTATCTATCCAATCCTTATTGATCAATTGGAGGATCCTTCCAACAGCATCAAACATGCTGCAGTGATTTCTCTCGGCAGATACGGCAATCCTGCAGCCATTGAAGAGTTGGTCAAACCAAAAGTTTTCCAATCGAAGGTGGAAAATATTCGATGGGCGGCGGTCAGCGCTATCGGGAAATTGGGTGATTATCGTGTGATCGAACATCTGGTCAAAGCGGTTGGAGATCCCCAATGGATTGTTCGAAACCAGGCCGTTACGGAAATTAAAAGCAAGATTGTCGAAATTATTCAATTGAAAGACAATCGTATTGTACGCATTCTGATTCGACTGCTGGCTATGGAAGATGATGAAATTGTCGATCTGGCTGTTGATGGATTGTCCGAAATGGGTGAGAAGAGTTACGGCCGTATTCTGGAGGCCGTGAAAAGTCCTTCCGCGAGAATGCGTGCCAATGCGGCAAGGGTGCTTGGGAAAATGCGGGCCGTACCGGCTATGGATACGCTTATTGGACTTCTTCATGACCCGGAATGGCAAGTCAGGTGTTACGTCGTTGAGGCACTTGGATTGATCAAGGACAAACGGGCTATCGAACCTCTGGTTCTTCGATTGGCAGACAATGTAGAGAGGGTCCAACGTCAGACGGTTCAGTCACTTGTCATCTTCGGAAAGCTGGCCACGGAACCTTTATTAAATGCTTTGGCACACGAGAAAAATAAATTTGTATTGCGTGCTCTGTTGAGGACATTGGGTGAGATCGGCGATTTAAAAGCCGTATCCGCGTTGATCAGTCATCTCAGGAGCAGTTATTTTGTGGTTCGAATTGCTGCCGTACATGCGCTTGTGAAGTATGGGCCTCAGATTATTGATGATCTTTTACCCATACTTTCGTTCAATGAATCCAATATTCAATCCTTATTGAAGGATGCAGCCAATAAAAAACACCCACAATTACAACTCCGAGCGATTAAAGCATTAGGGGGGTTGGAGGATCATCGGGCTGTCAATACACTCAAAAAACTGGTCGATCAGGGAGAAGTGAGATATCAGGAGGCAGCTTCGCATGCACTTTTTCAAATAGGATGTGCTGCCTGGGGAAGATGCAGCGGGCTGATTGTTTTAAGAGAGATCGGGAATCAATCATTGATACCCCAATTTGTTCATGCATTAAAGGACGATTCGGACAATGTTCGCTTGGAGGCCGTAAAAGCGCTTGCCGAGGTGAACGGTCCGAAAAGTATCGATCCTCTGATTGCCGTTGCCAAGAAGGATCGGGATCCGTATGTTCGCTTTGAAGCGGTTCGGCAGCTTAGGCGTGTCGGCGTGGGATATCCCCAGGTTCTGGATTTGGCCCTTTCCGCACTGGAAGATCCGAATCGCGATGTTCGATCTCAATCCGCCTGGCTGCTGGGGAATTTTCAGAACAATCGGTCCATTCAACCGCTTCTCGATGCCATGGCAGACAATCACTGGAGTGTTAGGGAAAGTGCTGAACATGCACTGATGAATTTCGGCAAGCATGCTATTCCTCATCTGCTGAATGCATTGAAGAGCGATTCGTGGACGACACGTTTTCGGGCAGCACGACTTTTAGGAGAAATTGGTGATGAGAAAGTGATTGATGCACTTGAAAAAGTACTGCAAAAAAAAGGAGAACGTCAGAAAGTACAGAAAGTCGTTCAGGATGCTTTAAATAAAATAATGAAGCAACGTGCGGCGTAATCTATTCAATTATGATTTTTCGGAGTTCAATATGCGAATTCGCTTGAAGCGAGGTGAAGGGGAGAAAAAATTTGCTGATCGAGTGGTTGAACTTTCTGGACAGAATATTTACAGTTGTTATCAGTGCGGACGTTGTTCGGCCGGGTGTCCGTTTGCCTTTGAGATGGATATCCTTCCAAATCAGATGATACGACTGGTTCAGATGGGCCAGGAGGAGGAGCTGATTGGGACAAAGGCCCTTTTTCTTTGTGCTTCGTGTTTTACCTGTCAGTCTCGTTGTCCCAAGGGGATTAATATAGCCAATGTGGCTGAGGCGGTCCGCCATCTCATTGAACCCAAAGGCAAAGATCATTTCGGACCAAATGAAGTCCCTGTTGAATTAGCTGATGAATTACCACAGCAGGTGCTGGTTGCAGTGTGTCGGAAGTTTAGTAAATAAGAAGATGGGAAATGGGGAAAGGTGAAAGGGAAACGATAAAATGAAAATCGGAGGACGAAAACCAGAGACTGGAGACCGGAGAAAGTTTGGGCATAATCAGTTTGAAATTTTTAATTTCAGTACTTTTTATTAATTATACGGATTAGGCAAACTCATGAATAAACTTCACTACTATCCTGGGTGTACGTTAAAAGAAAAAACGACTAATCTGGATCATTCAACCCGTGCAGCAATGGAGATTTTGGGGTATGAATTGGTAGAACCGGAAAACTGGACGTGTTGCGGAGCCGAATTTCCTTTGACAGAGGAAAAAATCGTTGGACTGACAGCGCCTGTTCGTATTCTTCGTCAGGTTGAGATGGAAGGTGGCGATAAGGTCGTCACCACTTGCGCTTTTTGTTTCAACGTACTCAAGCGGACGAATGAGGTTTTGTTGAAAGATTCCCTGAAACATAAGCGTATTAATGCCTATCTCAAGGATGACATCCACATTGAGCCTATTACGAAGAAGAAAACGACAGGTTTTCCAGAGTACAACGGAACCGTATGGGTACTTCATCTGATGGAATTTATTAAGAATGAGGTAGGTTATGAGAAAATTCGGTCTCTGATTAAACGAGACCTTCGGAAACTGAAAGTTGCACCCTACTATGGTTGTCGCCTTCTTCGTCCAAAAGGGGAGGTAGGAATTGATGAACCGGATGATCCTCATATTTTTGAAGAATTTTTAGAAAATTTGGGCTGTGAGGTCGTGGATTTTCCATTCAAGCAGGAGTGCTGCGGTTCTTATATTTCGGTCTCTCTACCTGATGCAGCATCGGAAGCGTCCTATCAAGTCCTTCGATCTGCTAAATTAAATGGTGCGGACGTGTTGGCTTTGAGCTGTCCTCTTTGTTATTACAATTTGGATCGAAGGCAGGATCGGATCCGAGAAAAATTTCTTGATTTTACAGGATTTCCTGTGTTATTTTTCACCCAGATTCTTGCATGGGCACTAGGTGTTGAAGAAGGTGTTCTCGGATTGGATCAGCATTTTTATGATCCTCGGCCAGTCCTTGGGATTACTGAACGAGCTGAGGTTGCGTCATGAATGGAAATGGCAAGAAAAAACGAATTGGCATCTTTGTCTGTCATTGCGGAGTGAACATTGCCAGTGTGGTAGATGTGGAGCGTGTAGCCAAGACATTGGAGGATTATTCTGGCGTTACTTTTTCAACCCATTATGTTTACATGTGTTCAGAACCGGGACAGAAGATGATTTTGGATACCATCAAAGAAAAAAAACTCGATTCTATCATCGTCGCAGCTTGTTCGCCCACACTTCACGAGAGAACGTTTCAGAAAGTGGCTGAACTGGCCGGAATCAATCCTTATCAGGTCGAGATCGCCAATATCCGGGAACAGGACAGCTGGGTGCACTCTGACAAAGATAAAGCAACCAGTAAAGCCATCAAAATCGTCAAATCCATGGTGGAAAAAGCGCTGCAGAATGAAAGTCTGGAGCCGATTCGTGTAGGCGTAACACGCAGGGCCATGGTGATTGGCGCTGGCATTAGTGGTATTCAGGCAGCACTGGATATTGCCGATCATGGATACGAAGTTTTGCTGGTCGAAAAGGGTCCTTCTATCGGTGGTCATATGATTCAGCTTTCCGAGACTTTTCCGACTTTGGATTGTTCCCAGTGTATCATGACGCCCAAAATGGTTGAAGCTTCTAGGCATCCCAATATCAAGATTATGACCTATCATCAAGTGGAATCTATATCAGGATATGTCGGAAATTTCATAGTAAAGATCAAGAAAAAACCAAGATTTGTTGATCCCGATGCTTGCACACTTTGCGGAGAGTGTGAGAAAGTGTGTCCTCAGGTTGTTCCCGACGAATTTAACATGGGTCTTTCTTTCCGAAAAGCGATTTATCTCCCGTTTCCACAGGCTGTCCCCGGGACCTATACGCTGGATATCGACAGTTGTCTGGGATTGCTTCCAATTCGGTGCGGGAAATGCAAAGAAATCTGTGAGCCGAATGCCATCAATTACGATGATACCGAAGAAATCATCGAGGAAGAAATCGGAGGCATCGTGGTGGCAACCGGATACGATCTGTACACGATGCAGGCATTGGGTGAGTATGGTGGGGAGAAGTACGAAGATGTAATCAATGGTCTGGAATTCGAACGGATTTTATCTGCATCAGGACCCACAGGCGGGGAAGTCCGGCGTCCTTCCGACGGCAAGGTCCCCCAGAATGTGGTCTTTATTCAATGCTGCGGATCCCGGGATCCGGAGAATCACAATCCTTACTGTTCAAAAATCTGCTGTATGTATACCGCCAAGCACGCCATGCTTTACAAACACCGGGTTCCCGACGGAAACGCCACAGTTTTCTATATCGATGTGCGTACAGCCGGGAAAGCGTTTGATGAGTTCTATCAGCGTGCGATTGATGAAGACCACGTGCTGTATATTCGGGGAAAAGTCTCCAAAGTGTTTCGGGAAGGAGACAAGATTATGGTGTGGGGAGTGGATACACTGACTGGAAGAAAGGTTGAAATCGAGGCGGATTTGGTGGTGCTGGCCATGGCTATGGTCAAAACAGAAGGGGTGGAAGATCTTCTGAAGAAAATGAAGATTTCCACGGATGCGAACGGTTGGTTGGCCGAAGCCCACCCGAAACTCCGTCCTGTAGAGAGTTTGAACGCGGGATTTTATCTGGCAGGATGTGCGCATGGCCCCAAAGATATTCCCGAGACAGTATCGCAAGCTTCGGCTGCTGCGGCCAAGGTGGGTGACCTGTTTGCACAGAAAGAGCTGCTGCATGAACCGACGATTGTTCCGGTCAATGAGGATCTCTGCAGTGGGTGTGGGATCTGTGTGCCGGTTTGTCCGTATGGTGCTCGACAATTGGATCCTGTAAAGAAAGTTGTTAAAGTCAATGAAATTTTATGTGAGGGATGCGGCGCTTGTGCAGCGGCCTGTCCTTCGGGGGCAGCGCAACAGCGAAACCAGACTGATAATCAAATATTTTCCATGGTCAAAGCCATTTTAAAGGAATAGCCATGTTTGAACCCAAGATTATGTGTTTTCTGTGCAAGTGGTGTACTTATGCCGGTGCTGATTTGGCAGGGACCTCGCGAATGCAATATACTTCCACTTGTATTAATCTCCGCGTGATGTGTTCCAGTCGAATCGATCCCCAGCATATCCTCTATGCATTTAAGCAGGGAGCGGATGGGGTGCTTATCGGAGGCTGTCATCCCGGCGATTGTCACTATGTGGAAGGAAATTACAAAACCCTTCGAAGGACGATTTTATTCGGCCAGATGTTGGAGGATTTTGGAATCGATAAGAACCGTCTTCGGTTGGAATGGATTTCGGCAGCTGAAGGGAAGAAGTTTGTCGAGGTAATGAATACATTTACCGAACAGATTCGCTCACTTGGGCCAGCCAATCTGGATAAAGTGGCATTAACAAACGAAGGTGTCAGTCATGAATGAAATTTCTATCAAAGAGAGCAAAACAGGAAAACAGCGGATAGAAACACACAAAAGGCAGAATCAGAAAACGAAAGAGCTATCTGAAGAACTGGTGCCCATATTTATCATGGGGAAAAAGTATGAGGTGCCGGCATCTCTCACCATCCAAAAAGCCTTTGAATATGCTGGTTATCAGTTGATACGTAGTTGCGGATGTCGTGATGGGAAATGTGGTGCATGTGGTACATTGTATCGGTTTCCCAATTCGTATCGGATTGAAGTAGGACTAGCCTGTCAGACTGTGGTCGAGTCCGATATGTATATTACCCAGATTCCTTTCTTTCCGGCAAATAAAGCAGAATACGACATTGAGAAGTTGGAACCCACTGGTTCTACGGTAGCAGCCCTTTATCCGGAAATTTTTAAATGTGTGGGGTGCGGTACGTGTACCCGGAGTTGTCCCATGGATATCGATGTTATGGAGTATATGGCCAAGGCCATCCGCGGTGATATAGAAAATGCCGCAAAGCTTTCATTTGACTGTGTGATGTGCGGGCTTTGCACGGCGCGATGTCCGGCGGAAGAGGTCCAGTATAATGTTGGGATATTATGTCGTAGGCTCTATGGCCGACATATTGCACAAAGAGCAAAACATGTGAAAGAGGCAGTGGAGAATATTGAAAATAAGAAATTCCATAAAGGATTGAAAGAATTAAAAAAAATGAATAAAGAAGAATTGGAAAGAATATATAATGAGAGAGAAATTGAACCTGATCTGTCTGAGGAGTCCTGGGAGCCTCAAAATAAGAAGTATTTAGCGGACTGATATAAAGAAACTTTTTTGGATTTTCCCATGAGGAGTTAGTCATGGCTTACACTACAAAGTTGAAAGAATTAATTAGAATTGTGGATAAAACAAGACCGGTAAGAGTCGAAAGGAAAAGGAGAGGTGAAGAGTTTCCAGCGCTATCTTTAGAAGAAGCAGAAAAGGTATTAAAGAAATACCATCCCGATCATGATGAAAAAGGACGTTCTGAGATACGAGTGGGTCCAAGTAAAGGATACCGGATTGCCAATGAGATGGTTGATCTTCTTCATGCAAAGAGCAGAGTCAATCCAGATCTTATCGATTTGTCCCGTCCAGATTATGAAATGGATGTTTTGGTTATTGGTGGAGGCGGCGCTGGTACGGCTGCAGCATTGATGGCTCAAGCGAATAAGATGAAAGTCTTGATTGCTACCAAATTGAGACACGGAGATTCGAATACGGTCATGGCAGAAGGGGGAATCCAAGCCGCTACCAAAAATTGGAAAGATTCTCCTTATTATCATTATCTGGATGCAATGGGAGGGGGACATTTTACCAATGATCCCGATCTGGTTGAAACATTGGTCATGGAGGGTTCAAAAGTCATCGCCTGGCTGGAGAAATTGGGAGCCATGTTTACAAAATTTGATGATGGCACCATAGAAACGCTTCACGGTGGTGGAACCTCCCGTAAACGGATGCATAGTGCAGGAGATGTAACGGGTTCAGAGATCATGCGCACATTACGGGACGAGGCGCGAAATCATATAAAAGATATCAAGGTTCTGGAATTTTCACCTGCTGTTGAACTGATTTTGAACGATAAAGGGGCCTGTGCAGGTGCGGTTCTCTACAATATGGAAACAGAAGAGTATCTTGTGGTTAAAGCAAAGGCAACGGTTATTGCTACGGGGGGTTCTGGACGTCTTCACATTCAGGGATTTATGACAACCAATCACTATGGTGCCACCGGGGATGGACTGATCATAGGATACAGAGCCGGTGTGCCGCTTAGATTTCTCCATACGGTTCAATACCATCCCACGGGAGCCGTTTTCCCGGAGCAGGCTGAGGGGAATCTAATAACTGAGAAGTTCAGGACAGCGGGTGCGAACGTTTTAAACATTGATGGTGAGCAGTTTGTTTACGAACGGGAACCCAGAGATGTTGAGTCTTCAATACTGATCAGAGAGGCCCAAGAACGCGGCAAAGGTATTCCCACTCCTACAGGGAAAGTCGGTTTTTGGCTGGATTCGCCAATGATCGATATTTTACGAGGCGAAGGGTATGTACGTAAAGAATTTCCTGGGAAATGGCTCATATTTCATCGATACGGGATTGATATATCAAAAGAACCGATGCTTGTTTATCCGACGCTTCATTACCAAAATGGTGGTCTTGAAATGAACAATAAAGGAGAGACCAGAGTCCCTGGTCTCATTATCGGCGGAGAAGTCAGTGGCGGTATTCATGGAGAAAACCGGCTCATGGGAAATTCCCTGTTGGATATCACAGTCTATGGGAGAATTGCCGGTATCACGGCTGCCGATTATGTCAAGAAAAAATACAGAAGCGGTAAACTGTCATTGGAACATGTCCGAAAATATCATAAGGCTTTGAAAGATGCGGGAATTGATACCAACGGTCGGGTGGCTCCTATGGTTCTACCTGATTATAGCAATCCTGATGTGCGAAAAAAACAATTGACGACCGAATATATCGGTACATTGAGGTAAAGGTACATGCGAGTGCGAGAAAGAGAAAAACCGTTTGGATTTGAAAAACCGGCACCAGTGAAGGGAGAACTTATCATTATAGAAGACCGGTGCAAAGGGTGCGGTTTTTGTGTGGAATACTGTCCGAATGATGTATTGAAAATTTCGGACAGGTTTAATTCAAAGGGATATCATCCTCCTGAAATTGTCAATGAGGATGATTGTCGTTACTGCGGTTTTTGCCAGTTGGTCTGTCCCGATTTTGCTATTTTCTCCATTGAAGAAGAAGGTGAAATCGTAGCAAGGTAATAATTATCAGATGAGAAAAAGGAATGCGTTTTAAATATCTTGTCTCGATAGAACGAGATCTTTTTAGGGTGCTTACCTATGGGCGATGAATATATGAATGAAGTCAATAAGGCTGTTTTAACAGGGACCCATCATCTGACTGGCAGTCAAGCCTGTGCCGAGGGTGCCTTGTCGGCAGGATGTCGTTTCTTGGGATATTATCCGATATTCCCTTCTTTTGATATTGTTGAGCGATTTGCAGAACGCTTTTCGGATGTTCAGGGGATACTCATACAAATGGAGGATGAAATATCTGCGCTGGCTGCTGTGCTGGGTGCATCGTGGACAGGGAAAAGAGCCATGACAGTGACCACAGGAACCGGCTTTGCCCAGATGGCCGAGCATATCGGTCTCGGTGTGATGCTGGAAACGCCATGTGTGATTGTCGATGTACAAAGAGACGGAGTCTCGGAAGGGACTCCCTGTTTGCCTGGTGCAGGGGATATCATGCAGGCGAGATGGGGCTCTCATGGAGATTATGAAATCATCGCTCTATCTCCGAACTCTCCTCAGGAAATGTATGATATGACCATCAAAGCCTTCAGCCTTTCCGAAAAATATAGGACACCAGTTGTATTGATGACGGATACGGCGGTCGGCGACAGGAAAGAAGATGTAAACATTTCGGACCCCAAAGATATTAAAGTCAACACAAGAAAATATTATCAAGGAAAGAAGGATAAATATTTTCCCTTTCAATACGATTTGAAAGATCTTATTCCTCCGATGGTGGATATCGGCAAAGGGTATCGATTTCATGTGACAGGGTTAACTCACGATAAGCGGGGATATCCGGTAATGGATGAGACGTGTCAGGAGTTGAACGTGCATCGGCTTGTTCAAAAAATCAGACTGTTTGCTGAAGAGATTGTGGATTTTGAAGAGGAACAGACAGAGGATGCCGATGTAGTAGTCGTGTCGTACGGAGTCACATCCAATGATGCCATCCAAGCCGTTCGTCTGGTACGGAAAGAAGGAATCAAAGCAGGACATTTCCGGCTTAAGACCATTTGGCCTTTTCCAGAGAAGCGAATCACAAAACTGGCAAAAAAGATAAAAAGCTTTATTGTCCCGGAGATCAATTACGGACAAATAGCTCTGGAAGTAGAGCGATGTGCCAGAGGAGAAGCAGAAACCTATCCTGTTTATCATGCCTCATCAAATGTGGGTAAGTCAGATCATATCACCAAACAGATTTTCAAAACGATTAAGAAGTAGGCGGACAATGGAAGCCATTCAAATGCAACAGCAAGAAAAACGACATCCGATGGACAATCTTTTGCGGATGGACAGAATGCCGCATATCTGGTGTACAGGCTGTGGTATTGGCAATGCTGTAAGTGCATTTGCCGATGCGCTAGATAAATTGGAATTTGATTTCGATAGAATTTGTGTGGTTTCAGGAATTGGCTGTACAGGAAGGGTCGCTGGATACATCAAAGTCGATTCGTTCCACACCACTCATGGCCGCGCCATTCCTTTTGCGACCGGGATCAAGCTGGGTAATCCGGATCTGAAGGTTGTTGTGATTTCCGGTGATGGCGATCTGGTTTCCATCGGCGGCAACCATTTTGTCCATGCAGCAAGAAGAAACATTGACCTGACTGTCATACTAGTTAATAATTTTATCTATGCGATGACCGGAGGACAGGTTGCACCAACCACTCCAATTCCAGCTTATACCACGACGTCTCCTTTTGGGAATTTTGAAACCCCCTCGAATGTCCCTCAATTGGCAGAAGCATCCGGAGCCGTCTATGTCGCCCGGTGGACAGCACTTCATATGCGAAGACTGACCTATTCCATTGTAGAAGCTTTGCAAAAGCCCGGATTTTCTGTTGTAGAAGTGATTTCGCCCTGTGCGATGTACTATTCGAGAATTAACAAATTGGGTGACGGTTTAGACATGATGAAGTTTTATTATGATCATTCAATCATTAAACATGGTGAACCAACGGACCATCTCGAAATCGATTATCAAAAGGAGATCATCGTAGGAAAATTTGTGGACAGGGAAAGGCCGACATTTTCTGAATCCATGAAAAAATGGTTGAAAGGATAATGGAGATAGTCTATTGAAAGCTGATCCAAAAGATGTTTTTACAGGTACCTATTATATCGATGGGGATGTGGCAGCTGCCTATGGGGCTCTGGCAGCAGGCTGTAAATTTTTGGGAGGTTATCCGATTACTCCCTCCACAGAGGCTGCCGAAGCTTTTGTAAGGAAAGCGCCCTATGTAGGCGCTCAATTCATTCAAATGGAAGATGAGTTGGGTTCGATTGCTTCTGTTCTGGGAGCATCCTGGGCAGGGAAAAAATCGATGACCATCACATCTGGTCCGGGTTATTCCCTCATGATGGAAAATATCGGTCTCGGTGCAGCCATGGAAACACCCTTTGTGATTATCAATATACAGCGCAGCGGGCCCTCGACAGGTGTTCCTACAAGTACAGGACAGGCAGACATGATGCAGTCAAGGTGGGGAGCCAATGGAGATTATGAAATCATTGCACTGGCTCCGGATTCTCCTCAGGAAAGTTTTGATTTTGCCATAAAAGCCTTTAATCTGGCTGAACGTTATCGCGTTCCAGTAATGTTTATGGCTGATGAATGTGTAGGACATATGACTGAGAAAGTCGTGATTCCCGATGCATCAGAAATAGAGGTGGAACCAAGACGATTTTATCAAGGGAAAAAGGAGGAATATATACCCTATAAGAGGGATAAATATTTTGTATCTCCTATGGTCAAAGCTGGTGACGGTTATCATCTATATGTGACAGGATTAACTCATGATGAGCGGGGCTATCCTATACTGGACAATCAATCACTTCCAAATATTCATCAAGCCAAGGTAAAGAATAAAAAATCGACAAATCAATATTTAGTTGACAAGATAAGAAAAAACAGAAATGCAATCATCGAATTGCAGGAAGATCATTTGGAAGATGCAGACGTGGTTATTGTTTCATACGGTATTACATCCAGAGTTGCGTACCGGGCCTTTGAGCAGGCAAGGAAAGAAGGCATGAAGGTGGGCATGCTTCGATTGATCACAGTCTGGCCCTTTCCTGAGGATCGTATCGCTGAACTGGCAGAAAAAGTAAAAGGATTTGTCGTTCCAGAAATTAATTACGGCCAGATTGTGTTTGAAGTGGACCGGTGCAGCCATGGCAAAGCCAATACAATTTTGGTGCCACATGGCGGTGCTTCGGTTCATAAGCCGAATGATATCCTTGGAGCCATTAAAAAAATTCTTGCGGATCACAAGAAATATGATCATGTGATCGAATATACAACCACACTGGAAAAACAAATTTTCAAAGGATGTCTGGCAGAAAAAATCAGAAAATAGCAGAGACAAAATGGATCCAATCATCGAAATATTTAAAACAGGGATTGAAAGTTCTAAAATAGAAAAACAAAATGTCGTCATGGTAACGGATATCCCGTACAATCCGGAAGTCACGGATTATCTCGGAATCGATCTGTTTCATACTTCAAGAGGCCGGGCGATACCTTTTGCGACGGGAATGAAACTGGCCAATCCACGTTTGAAATTGGCTGTTTTTATTGGGGATCTTGCCACTTTGGGTGGCAATCATTTTGTGCATGCCGGAAGAAGAAATATGGATATCAGTGTCATTTGTGTGAATCATTATCATTATAGACATATAGCGGGCAATGAAGCACCGGGGCCATTTCCCCGTATTTCACTGTCTCCGTACGCACCATTTGATGAACCTTTAAATATTTCCCATCTGGCAAGATCCTGCGGGGCTGTTTATACTGCTCGATGGACCCTGCTTCATACAAATGAACTGGCCCAATCGATTACGGAGGTTCTGGGGAAAACCGGTTTTTCTGTGGTTGATGTGATTTCAAACGAACCGGATATCCTGGATTTTTATTACAAAAATTCCGAAATAAAAAATGGAGAGGATACCCTCAACGTAAAAATCAGTGCAGATGAAAAAATGATTGTGGGTAAATTTATAGATAGAGAACGTCCGACTTTTATCGATGCTTATAATGAACAGCTTACGAAAGTCTTGGGAGATAAATTTATAAAGACAGAAATTTGATTAGTTATTGTTCGAGTCAAAAGGGATTGTATCCATGATTGAATTAAGATTTGCCGGATTCGGAGGCCAGGGGATTATCCGATCGGGTATTATTCTGGGGAGAGCCATCTCGATATATGACAATCGGTATGCCACAATGAACCAGTCGTTTGGTCCGGAAGCGAGAGGGGGCGCATGTAGTTCCCAGATGGTCATATCGGATACGAAAGTGCTCTATCCTTATGTATCGAAAACAGATTTTCTGGTCGCCATGTCTCAAGAAGGATATGCCAAGTTCATCAATGAACTGAAAGACGACGGTGTTTTGATTATGGATTCCGATCTGGTGAAACCCGATACGGATAAGAAAATTTATGAAATTCCTTCGACGCGCATTGCAGAAGAACTGGGCAATCGGATTATTGCCAATGTGGTTATGCTTGGTTTTTTAACCGCTGTGACGAAAGTGGTTTCCGTGGAAGCGATGAAGAAAACCATTCCCAAATCGGTTCCTGAGCGGTTTATCGAGCTCAATATAGAAGCTTTTGATCGGGGATACCATTACAGAAAACAATAATATGCAAATGATATTTTGAATATGAGTCATAGAAAACATTGTTAAAGTAGAGGAGGAAAGTAGTATGGCGAAAATGGCAATCACAGTGAACGGAACAGAGCCGAAAAATGTCTATCCCCCGTTTATTTTAGGATCATCTGCAGCAGCCAGTGGTGATGAGGTTATTCTTTTCTTTACACCGAGCGGTGCTCCAGCAATGGTCAAGGGAGCCCTTGAAAAGTTGAATGAAGCCGCAAAAGCGCTTCCCGATCTGATGGAACTCTACAAAGGATTAATCAATCTGGGTGGGAGGCTTCTGGTTTGTGAACTCGCTTTTGATGTCCACGATTTTACACAAGAGGACCTCATTGAAGGCACAGAAGTGGTTGGTGCCACGACTTTTGTAGCCGAGGCACAGGGTGCGGAGTTGACATTTTCTTTTTAAAAGAGGAAGGAGAGAAAGTATGGCAACTCAAAAATTAAATACTCTTGGTTTGAAATGTCCACAACCCATTCTCAAAGTAGCAACGATGTTACCGCAGTTGAATCCCGGTGACATCCTGGAAATAGAAGCTGACTGTCCCTCTTTTCCCAATGATATCAAAGCATGGAGCCAGAAGACGGGGAAAACCCTGCTTTTTTGCAATACGGATGCTGAAGGAAAGCATTCGGCACAGGTTCAGATCTAAAGATTGATAATTGATTTGTTATTCTCTGTTTAGTGATATTTTAAAATGGGAAATGAAAAGCAAAAAAACGAATTCACACCCAGGATTGTTGGATATTTATGTAACTGGTGTACCTATGCTGCAGCAGATCTGGCAGGTTCTTCCAAACTGGAAATATCCCCGTCATTGAATGTAATTCGCGTCATGTGTTCCAGCCGGGTCGATTATAATCTGGTGCTGACCACGTTTTTCGGAGGGGCCGACGGTATATTAATCGCCGGATGTCATCCTGGTGATTGTCATTATGATAAAGGAAATTATTACGCTCGCAGGCGATACGCGCATCTGAAAAAAATCCTGGAGGCTTTAAAGTTGGATCCGGAGAGACTCCAGTTGTCCTGGATTTCGGCCTCTGAAGGCAAACGGTACGCGGAAGTTGTTAATGAATTTACTGCAAAGGTTCAAAAACTCGGGCCCAATCCTATCAACAGGAATCCGTATTATTAACTATCGGGATTTTGTCTAATGTGCCATTTCTGACTGAGGATGGACAGATTAGGTAGTGTAAAAATACAAAATACGAATATCTTCATGCCATAGGCAGATCCGCCTGTGGCGGAAAATATCAAACAAATTAGAGTGATCAAAATACGAAATTCGAAAGGCTGAAAAAGTCAGTGATAAACAACTGTTAGGGGAATTGATATTTCGCATTTCGAATTTGTTTCGTTTTTCGGATTTAGAATTTAGAATTTTAGCATCGAACAGAGTTTTAAAAGAGTTATCTGATGAAGGACGTTTATGATACATTAATCATTGGAGCCGGTATGGCTGGTATGGAGGCCAGTCTCATGCTTGCCAAAAGCGGCAAGAAGGTGTGTTTGGTCGAAAAGCTTTCCCTGATTGGTGGAAAAATCATCAAGTTCGAAGAAAGTTTTCCCAATCTGGAGTGCTCCACCTGTATGGTGTCTCCCATTCAGCAGGAAATTTTACAGCATCTGAATATTGATGTAATGATGCTCAGCACAGTCAAAAAAGTTGAAGGTGAGGTGAGGAATTTTCAGGTAACGATTCGTAAGAAACCTCGATACATCAGCTTGACGGCCTGTATCGGGTGCGGCATGTGTTACGAACCTTGCCCAGTGAGTCTAAAAAACGAGTGGGAGGAAAATCTATCAGAAAGAAAAGCAATCTATGTGCCGTGTGCGGGTGCTTTACCCAATGTCCCGGTTATTGATCCCGAGCACTGTTTAAGTCTCAGTAGTAAAAAAAGTTGCAAAGCCTGTCAGGAAGCCTGTATGTTCGAAGCGATTGATTTTTCTGAAAAAGAAGAGGAATTGCAGATACAAGCTGCCACGATTATAGTATCCACTGGTTTTGAGCTCCTTGATGTAATCCATTTTCCCCATCTGGGCTACGGGAAATTCCCCGGTGTTTATACCGCCATGGAATTCGAGAGATTGTTTGCTTCCAATGGACCGACTTCCGGCGAACTGATTCTTCGGAATGGAGAAAAATCTATAAAATCAGTTGCCATTGTTCATTGTGTCGGCCGGAAGAAGCAAGGGTACTGTTCCGGTGTCTGTTGTTTAAGTTCCTTCAAACATGCCCATTTCGTGAAAGACAAACTTCCTGATGTCAGGGTTTATGATTTTCATTCCGATATTTGTGTGCCCGGTAAATCGGCTCAGCATTTTTCCAAGAAAGTCAAAGAGGAAGGTGTCGATTTTGTTTTTCAGTCCGATCCCGAAGACATCGAAATAACCAAAAATGAATCTGATCTGAAGATAAAGTACAAAAAAGAAGATGGTACAGAGAAGAACCTGTCTGTGGATCTGGTCATTCTTGCACCGGCAATGATCCCAAATGATAATACCCCTCAACTTGCAAAGATCCTGGGTGTTGATCAAGATGATTGGGGTTTCTTCCAGATTTCGGATCAAAAAGTGGGTTCGACAGAAACCTCGCGGGAGGGTATTTTTGTGGCCGGATGCGCCGAAGGACCCAAAGATGCTCAGAGTACTGTTGTACAGGCTGAATCGGCTGTCGCAAACGTTATGAATTGTTTGTCAGTGCCCGAACGTGTTGTGGTGGAACAGGAGTAAAAAAATGAGCATGAAAATCGGCGTTTATGTTTGTGAATGCGGACCGAATATCGCAGATCATGTGGATATCGATGCGGTTATTGAAAAAGTGTTTTCTCTGGAAGAGTTTGAAGATGTTGAATTGGTCCTTAAAAGATACAAATTGCTCTGTTCGAATGAGGGGCAGATATTTCTTGAGAACGAGATTAAAGAGAATGCACTTACCCATCTTGTGATTGCCGCCTGTTCGCCCAGGGACCATGAATCCACGTTCATGAATGTGTGCAAGAAGACGGCTCTGAATCCCTATTTGTTCAAGATGGTCAACATCCGGGAGCACTGTGCGTGGATTACACCCGATAAAACGGAAGCCATGGAGAAGGCCGTCCGATATATTCGCGCCGGTATACGCAGAACAATCCGACAGTCCGAGCTTCTTGAAAAAGAATTAGAAACAATACCCGATGTGTTGATTGTAGGTGGAGGTATCGCAGGTATGGAGGCAGCCCTGACGCTGGCTGGTGAAAAAAGAAAAGTCTATCTGGTAGAGAGGAAGGATACTTTGGGCGGAAAGTCGATTTTGTATTCCCAGTTTCTTCAGAGTCAGGGGCATGGTGCGGAAGTCATTCAGCAGATGGTACAGAACGTTCAGCGGAATGAGCAGATTCAGATTTTTACAGAAACCGAGCTGGAAAGTGTTGTAGGATTCTTTGGAAATTTTGAAATTGTCTTAAAAAATGTCAAAGACAGGACATCGAAGACGGAACTGAAAGCAGGTGCCATCGTGGTAGCAACCGGCTTCAGCTTGCTTAATCCCAAAAGGCTTGCTCAATACCAATATCGAGAAGAGGACGATGTATACACCTCTCTGGAAATTGAATCAATGTTCTCTAAAGAAGGTAAAATCGTCCTCCAATCAGGCAAGCCACCCAAATCCGTGGCCCTCATCCATTGTGTGGGCAGGGATGAAAAGGGATATTGCTCAACAATTTGCTGCAGTGTAATGATCAAGATTGGACGAATGATCAGAACACAATTACCGGATGCTTCTGTCAGGACATACTATCGGGATCTGTGTCTTCCACACAAGGCCGATCAAAATTTCTTTGAAGGGGCAGAGAAGCAGGGGATAGAGTTTGTTCGTGTCGGAGAGATCAGTCTTAATAACAATCGAATCAAATACACCAGTATCGACGGATCTAGGAAAGAAAGCAGCGCAGACATGGTGATTCTTGCGCCTGCCATGGAACCTGCTGAGGGGACAGAAGCCCTTGCAGATCTTCTCAACATCCCCCTGAATGAAACCGGATTTTTTCAAGAAGCCCACCACCATTTAAATCCCGTAGCTACATCCACGGAAGGAATTTACATCGTGGGAACTGCCCATGGTCCGATGGGGAGCTCGGAGTCAATGATTCAGGCACAGGCAGCTAGCGGAAAAATTCTCTCCCGGCTGATTCCGGGGGAAAAGGTCATTCCGGAGGTGAAAGTCTCGCAGATACTGGAGGACTTTTGTACAGGCTGTCAAACCTGTCTGGAAGTTTGTTGTTACGGAGCCATCACCTTCGATGAAATAAAAGGGGTTTCCGTGGTCAACGCAGCGATCTGTCGGGGCTGTGGCAATTGTGCGGCCAGCTGTCCATCCGGAGCTATTCGAGCCAAACATTTTACGGCATCTCAGTTATACATGGAAATGATAGAAGCAATTCGATAAATTGATATTTTAGAGGCAATGAGAATGAATACCACTACACCCAAAGGAGTACAAATTTCCGGAAAAGAAAATATTCGAAAAACGATTCTGGGATTTTTACGAGGGCTTCTTGAAAAAAAGATTTTTGACGGATTATTGATTCCCATTCGGGTACCGGCAGGGGATTCCTACGCTTGGGTTTTAGTGAAAGAGCCTTCACTTCTTGAAAAGGCCAATCCATTGGCTCCGATTATGCCTATTCAGGGTGCTAAAGCCCTAAAAAGCTTGACACGAAAAGGCAAAGGAAATCTCCGAATCGCAACACTCATGCGGCCGTGCGAAATCCGGGCGAGCATTGAACTGACCAAGTTGAATCAAATTCATCTGGAGAATATCACGCTCGTGAGTGTGGATTGCCCCGGTGCATTGCCACTGTCCGATTATCTTAAAGATCCCAAACTGGGAGAAAAGCATTTTGATACATTGCTTTCAGAAAAGCAATGGGGGGATTCCTCGACCAAACCAGTGTGTCAGATTTGTGATCGTTTTTCCCTGCTGCCGTCTGTCGATTTTCACTTTGGACTTTTAATGGACCAGCAAAAGGCGGCTCTTCTTATTCCCAACAGCAAAAAGGGTCAGCGTATTTTAAAGGAAAGCGGTCTTAAAGCATCGGCCTCACTTTTAGATTGGAAGAAGAACATCGAAGAAATTACCAAGAAGAGACAGAAAAAAAGGGTCGAAAAATTTCGAGACGTGCAATCCATGGTAGAAGGATTTGACGGTTTCCTGGAGACGTTTGCCAGTTGTATCGGTTGTCGAAATTGTCAGAGTGCCTGTCCGATTTGTTACTGTCGTCAATGTTATTTCGATTCCGAAGTTTCCAAACTGGATTTCGATTTCATCTTGCAGAAGGTTGAACGGCGTGGCGGTCTCTCTTTTCCGCTGGATAAACGGATGTTTCATGTGGGACGGATGTCTCACATGAGTCTCTCCTGTGTTTCCTGTGGGTTATGTTCCGATGTCTGTCCGGTTTCGATACCGGTTGCTGAGATATTCACTTATGTGGCCGATCAAACTCAACGAACATTTGAGTACAAGCCTGGGGAAAACAGAGAAAAAGAGCTTCCGATTCAACAATACCGTCTCGATGAAATCCGAGGCGTCGAAGCATTGATCAGGGAAGCCGAAGGTGTGGAGAGTTCAGATGGACAATTGTCTTCAACTTAAAAAGAGCGCAGGGCAGGGACTGCTCGATTTTCTCAGATTTCTGCTGGAGAATAATAAAGTGAGTGCGGTATTTACTTTAAGAAAAACCGGTATCAATGGCGGATTCGATTATGGGTTAATTACCGATGTCCAAATGCTAAAAGATGCGATTCCCCTTCATCCTTACATGCCGGTGAATGCGGCTCAGGAGCTGTCTCGTTTTACTCAAATGAAAAAGCAGATTGCGGTGGTTATCAAACCGTGTGAGCTCAGAACGTTTATCGAACTGGTCAAGCGTTCACAGGGAACGCGGGATCATTTCCTTTTAATTTCATATACCTGTGGTGGGGTCTTTCAATTTGAGACCACAGTGAAGGGTCATGCAGAAGAACAACTTTCCGATTACTGGAAGGCAATGAGTATAGGTGAAAATTTTAAAGAGATCAGGCCCACGTGCCTGGCCTGTGAGCATTTCGTACCGATGAACGCCGATGTAACCGTTTCAATAATCGGTGCGAAGGTAGACAAGGAATGCGTCCTCTTTCTCCATACGGAAAAAGCCAACGATCTGGCAGATGGATTTGAAAGTGAAACCTCCGAGTGTGAATTGGGTTCTGAAACAATCGATGCACTCCGTGAGAAGCGACATGGAGAAAAGGCAAGTCTCTTCGAGGAAACCGGATCCAGCAGTGGACTGGATGGGATGATCGATGTCTTTGGCAAATGCATCGGTTGCCACGGATGCAGCCGGGTTTGTCCGATTTGCCACTGCGTTCTTTGTGATTTCGAGTCCTATCTTTTTGACTATGAGACCTCCATGATAGAGGAGGAGCTTCTCAGGAAAGGTGGGGTGAGGCTTCCGCCTGATACAATCTTGTATCAATTGGGCAGATTGAACCATGTGAGTTTTTCTTGTACCGGATGTGGGATGTGCACCGAGGTTTGTCCTGCAAACATACCGATTTCTGCGATTTTTATGCGGACGGGTGAGGAAACAGCAAAAATTTTCGATTATGTTCCTGGTAGAGATGTAGAAGAGCTGGTACCGGTTACGATTTATAAAGAAGAAGAATTGTCTACTCTTGGGGAATGAGGGTAAAGATGGGATTATATCAAATCGTTTCATTTAAAGACCATAAAGGTGATTGATTATGGCAAAACCATTTACGCCGCGGATTGTCAGTTTTCTCTGTAAGTGGTGCTCTTACTCGGGTGCGGATTTGGCTGGAACAAGCCGCATGAAATATCCGCCATCCATTCTGCCTATTCGCGTCATGTGCTCGAGCCGGGTGAATCCCATTTTCGTCATTAAATCATTCTTGGGTGGTGCCGATGGTGTTTTGATCGGGGGATGCCATCCGGGAGATTGTCATTATCAGTCAGGAAACTACCATACGAGGCGACGTATTGCAATTTTAAGGAAAGTATTTGATTCTCTTGGATTGGAAACAAATCGTTTGAGACTTTCCTGGATTTCAGCTTCGGAGGGAACCAAATTTGCCCGAGTGTGCGAAGAGTTCACAGAAAAGATCGGAAGCCTTGGAGAAAATCCAGCGAAGAAGAAAATATTTATATAAGCCCATTGAATAGATAAACATTCGAAGGGAATTTGAATTTTATGAAAATTCATGAATATCAAGCTAAGGAAATTTTTAAACGGTATGATATTCCAGTCCCATCGGGCAGGATGGTCAAAATTCCCGATGATGCTTTTCGTGTTGCCGAAGAAATAGAAAAAAAAGTGGTTGTCAAGGCGCAGGTGCATGCCGGCGGACGGGGGAAAGGGGGAGGGATTAAACTGGTGGATACGCCTGAAGAGGCTGTCGCCCGGGCCAAAGAAATAATAGGCATGCATTTGGTGACGCATCAGACCGGACCTACGGGCAAGCTCGTTAAAAAAGTGCTCATCGAAGAAGCCCTAAATGTGGTCAGAGAACTTTATATTGGAGTCGTGATTGATCGTGAAAGCGGCTGCGTCACGATGATTGCTTCCGAAGAAGGGGGCGTCGATATCGAAGTCGTCGCGGCAGAATCCCCTGAAAAAATCCTCAAGATCCCCATCGATTTCTGTGTCGGCATCCAGCCTTTTCAGGCAAGAGAAATTGCTTTTGGATTGAATCTTCCCAAAGAATTGATTCGCGAGGGAACAAAACTCATCCTCAATCTTTATAAACTTTTCATTGAAAAAGATAGTTCTCTAGTCGAAATCAATCCGCTGATCATTACGAAAGAAGGAAGATTGTTAGCCGCCGATGCCAAGATCAATTTTGATGGCAATGCGCTGTGTCGTCATTCGGAAATTACAGAATTAAGAGACATGAATGAAGAGGAACCAGCCGAAGTGGAAGCTGCCAAATATCGATTGAGTTATGTGAAACTCAATGGCAGTGTCGGATGTATGGTCAATGGTGCGGGTTTGGCCATGGCGACGATGGATATCATCAAACTGTACGGTTCCATGCCGGCCAATTTCTTGGATGTCGGGGGTGCCGCCTCATCGGAACGGGTAGAGCAGGCATTTCGTATCTTGTTGTCCGATAAAAACGTGAAAGCGGTACTGATTAACATTTTTGGCGGTATTGTCCGGTGTGATCGTGTGGCCAAAGGTGTGATCGAAGCAGCAAAGCGTCTAGAGATCAACGTCCCGATTGTGGTCCGCCTCGCCGGTACGAATTGTGAAATTGCAGCAGAACTTCTGAATCAATCCGGATTGAAATTCACAGTTGCATCGGATTTGAAAGATGCAGCACAAAATGCAGTGGCCGCTGTAACAAAGTAGTTAACTATTACGTCGAGTTGGATCATCGTTCATTATGAGTATACTTGTTAATAAGAATACAAAAGTTCTTGTTCAGGGGATCACAGGTAGCGAGGGGACGTTCCATACTGAAAAAATGATCGAATATGGAACAAAGGTGGTGGCTGGTGTGACGCCGGGCAAGGGGGGACAAGAGCATCAGAGGGTTCCCGTTTTTAATACGGTCGCGGAAGCAACACAGAAAACAGATGTTGATGCTTCGATTATTTTTGTTCCGCCGATGTTTGCAGCGGATGCTGTCATGGAAGCTGCAGAAGCGGCGGTTCGGATCATTGTCTGCATTAGTGAAGGCATCCCGACACTCGACATGATGAAGGTGATGACCTTTCTGCGGGACCGGGATGTGCACCTCATCGGTCCCAATTGTCCGGGAATTATCACACCGGGCGAATGCAAAATGGGAATCATGCCGGGGTTTATTCACACTCCGGGCAAAATTGGCGTTCTTTCACGAAGCGGTACATTAACTTATGAAGCAGTCGATCAACTGACGAAAGAAGGATTGGGCCAATCGACCTGTATCGGTCTGGGCGGCGATCCGATTATTGGCACCCGATTTATCGATGGACTGGAGCTGTTTAAAAATGACGACCAAACCGAGGGCATCGTTCTTATTGGAGAGATTGGCGGAACGGATGAGGAGAAGGCCGCGGAATATATCAAGGATGGCTATCCCAAGCCGGTCGTTGCATTCATTGCCGGTCGGACGGCTCCTCCGGGCAAACGGATGGGTCATGCGGGCGCCATTATTGCCGGAGGGAAGGGAACGGCCGAAGAAAAAATCGGAATACTCCGGGGATGTGGTGTCACTGTGGTGGATTCTCCTGCTGAAATCGGATTGACTATGAAGAAGGTACTCAAATAAAATGCGATCGAGGCTTCACCGTTCCAACCGAGGACGGGCAAATTGTTAAGACACAAAGTTCGTGAAAAATACGAAATTCGAATGTCAAAGTAAGAAACAAATTAGAATGAACAAAATACGAAATTCGAAACAATTGTGCAAAAGAGCAAATAATATATCAACTAAAAATTTGAATTTCGAATTTCTCATTTGTTTCGGATTTAGGATTTAGAATTTCGGATTTTAAGACAGAGCAGAGCTTTATTATGATGTAAAAACTTGACCTAAAATTCAAGATTCTTATCTGATAAAAAGTTTAAAGTTCCAAAATAATTAATTTTACATTAAGGATTGATGATGGGAAAAATTGATATTGATAAAATAAAACAGATCGTTGGCAATGAGAATGTTCGGGACAATCCAGCTGATCTGTTGGTGTACGGTTCTGATTCTTCGGTCCATGAAGCGCCAGCCTGGGTGATTGTGAGACCGACCTCAGTGGATCAGATTCAGGCGATTGTTCGGTATGCCAATGTTGGCAAAATCCCGCTGGTGGTTCGGGGGGGTGGTTCAGGAATGTCGGGGCAGGCGGTTCCTATTCAGGGCGGTATCGTTCTCACCATGAAAAAGATGGATCGCATTCTCGAAATCAACCTTGAAGACCAGTACTGTCGTGTGGAAGCGGGCGTGGTTGATGATGATTTGAACCGTGCTCTCAAACCTTACGGTGTGATATATCCTGTCGCACCAGCGTCAAGCCGCGTGGCCACCATTGGAGGGGAAATTGCCAACAACGCCAGCGGGGTTCGTTCTGTCAAATACGGTGCGGTTCGAGATTCCGTGCTGGGAATGAAAGTGGTCATGGCCAACGGAGATCTGGTTCACATGGGATGCCGGACGCGCGTTCAGGCATCGGGATACCAGCTGGACCGGCTCATGGTCGGTTCTGAAGGAACTCTGGGTATCATTGTTGAGGCTACTTTGAAATTCGTTGCCAACCCTAAATTCAGATGCCTCGGTGTGGCCAATTTTGAAAAGCTGGAAGATGCTGGGGATACGATTGCCGAGATCATGGCCTCGGGAGCCCAACCTTCGCTTCTGGAGCTTATGGATAATGTAGCCATTACAGCTGTCAATAAAGCTCTGGACATGGGATTGCCCGATGTGGAAGCCATTCTCATGTTCGAAGCGGATGGCATGGTGAAAGAGGCCGTGGAGTATGAAATCAACAAGATGATCGAAATCTGCAAGAAACATTCCGGGACCGGGATAAAAACAAGTTACGACGCTCAGGAACGAACCAGATTGTTCGCCGGTAGGAAAAAACTATTCCCGGCCCTGTCCAAATATATGGATATTAAATCCTGTACCTCTCTTGCGGACGATATGGCCGTTCCCTATTCAAAGATGGCACAAACTGCCCGTAAAATACATGAAATTGCAGATAGAAACAATGTGATCATGACGGCATACGGACACTGTGGGTCGGGCTGCATGCATACAAAGATTCTTATGGATGCCAGTCAGGGCAAGCAGTGGTACAATGCCAAACAGGCTGTGCAGGAAATTTATGATTATGTGGTTTCAATCGGAGGAACGACCTCAGCCGAACACGGGATCGGACTTTCCAAGGGACCGGCATTCAAAAAGGAGAAGCAGGATTCCCTTTCTGTCATGCACGCCATCAAGGACGCGCTCGATCCCAATCATATTCTGAATCCCGGGAAATTGATGGATGCACCTGACGATTGGGTTACAGCCACGAAACTGAGGTATCATATTGCTTAAGATTATTGTGAATTGAAGAGGATGGTTTATGGAGTTCAATCAACTTAAAAAATGGCAGGGTAAACTGCATAAATGTATTCGATGCGGTTACTGTTATGAGAATTGTCATCTGTTTCTGATGACGGGTTGGGAAACGGATACTCCACGCGGTAAACTGGTTATGTTGCACGGACTCATGCAGGGAGAAATCGAACCGACCGATTATCTGGTGGAAAAGGTATTCGAGTGCTATATGTGCAAGCGCTGTGACGAGAGCTGTTCTGCCAAGATCGATGTGACCGATATTTTCAAAGATGCCAGAGCGGATTTTATCGATGCGGGGTTCGATGTCGAAGGAACGGTTTCCAAAACCAACGATGATCTCTGCTGCCGGTGCCGGATTTGTGTCTCGGTGTGCAAACACGAAGCACGCTCCTATGATGAAAAGAATGATCGAATTGTTGTGGACAAGGTCAAATGCCAGAGCTGCGGATGTTGTGTAGCTGCCTGTCCTACGGGTGCAGCGATGAGTCGGGAGGGTTTTGGTTTGAGTCCGAAAGAATTGCGTGAAGAAGTGATCGGCTTTCTGGAAGGAGACTCCGTATGAATCCCAAAGCGGTGGTGTTTTACTGCAACTGGTCCAACTATCCCGGATTGAAGCTCTCCGAATCCTGTCTTGAAAAAAAGGATATGGAGAAGAAACTCCTGGTGAGCATGTGTTCGGGACGCATTTCTCCAGAATTGATTTTAGAGGCATTTAGTCGGGGTGTCTGGGGCGTTCTGATCACGGCTTGTCCTAAAGATAAATGCGAACACGATGCCAATTATAAGACCTGCGGACGTGTTTCTTTACTCAAAATGATGATACGACAAATGGATATCGATTCCAAAAGATTGAAGCTGGAATGGGTGGATAAAGGAGAAGTGCAAAAATTTCAGGAAAGTGTGAACCTGTTTATGAAAGAAATAGAAGCACTAGGTCCGATTCGTTTGCAATAATAATAGGTACGGCATAGCGATTGTGTTTCTCCACCAATGTCAACCATTTTTTGGTGGAGATTTTTTTTGAGTCCATATTGAGATAAAATTTATTATATTATTTTTGAAAGACAAGATATTAACCAGTAATCAGAGGTATAGAATGTCAAAGAAAATCGGAGTGATATTGGCGGGCTGCGGATCACGGGACGGATCGGAAATTCATGAAGCGACACTCACACTCTATTTCCTTGATCGTGCGGGAGTCGAAACTGTGTGTATGGCGCCGGACCGGAATCAATTTCACGTGATCGATCACTTGAGCTTCCGGGAAACAGGAGAAACAAGAAATATGCTCACGGAGTCAGCCCGGATTGCCAGAGGGAAAATACAAAATATCGATTTGGTTTCATCCAAAAACTTGGATGGATTGATTCTCCCCGGCGGGACAGGAGCGGCCAAGAATTTGATCGATTATAATATCAATAAAAGAAATTGCATGATTCACGCCGATGTCAAACGGCTGATTCTCGAAATTGTGAAAGAGGGTAAACCGCTGGGAGCCATTTGTATCGCACCGATGATTGTGGCCGTGGCTTTGAGAGATAGCGGTTTTCATTCTCTGTTGACCATCGGAACAGAACCCGAAACAGCTTCCGATATTGAATTTTTTGGCGCCAGACATCAAAATGCACAGGTGGATGAGATCGTTGTTGATGATAAATTGAAAATTGTATCCACGCCTGCCTATATGTTGGGACCGGGTATTTCTGATATCGCTAAAGGGATTGAAAAACTTGTACAAAAAGTGGTTGAAATGACTTAGTACACAGTTTTGAATTTGTTTCTGATTTTGTGTTTCGTATTTTCCTCCAGAGGCGGATCTGCCTCTGGCACACGAGCTTAGCAAAACTTGCGAACGTGTTCACAGATAATTTATCCTAAATACATCACAGTATTTATGAATGAGAGAATTTAGTAAGAGGTGAAGGAGATTTTGATGAGAGATTTACACGTTTCGACTATTACTGAAGCCGTCAAAGAATTGTGCATGCGGGCCAATTATTTTTTAGGTGAGGATGTATTGAAACGGCTGGAACAATGTCTGAAAACAGAAGAATCTCCTGCCGGGAAGGAAGTCATTCAAAAAATCATCGAGAATGCCGAAATTGCCAAATGCGAAGAAGCCCCTCTTTGTCAGGATACGGGATTTGCCGTTGTTTTTGCGGAACTCGGGCAGGAAGTTCATGTCACCGGAGGGGAATTTACCGGAGCCATTCATGAAGGTGTCCGGCAGGGATATCGGGAAGGCTACCTCCGAAAATCCATTGTCAGCGATCCCATCGAACGAAAAAATACAGGAGACAATACGCCTGCGGTAATTTATACAGACATTGTGCCGGGAGACAAGCTCAAACTCATTGTCGCTCCGAAGGGTGGAGGGAGCGAAAACATGAGTGAGGTCAAAATGCTGGCGCCGGCTGCGGGGGTTGAGGGAGTGAAGGCGTTTGTCATCGATCGGGTGAAACGTTCGGGAGCCAATCCCTGTCCGCCGGTGATCGTGGGTGTAGGTATCGGTGGGACGTTTGAGAAATGTGCCCAGATCGCCAAACGGGCCCTGCTCCGTCCTGTTGGATCGAGACATCCCAATCCTTATTATGCCCGACTGGAGGAAGAACTGCTCGAGAAAATCAATCGTCTGGGTATTGGTCCCCAGGGATTCGGTGGGCGATGTACGGCACTGGATGTGCTGATCGAAGTTCATCCCTGTCACATCGCCAGCTTTCCGGTTGCGGTGAATATGCAGTGCCATGTGGCCCGTCATCAGTCGATTGTTCTGTGAGTTTCAAGTTACAAGTTTTGAGTTCCGAGTTTCGGGTTTTAAGTTGCCAGTTATTCATTATCAGTAGATCGTTGTGAACCGATCGTTGATCACAAAAAAATCCGGAGATCGTAATGGAAGGAGTGAAAAAAATAACAGCGCCGCTGTCAAACGATATGATTCAACATCTCAAGATCGGTGATTCGGTATTGATCAGTGGGATCATCTATACAGGAAGAGATTCGGCGCATAAGCGGTTAATTGAAACACTGGATCGGGGGGATGATCTGCCAATCGATATCAAGGGACAGATTATTTATTATGCGGGACCGGCTCCGGCCAAGCCCGGCCGACCGATCGGTTCCATTGGTCCCACAACCAGTTATCGTATGGATCCTTTTGCACCCAGATTGATCGAATTGGGTTTGAAGGGAATGATCGGAAAAGGCAATCGATCCGAGGAAGTGAAGAATGCAATTCGTCAATACAAAGCAGTCTATTTTGGAGCCATTGGCGGAGCTGCTGCCCTGATGGCCAAAAGTGTCAAGAAAGCGGAAGTGGTTGCGTACGAGGATCTCGGACCTGAGGCCATTCGCCGGCTCGAGGTGGAGAATTTCCCCGCAGTGGTGGTCAATGATTGCCACGGCGGCGATCTCTATCAGGAGGGTATGGCAAAATATCAAATCAAGTGAAATCGTCGACTCGAACCAAAACACAGAAAAAGAGAAATCAAAGAATCCTGATATTGGGATTGGGGAACACGCTTCTTTGTGATGACGGCATCGGCATTTATGTATCACGGGAAATTAAGAAGCAGATCAGCGAAAATAATATCCGTGTTGAAGAAGCTTCGATCGGCGGACTGGAGCTTCTCGATCGAATCCAGGAATATGATAAATTGATTCTTATAGATGCCATTGTCACTGGACAGAATCCAGTGGGCACCATTGTCAAGATGAAGCCGGAGGATCTGCCGTCCGGGTCGGCCATGACAAGACATCATGTCGGTCTTCCGGAAGCCATAGCTCTTGGTGAGAAAATGGGCATGCATCTGCCCAGAGAAATTGTAATATATGGGATTGAACCAGCCGATACACGAACTTTTCAAGAATCTTGTACACCTCAATTGGCTGCATGCATTTCGGATATAGCACAAGAAATTATAGAACGAGAAGGATTGCTGTAAGTTTGTAGGTTTATCATGTTGGGGCAAGCCTCAACCTACTGGACTGGGCTATGATTTATATCGACTTTTTAATGATTCATCCTCTGCGATGTGCAAGGAAAAAGAAGATTGCTCTAAGAAATAATTCTAAATGTTGGGTAATCTTATGAAAAATGAATTAATTTTATCGATTATTTTAATATTTTTAGGAACAATATTTACATGTTTCAGCGATTTAATAATTAAACTAACAGGTAAAAGTAGACCTGGAGATTATTCAATAACTCAAAGAAAGGCAACATTAATAATAGGAGGTATTGCTTTTTTAATATCCGGTATAATTTTATTAATACATTTTGTAAAAAGTTTGTAGCAGTCCGTAAGCCCGATATGTCCCGCATCTTCTTTGCAGGATTAGCGGACAATTTTATTGCCTATGAATCTCACCTGTTTCTATGGTTCTCCTATACTCTCCGACAGCACTGCATGTATTCCGGATATAACCAGAGAAATTATAGAACGAGAAGGATTGTCTGAACTTTGTAGGTAGATAATGTTGGGGCAAGCCCCAACCTACTGGACTAAATGAAGTATGTTATAGAGGTTAGAATGGATTATAAATCTTGGAAAGGAAACGCTAAAATAGGATTTTCATTTCATTCTGCTTTAGCAAATCTGAAAGTTACAAAAGATAAATTAACATTAAATATTTTTCTCTATGGTGTATATTCTTTCAAAATGGAAGAGATTATTTCTATAGATAGAAATAATAATTCAATTACTATTATGACAATCTATCATAAAAAATTTACATTTGGATATAAAGGTAATCCTGGTAAATTGTTGAAAGAAATTCAAGAATTGGGTTTTATTCCTTGTGGTTATGAATCTAATATAGCCAATAGGAAAAGATTGCCAATACGGTTTTCGACTATTATTTTTCTTATTTTATTATTGGCTGGATTTATAAAAATAATCCAGCAGATTCCACAAGGTAATTTGGATACTTTAAGTATATTCAGTGGTATTTTAGGTATTACTATGCTTTATATACTTTGTGTGTTTTTACTATCTATATTTACATTAAAATTAAAAGTGCTACAATTTCTTTTTCTTAAACCAGGAAGGAGCGTCGAAGAAATAAGATCAGAATTATACTCTATTCGTTTACTTGCAGGATCTTTAATTATTTTTGGTCTTCTCCATTTTATTTTTACACTCCGATAGTTACCGATGTAATTGAATCCCCCTGTCCCGCTTTGCGGGACTTTCCCCTTTATCCGCCTTTGGCGGGCTTTGAAAAAGGGGGATTAAGGAGGATTACTGTAAGCTTTGTAGGGTAGGAACTGCCCCAACCTACTTGGACTGGCAGGTCGAAAGTTTTTATGTGATTTCTTCCAATTTGCTTTCAGGCGTCAGGAACTTAACCAATGCCCCCCATTGTTTGTCCACATGAAATCCCAATTTTTCGTAAAACGGTCTGAAGAAAAAATGGGCTTTGATCACATGGATATCCTGACTGGTCATACGATTGCAGAAATGCTCGATAATGGCTTTTCCGATCCCCCGTTCTTTAACCGGTGAACTCACGACAGTCCCTTCTATCTGCGCAATTTGTTTTTCCTGAATCTGGTAACAGATGCCTCCGACCACCTTTTCCTGGGCATCAATGACGACAAAATGTTTGTCCTGTTCCGAAATCTGTTTTGGGAAATTTTCATTGAAGAATATACGGTACAGTTGACCGATCTCGGCCGGCTCCACAGGTGCGCGAAAGGTATAGGTGTTGCCGTACTTGTCGGTGATGGTGGAATGTACGATGACCTGTTCCCGTTCGCTTTCGCCGATCTTAAGAACTTCCAGTTTCTCTTTACGCTGGTAATATGGAAAAACCATTCGACTGAAAATGTCTCTGTCATTGCTGTTTGTCAATGCGCCCTGAAGATCGGAAAGTTCCAAAAATTGGACGGCGGGCTTTTTCCGATTCGTGATCATGGCATTCAGGAGTTTATCGAAAGCATTTTGCACCGATGGATCGGAATTACTGAAATAGGTATGTCGGTAAAGATGGTACCGTGCGATTTCAGGAAAACGATCCAATCGATACAGATGGTAGACTTCGTCGATGGTTTGTTCCATTGCGATATGGGTTGCCATGGGGTTGAGCTTTTCCCAGTTTGTGTATCTTTCAATAGCGTTGAGGAGAGGAAGGGGTTTATAATATTCAACTTGACTTTGTTCCATATAGTCGTTCAGACGCTTGACAAATACTTTTTTTTCGATATGTTTGAGTCTGCTCTTTTTCAGGTCTTCCTTCAGATGATCGAAAAAATCCATCGCGATTTCACTGCCCAGGGCTTCGACGCAGCCATCGAATATCCAATCGATGTTAAGTTGTACATCACACCACGGGAAATTGGCACTGGTTTTGGCAAAGAAATTTTGCAGCATCGGATTGATCAATGAAAGTGTGTTTTTATATTCACACCAGCCGACCAAGGACAGGATTGTAGCGCTTTCCCGAAAATCCAATTCCGGAACCACAACATTGCTGGGGGAGATGGATCCCGGGACGATTCTGTTTCCGCTGTTTCTCCATCCTCTGAAGAAAGTGGAGAGGGCCGATACGAAAAGTTTTCTCCACGCGTTTGGTTTGGGGAAAGCACCACCCGTGAAATAGACACTTGATAATTGCCTGATTTTGCCCCATACAGTAATTTCGTTTAGATAAGCCATCGATCTAGCGCCGAGTTCCGGACGGTAACAACCCAGGCGGGGAAGAACAGGAGGTCCAAAGGGATACCCTGAAACAGCCTCAAGCCAGTGAACGGATTCCAGAATATTGAATTCCTGTAATGTTTCCCTAAGTACAAGCTGCAAATCAAAATGTTTTCCGTCAATCGTATTAATACTCATTCGGTAGAGGAGGTAGTAATGCGAGGACTGAAGTCTCGAAATCCAGATCCCTCCTTTTGAGATGTGTTCCAAATCGAAGTTTTCTTCATCGAAAGCCAACATAATGGATTGTTTTAAAAAAGTGGTTCCGATCAACACTTTTTTAATTCGATGGATTTCATTTTTAGAGAGGCCATCATCAAATACAAGCCGAGTATTCCAATCTTTGAGGGTGTGCTTTGGGGTTTGGACTTCGAGTTTGGCCTCGAAATTTTGAAAGAGTTTGGTAAAGTATCGTTGGGCGATTTTGGCCAGTTCGGGGTCGGATCGATGTAGAACCCAACTTGCCAGTTCCGCTCTGACCGGATTATAAAATTCCGGATGGTATCCGACAAAACTCACCAGTAACTGGAAAATATTGATGAATTGCTGTCGGGTTGCTTTTTTTACAGGCCACTCTAATTGAAGTCGATAGATGAAGAGTCTTCGTCGCAGTGCATCAAGCCGACGTTTTTCCAATCTTGAAAAAGCGATCTCTTCGATAGATTCCTTGTTGAGGAAGGTAAGACCGGAATCGATGAAAGAGGGAAAAGCTTTCGAATAGTCCAATTTTGGTTCGTCGATCAACAAAATCTTGTAGGCAAGGCAACGCACATTTTCATCAGGATGACGGGCCAATGCTTCAAGTCTGTGGCGCGTCAGTTCTGCGATTCTCGGTTCGGCTTTTTTTAACCTTTTTTCAATCTCACGAACCGCACTGAGTGATTTTTCTGAATCGGAAAAGTACATCTCCGAGACAAGCTGGTTCAATTTCAGCAGGTTTGGATTGGAGATTTTTTTTGAATCCGCAAAAGAAGTGGATGCGTATTTTTTAACTGATTTCCAGGGAATAAAAATCTGCTCTGAGATTGAATTCAGAGAGACATCCCATCCCTCTCGGATAGGACTAAACTGTATTAAATTCGGATTGCCGATCCATAGTCTGGGTTGTCTTGTGAATAATCCCAGATCAATGGTCTGGTTTAAAAGTTGATATTCAAGGTCGCCGATTTGAATAATAGAGGGATCGCTATTCATTATAATAGTGAGCAGTACTTTCGTCCTTCTATTGAGCAGTCCATTGCGCGTGATTTTGATATCGTCTTCGAGGATGCCGAGATCCCGGAAGAACCAGAGAGGTATTATGATTCGGAGATGTTTGAAAGCCAATTCAATATAATTGCTCTGATACAGTTCTTCGATTTCGTTTTTAAAATGATGCTCGATGGTTTTTCTATTGAAAGTTCCCTTTGGAGTGATCTCGTTTTTATTCACATCGAAATCTCGATTGAGTATCATGTAATTGATCACACGTTCATAGGGTGCAAAGTCCTGGTTTGCCGATGTAACGATCTGACGAAAGTATTCCCGCTGCTGCTCCTTGGTTTTCAGTGGTTTCAGAACCGCATCATCGAATTCGGGTACAATGAAAAGCGTGTTGTATGGCTTTCCGTCCCCGATTAAAAAGGTATGCTTTATTCCAGGAACGCCTATGAATTTTTTTTCGATTTTTCTTGGTGCAATGGTCTGACCTTTATTGTTTTTATAGATATCCTTGATTCGATCCACGATTTCATAAAATCCTTCCGATGAAATGTGGAAAACATCCCCGGTAGCTAACCAGAAATCGGGATTGACTGCATCATCGTATGGGATTAAACCGTCCGTGCAGATTTCATCAAGATATCGGCCGATATAGGGACCGGCGACCTGAAGTTCGTTATACTTGCTCAATCGTGTTCTGACACCCGGAAGTGGAATGCCGTGTGTGTTATCGATGTACTGATCGGGCGGGGTCATTGTGATGCCGCCCGTAGCTTCTGTCATCCCAAAACCGCTGCAGAGTTTAACACCGTATTTTCTGAAAAAGTGGAAGATTTTGGGATCTAGATAACCTGCGGCAGAAAGACCCCAGGAAAGCCGATTTCCCACTATTGAGCGGAAAGTGACATTTCGGATTGTTTCATCCGGAATTGGTTCTAGTTTTTCGAGGCAGTATTCCTGCAGTTGAGCCCAGCGCAACGGAATGCTGATAAATCCTGTCGGATTGATTTTTGGAAAAAGAGAAATCAGTGTTTCTACTGATGGATTATTAGGAAAAACATAAGTACCCCCCCAGTATATCGAACCCAAAAGTTCCAGGTATCGGCCAAATGTGTGAAAAAGGGGAAGGTAACACAAGAAGACTTCGTGATCACCCACTTGGGGAAGTGCAGCTGCACGTGCGAAGCGTTTGGTGATTATATTATACTGAGAAAAACAAATTCCTTTTGGTTTCCCAGTGCTTCCGGATGTAAACATCACTGTGGAAACCTGATCCAATGATTTTTGTTTGCGTTTTGCAAGAAAATTTTGCTCATTCTTGTAGTCAATGCGCTTGCAGGATTCGTTTAAAAAAAGGATGTTTTCTTCATTGTCGGCAATATATGGATTGAGAACAAAAATGCGAAAATGGATTTTTGTTTGTTTTCTAATTTCCTGAAGCAAGTTGCATCGTTCGAGTGTATCGGTTATCGCGATGTTGATTTTTAGTTTATTAAATATCTCTATCAGTGTATTTCCATCGAAATGAATATTGAGCGGCGTATCCAGAATATCGTAAAAAAGGCAGGCCAGGTCGCAGCAAGCGTTTTCCAAATTGTTTTCTGAGAAAAGCGCTACTCTTGGATTTGATTTTACCGAAGAATAGAATATGGCAGCAATTTCCCGAATGTGACGCTGGATTTGCTCGTAACTCCAGTCGATCGATTCTTCATTTGAAAATTCAGTGAAGAGAGTGTGTTTTGGATGTTCGGACACATGCCTTTCGAACATATCAAGCAGTGTATATTCTGTCAGGCGAATAATTTTAAAAGTGGTTTCTGCCCACCGATACTGCAATGTCCGTTCGACAAGATTCTGCAGGAAACGGCTTTTTCCTGTCAGGTGAAGATAGCGGTGCCAGAGTGCTTTGTGTTTGTTTGATACTTTCCCGGCGGAGATTAAATTTTCAGAAGTGGTCAATATTCTCTGTGCGAGTTCATTCGGAGACAGTCCATCGTAACTCTGGTTTTCCCAATTGGATAGCAAGTCCGCCAGATTTTCCAAATTTATTTTCATGATTGTTTTTGTGGCCTTTTTTTTATAAAGATACTATTTTTTTTGAATTGATCCAACATCTTTTTTGGGATGATTTAGCTTGTTGTGTTGAAAATATTGTTCGGCGAATTTGGGGGTTGATTTGGGTGTTAAATTTACTTGATTTGTTATCTATTCTTTTTTATATTGAATACCCTATGGTGGGTATAGCTCAGCTTGGTTAGAGCGTCAGGTTGTGGCCCTGAAGGCCGAGGGTTCAAGTCCCTCTACTCACC
>CAZIAH010000010.1:0-58854 GCA_964537715.1 uncultured bacterium | reverse complement strand
TTTTCGACCTGAACCATCACATTGTCCCCGACAGCAAACGGAAACTCCTGTGGATTCGCATAAAATGCCTTTCTGCCTCCCTTGAACTCTATTTCTATAATTTTTGCCATTACAATCCTTTTCTGTCTTGACAGCGATAAAAATCAGCACTTAACGACTGAATAATTAGATGAAGGTACACATTTTTTTCTATAAAATCAATAGCCCGCTCTGTCCGGAATATGGCTCTTTCCACATCGAATGCAGATCTCTTTTCTACAAAGCGATTCAGTTCCCCAATCCTGTCCTTGTTGAGCAACCGTTCCTTTTCACCTAAACGCAGGGATAAAATATCTCTCAGCCAAACCAGCAACACCTGAAAAAGAGACTGGATTTCCGTCCTGTCCCTGTTACGAAATATCTTTTCGCAAAATTCGACCCGCTTGAAAACATTCCCATCGAGACTGTGTTCCAAAAACTGAAACGCGCAATCACGAATCTCTTCATACTTTTCATTGATCAAATCGATGGCGCTTTCGAGACTGCCGCCAGAGATGCTCGCAACAAACTTCGCTTTGTTTTCCGGGACCTGATACCGCTGTTTCAGTACCTCTTCAATTTCCTTTTCGAGCAGAGGATCAAAGCGAACGACCTGACACCGGGACACGATGGTCGGCAGAATGCGTTTATGCGCGGAAGAGGTGAGCAAAATCAAGGTCCTCTCCGGAGGCTCTTCAAGCAGTTTCAAAAGACTGTTGGATGCAGGAAGCGTCATCTTGTCCGCATGAGTGATTACGATCATGCGGTACTGCCCTTCTGGAATTTTAAGCATGGTCTCCTTTTTCAAAGATCGAATCTGCTCTATTCCGATCACAGGAAACATTTTTAATTCGGGTTGATAATCGAGTTTCTGATAGGGATTAGCGATTCGAAAAAGGGCTTTCTCTAGAAGTATCTCGCTATATTTGTCCTCCTTCATGGTCTTGGGTCTGGAAGGAACCGGCACTATAAAATGAAATTCGGGATATTCCATACGGGAAATCTTTTGACAGGCGGTACACTGATGACATCCCCATTCGACCCGGTTTTGGCAATGAAGTCCTTTGACCATTGCGATTGCCATCGCATCTTTCCCTGTCCCCGCCTGTCCCTGAAAGAGATACGCATGCGCCATACGCCCTCTTTTCATTGAAGCGGAAAGAATCTCCTTTGCTCTTTGCTGACCGACCACGTCCCATGAATGATTCATATTGATTTTACCTTAACCAAGTAACCGGATCAAAATGATTTTGTTCCTTCCAGATCTCGAAGTGCAAATTGGTTTGATAAAGACTCTGCTCGGTTCCGACCTGACCGATGATGTCTCCCTCTTTCAGTTCGTCGTCTGTTTCCACAAAAACTACAGCAAGATGGCCGTAAACGGAATAATATCCTCCGCCGTGATCTAACAGGACCAAGTTTCCCATACCTCTCAACCAGGTAACATACCGTACAATCCCTCGGCTCACCGCCTGCACGCTCGTTCCATCCGAAGTTTTGATATCGATTCCCAGATTTTCAGTCCATGTTTTTAAAACAGGATGCCGCTGCCGACCGTAATTCGAAACAACCTCTCCTTTGACAGGCCATCGCATTTTTCCTTTCAATCCGGCAAACTGCGAGCCGTCTAACTTTTGAACCGTGGTTTTTCGTTTTGTCTCCTCGTAACTGATTCTCTTTTCGATCTCCTGATAGGCTATTTTCTTCTCCCTCAACTGTTCCAGGAGAGGTCCCTTTTCCTTTCGAACCTGGGCTAAAAGCTTTTTCTGATTTTTCTTTTTGGCCTCGAGACTTTCTTTCTCTTCGTTATTCTCCTGCATCAATTTTGTTTTGATCTGAATTTCCCTGTTCAATACTGTACGCTGATTTTCAATACTGATTCTTTTCTCTTCCAGATTTTTAAGATTCCGCCGGTCATTTTCGACAATCCGTTTTTGATATTTAAGCCAAACCGCCGCCTGGTTCAGAGACCGTATCGAAAAAAAGACTTCCCAGTCCATAAACCGGCCCCGTTTATACATCCTCAACATCCTGTTTTTTACCAGCAGGGTCAGCCTGTTAAATCCTTCAAGAATTTCATTCAAATCCTTTTCCGATTTTTGAACTTTCCTTTCCGTCCGCTTCAGTTCCAATCCGAGTTCGCCTATCAGTTTTTCCTTGAGTCCGATCTCTCTCTCGATATTTTCGACCTGTTCCAGCAGAGTCACTTCCTCCTGGTCTTTCTTATTCAATTCATTCTCCAGGCGCTGGATATCCTGTCGAATTTTACTCAACTGATTCTTCTGTTGTGTCAGCCCCGGGAAAGTGTCCAGCAAGAAAAAAAATCCGATAAAAAAAATGAGAACACTTTTCCTTTTCTTTCGGGTAGAGGAAAACGATGCAATCATAATTTTATATTTAACAATCAAAAAATTATCTCGTTCCTTCGATCTGTATGATTATTTGATATCTGGTATTTTAGTACAACCAAAAATTTAGTTATTCAAACAATGCTTTGTACTTCGATGTAATGCCAACCGATATGATTATCTTGATCACTTCTCCCGGCATAAAAACAAGAAAACCGCTCGATACTGCATAAACCATATCCATTTCTTTTCCCGCGATATATTTTACATTGAGATATAGATACACAACGCCGATCAAAAAAACGGCAATCAGGGCCAGAAAATGTGCCAGATACAGTTTTACTATCTCATTTGACATGTCGGATTTTTCAAGCCAGGTGCCGAGCACAAAAGCGCCTATAGGAAAACCGGCCAGATACCCAAATGTCGGCTGGAGGAGGTATCCTGGCCCACCCCCCATGGCAAAAACCGGTATTCCGGCCAATCCAATCAATAAAAACAAAATTTGACTGATCGCCCCCCGCTTGCTGCCAAGCAGACTGCCTCCAAGATAGACAAACAGCGTCTGCAACGTGAGAGGCACTGGTAAAAGAGGAATGCGGATAAACCCGCCTATACACGTCAAGGCTGCCACGAGAGCCACATAAATCATGGATCGCGTTCTCGATTTTTTACCCATACGATTTCCCGCTGACATTTTCATTGATTTCATGGGATCTGTATTCCAGGGACAATTTCGGAACAGACTGTTGCCTCAGAATCGGGTTCTTTATAAAAACAAATCGATAGGGCTGTCTGTGCCGTGTTCATCTATAAAATTTTACAAAATACTTTCGTTAAAAACAAACCGATTTTTCTCAGTAAACGACCTCCTGCAGAGGCCGACCCGTTTGGAATCGAGTCCCGTTCTATCGGGATGAAGATCAATCAAATCATCAGCTTGCTTTTACTTAACGATTTTATTATCTTTTGTTTACAATGAAAATCAGATCAATCGTCACTTTTTTTCTTCTCTTTTTCACGTTTCCATTGCTGGCTGAAAAAAATCACCCAGGGATTCGGATACCACTGGGACTGGAACCATTTCCTGTATCCAGAGATAGCTACATCCCTTATTACCAGATACAAAGACCAAAAATCGCTCTTGCTTTAAGCGGCGGCGGTGCCCGCGGCCTTGCACAGATCGGTGTACTCAAGGCATTTGAAAGACACGGTTTGCCCATTGATGGGATTGCCGGCACCAGTATGGGAGCCATTATCGGCGGTCTCTACACAATCGGATATACTGGAAGCGAAATAGAAAAAATGGCTTATCGTATCGACTGGCATGAAATCATCGTGAATGCTCCTCCCAGAAAACAGTTGTTTCTGAGTCAAAAAGAGGACCGAACACAATATCTGATTCAGCTCCGCTTGAAAGGGCTGTCGCTTGATCTGCCCTCCGCTTATACGTCGGGACAGCGACTGACATCGCTGATCACGGATCTCATCCTGAACGCCCCGTATCCCATTAATGAGAATTTCGATCTTCTGCACATTCCCTTCTGCGCCGTCACCACGGATCTGCTGACCGGCCGAAAAGTGGTTTTAAGGAACGGCTCCCTGATCGATGCAATACGCGCCAGCATGGCTATACCTCTTCTTTTTACCCCTGTATCCATTGGAGATGAAATGCTCGTGGACGGCGGGCTGGTCCAGAATCTGCCAGTTGCCGAAGCCAAATCCCTGGGAGCCGATCTGATCATCGCAGTGGATACGTCTTCCAAACTGAGAAAAGAGAAAGAATTGGATGCCCCCTGGGAAATCGCGGATCAGGTCACAACAATCATGCAGCAGGACAGAATCAATGAGCAGATGACCTTGGCAGATATCGTTATCCAGCCTCAATTGGATGATATCTCAAATACGGATTTTCACGAATGCGAAACTCTCATTCAGGCCGGAGAGCTTGCCGCCGAACAGATGATCCCACAAATCGAAAACGCGCTGAATCAATATACTCATCAACAAGATTCCACAATCACTGTAAAACGTATTTCGATAGAGGGTCTGAAAAATCTGGACAGCCGGCTTTTCGATTCTTTCATCCGTCTCGAGACAAAATTCCCAGTTCCCATATCACAAATCGTCTGGGCTGGACAGTCGCTCGTTCAGACCGGCTTTTTCCAAAAGGTCTCGGCTTTCTGGGACAGCACCTCTTTTTCGCTTACGTTTTATGTCCAGGAAAATCCGGTTATTCACTCTATCTCAATTACCGGAAATACACTGTTCCCTGATTCTGTTATTTCCAGTCTTCTCGAAACCCGATGCGGAGAAACGGCAAACGCTCATCAAGGACGCAGGGATTTAAAACACATTGTTCAATGTTACCACGATCAAGGTTACGTGTTGGCAAGAATCGAGTCCGCACGAATCGAAAACGGGAAGCTCCAAATTGCCATTGACGAAGGAAGAATTGGACAAATCTATCTCACCGGGAATCAGCGGACTCACCCTTTCATAATCCGGCGCGAACTTCCTCTGAAAGAAGGCGACCTGTTCAATGTCTCTTTATTGAAAACAGGCACGGAAAATATTTACAGCACGGGATATTTCGACGATATCCGCTTTGAAAATATTAAACAAGACCGGCATTACGATCTTATCTTTCATCTGAATGAACACGGGTTTACTCTTGTACGCACCGGCCTGAGATATGATTTGGAAAGGTTGACCAAGGGATTCGTCCAGATTGTCGAAGAAAACATGCTGGGCTACGGCTATGAAGGATCCCTCTTTGCACTTGCGGGAAAGTATGATGAATGCTTTGCGGCCCGGCTCAAGGCAGACAGGCTCTTTAAAACCTACATGACATTCAGAACCGATCTCTCTGCCTCCCAGAAAACAGTCCGGTATTACAAAGATTTAGAATCCACCGGGGAATATAGCCACGAAATCCAATCCGCTGGGCTGGTATTCGGCTTGCAGATGCAGAGACTCGGTACTCTCTCTCTACAGATCAAATCAGAAAATATTAAGCTCAAACCGAATTCCAGAGACGTGCCTCTCAACGAAAAATACACGGCACGGAGTCTGACGCTCTGTTCGGAAGTGGATACCCGGGACCATGTTCCGTTTCCACAAAACGGGAAATACCATATTCTGGAATATGAAACCGGGGGAGAGCTTCTTGGAAGTGACATTTCGTATGTACGGATTTTCTCATCAATGGAATTCTATGTTCCAATGAACAAATCCGTTGTTCTTCATCCAAAAGTCATGTGGGGAACTGCGGATCTCGGGACGCCATTTTCAAAACAGTTTCATCTCGGCGGACTGGATTCGTTCATGGGCCTTCCCGATGACGCCCTGATCGGAAAACGAATGATCATACTCAACGGCGAAATCCGTTTTAAACTGCCCTGGACAGAATTGCTTGACTCTTATTTTTCAATACGATGTGACCTGGGCAGTGTGTGGAACAAATACGAAAAAATCACCACAAAGGACTTTAAACAGGGAATCGGTGCTATCCTCTCTATGGACACCCCCCTGGGGCCTTTTCATCTGGGATACGGAATCATGAGCGACGGCTTTCATCAAATCTATTTTTCAGCCGGATACCAGTTTTGATCCACTTTCAACAATGAGTTAATCACTGAGAAATATTAATCTGGGATGATCCCCGTAATAAATATAGAGGTAATCTTTATAAATTTCTTATGAGTTAGCATCTTCAAGTGCTAGAATATATCTATTACTAATGGATTGATCACCACCACAATAGGCTTCAGTTATAAACAGTTGTTCTAATCTTAAGGAATCATCAGATATAATTAAATAACTAGTATCGAAATAATTACAATCAATTTTGCCGGAAGCAATACTATCGCTCCTAAATTGAATTGTGTAAGGTTGGTCTTTCGGTGGCTTGAGGATACTGCCTTCAATATCAAATGCTTCTAATGTCCATAATGTGTTTAGCAACTCCTTTGTCTCAACTTGCCGATCCTTGTCAAGATCACATGCTAAAAACAGCAAAATGCAATAAAGTCCAACAAAAATTTCATCTCGCATGACAATTCTTCTGTTATCAAGATGATACGAATGAACCGCTCTAAAACTTTACATCTAACCAGGTTGTCTAAAAATTCCCAAGAATGGATCTCGTTGCTGTCTCGAAGTAGCGCTGCAGAATAAGAAGTTGTTGAATTACAGGAAGCGATATTATTTTCGGTCTGTTCAGATGTTACTAAATCTGTCTTCAAACGTCAAGTGTTTGTTAAAAATTTCGCACAACTCTCTTAATAGAATTTTCGGGAGTTTCTGTCCAACAAAAAAACCCGGACGGTTTTACATCCGGGCATTTGAGTTAACTCCATTTTTATTAATGAGTTATTACCAAATCTGATACCACGGTTTTTTCCGAAACCGGAGTTTGTCGCGTTCCTTGTTCCACTCCACCCACGCACTTTTTTCATCTTTATCTTCCGCGCTGAATGTGCCCTTGGAAAGTACCGTTCCCTTCGAACCGATGGTAATCTGCTGCATGGATTTAACAATATAGACCCATTCATCCATACTCACTTCGTGCGGTCCCTGTATCTCATGGGGACCGGGAACCTCGTGCGGCACAAGCGACTGGGGCTGCAGTGTTTTATTTTGAGGAGCATTGGTAATTCTGACTTCTCCTTTGTACACCTTCAATTGAGTGGTCGTATCGCTGCCCACATTCATTCTCAGCACGGTTCCAGTAATGGCAGCCGCAGCGATCGGTGCGGAAATATCAAAGTCCGTTTCCATCTCAACTTCGTGCACCGCTGCCCAAAGCTCACCTTCCTCGAGATGAAGGGAGGTTTTGATTTTCTTCTCCTTGGTCTCCTCGTACAATTTAAGAATATCGATAATGGTTCTGGGAGCCAGCCGGATAATATCCAGTTTGGCAATGTCGAGCTCGGCACGGGACTGCTGATAGGTCCTGACTTTATCCCCTGAAATCACTTCCGTGTTCACCGGGGCGTTTTGCCAGTCCTCCTTGTCCACTGCCTTCCGCTTGACTTGGCCATCCACATAAGTGACGACACCCTTTTTCTCATCATTCGATTCCCCGATCAATAAAGTACTGCTTAAAATAATGATAACAAGAAAAAAGGCGACCTTGTTTAGGATTCTCATTTCTTTCCTCCTACCCCTTCCTCTGGATAGTAATGTGTATAGACCGTATCAACCAGCTTGATCGCTTCACGGGAAAATGGATCTACATCTCTCTTGAAAAGCTCGTTGTCGATCAATATTTTCGCCACACGCCAGCTTTCCGCCTCTTCCAGCTTATTCACCAAATTGTTGTAAGACTCCTTATCACCCCCAAAAAGTTTTTTGACGAAAGCATTTTCTGTTTTATCGTCAATATAATTTTTTAATCCGCTTCTTGCAAAATCCGATTCCCTGGATGTATCAAGAACGCTGTCTTCCTTTTCAACTTCCTCGGCGACTTCCTCCTCCTTCTTTTCCCGTCTGATTATCCGCATCGGTTTGCTTTTCGTCTTCTCTTTCGTCTCGAACTTCGTTTCTTCCTCCTCTGTTTCCACAGCCGGGAATGTTTCGTCATTCAATACTTCTTCAATATCCCATGTTTTTTCTTCATCAATTTCAGGCTCTTCTTCCATTTTCCAGGAGTCGATAGATGTTTCTTTTGTCTCCTGTGTGAAATTGGATTCTTCTTGATGAATCTCGATTTCCTCATTCGTTTCGGGTTTCGTTCCGAATGACTGTTCGCCTTCGGCTCCCTGTCTCGAGAACTCTTCTTTTAATTTAAGATAACGGTTTAATGTAACTTCCAGATCTACAGAATTAAAATCCTTTTTCCCAAGATTGATTTCGACTTCGAGCGCTCTTCGAAATCCCCATCCATTTCGGTCAGCCAAAAAATCTTCGACCATCGCGCCTTCGATGCGTGTCACCTCTTCTCCCTTGGCTTCAGAGAGATATTCGGTCAATATCGAAAAATCGCGCATGATAATTTTAACCGGATCTTTCTCCAACAATCCGTGAAAGAGATCCGTCGCAATCGTTCCGTATTCCTCCGTTTTGAAGCTCGTTTTTCCAAGTCGTCTGCATTCTTTCAATAGATCTTCGGCATAGGGCATAACCTTAAAAAACGGTTTCAGAATATTTTCCATCGTTGAAAAATCTACCGCATCGTTCTGTTCGAACAACAAACGGCGCATGGTTCCCATGGGCTTGATCAGATAATCCAGACGCAGGACCAGTGCTTCCCGAAGGATTTCTTCCACTTCCTTTTTATGGAACGAAGCAGCTTCCCGGAATACATCCAAAAATCGTGTGCGAAGGGTTTTTAAATCATCCGGATTGAGATCAAAATGTGGTGTGGACTGAACCGAAAGTGGAGATTCGTTTTTAATAAAATTCTCTACTCGCCTTTTAAACATGTCTTTGATAAACGGCGGAATGGCCGTATCAGCCGAAATTTTTCCGAAACGTATTTTATCTCTATCCCCGAGGATTCTTTTTTTCATGCTTGTGATCAAAACGATTGTTTCATTTTCCCACATGGTAATAACCTTCCTATACATCAAATAAAATTTTTGACTCCCAGTACGACCCTCTTTTTTCCAGATAAAAGCCGTGTCGGGTTACCGCCTTGATCTCCATGCAAATTTCGTGCCTCAATGGATCGATCTTCTCTCCTTCTAACTTTCCATAAATTCTATACTTTTCAGCTTGATGATGGGAAAAATTGTCCCTGTAGATATTGAATCGAGAGAAAACCATTCCCTCTTTTTCCACTTGATATAGTATTTCCTTCAACCAGCTCAAAAAGAGCTCTTCTACTGTCATTCCTTCTACAGAAATCCTGATATCGTCATTGCAGCGAACTGTTTTCGGATCAACAATGACCGACATCATGGCCTCTGCCGCTTTTTGAAAAAGCGTTTTCAATTCTTTCGCGCATATTCTGAATCCAATATCGGCCGTATGATTAATGATTTCGACCTGTTCTCTAATAAGTTACTCTTCATCCTCCTCTCTAACAACGCGCGCGACATCGGCCACGTGATCGCCTTCGTCCAAACGGATTAATCGGACGCCCTGGGTATTTCTTCCGATCACCTTGATGTCCTGAATTTTCTGCCGAATAATCTGACCGTTGACCGTAATAATAAGCAGATCGTCCCGATCCAAAACGTCCATAATGGCGATCATCTCTCCCACCTTGGGAGTCGTACGCACTGTAATAATCCCCTTTCCTCCACGAGATGTGATCCTGTAATCAGAAATATCCGACCGCTTTCCATAACCTTCACTCGTGGCCACCATGAGCGTTCCTTCCCGTCTGACCACTACCATACCTACGACCTGGTCCTTGCCAGAAAGTGTGATCCCCCGAACACCGCTGGCTGTTCTTCCCATGGGACGTACATCCGATTCGTGAAAACGAATGGCTTTGCCTTCTCGGGTTCCAAGCACAATGTCCTGGCTTCCATCGGTCAATTTTGCATCAATCAGACTATCGTCGTCTCTCAATGTAATGGCGATAATCCCGGTTCGTTTGGGATGGCTGTACGCAGAGAGATTGGTTTTCTTCACCACTCCTAATTTGGTGGCCATAAACAAAAACTTGTTCTCATCAAATGTTTTCACCGGAACCACGGCCGTGACCACCTCTCCCCTTTCCACCGCAATCAGGTTGACAATGGAACGCCCCCGGGAACCCCGGCCAATCTGGGGAATCTCATGGACTTTGAGCCAGTAACACTTTCCCCGATCCGAGAAAAAGAGAATGTAGTGATGGGTCGATGCGATAAAGAGATGTTCGATGGAATCTTCCTGTTTCGTGTCGGCTCCGATGACACCGCGCCCTCCCCGATTCTGCCGCCGGTATCCGGAAACCGGAAAACGCTTGATATAACCGGAGTGGGAAATCGTAATCACCATATCCTCTTCCGCGATAATATCCTCTACGGAAAATTCCTCGGTCTGAGATATAATTTCTGTTCGCCTTTGATCGCCGTATTTTTCCTTGATTCCCTTGAATTCATCCTTGATGAGTACCATTTGTTTGTCTTTGCTCGACAGAATCAGTTTGAGCCTTTCGATCTCTTTGATCAAATTCAGATACTCTTCTTCGACTTTCTTTCTTTCCAGTCCGGTCAACCTCTGCAGACGCATATCGAGTATGGCTTTGGCCTGAATCTCAGACAGTTTAAACCGTTTCATCAGGTTTTCTTTTGCCGTTTCCGGATTTCTCGATTTCTTAATGAGCTGAACAATTTCATCAATATTATCGATGGCTATTTTCAGACCTTCAAGAATGTGCGCCCGTTTTTCGGCTTTATCCAGTTCAAACCGGGTGCGCCTGAGAATGATCTCATGCCGATGCAGGATAAATTCCTGCAGGAGTTCCTTTAAAACAAAAACCTTCGGTCTTCCACCGACGAGTGCCAGAAGAATGATGCCGAATGTGGTTTGCATTTGGGTATGGACATAGAGCTGGTTCAGAACGACCTGGGGCTGGGCATCTCTTTTCAAATCCAAAACGATCCGCATGCCGTCCCGGTCGGATTCGTCTCTCAAATCCCCGATGCCGACGATCTTCTTCTCTTTGACAAGACCGGCTATCGAGGCAATCAGATTGGATTTATTGACCTGATAGGGAATTTCCGTGATCACGATCGATTCCCGGTTCCCTTTTCCTTTCTCGAGCGTCGCTCTTGCACGAACCGTAACGCGCCCTCTTCCCGTCGTATAGGCTTCTTTTATTCCGGCCGCGCCGTAAATAATTCCTCCAGTCGGAAAATCGGGACCCTTGATATATTGTATCAAACCTTCAGTTCCAATATCCGGGTCCTCAATCACAGCGATCAGAGCGTCGATCACTTCGCTCAGATTGTGAGGAGGAATATTGGTGGCCATACCGACCGCGATTCCAGATGCACCGTTCACAAGTAGATTTGGAAAGAGCGAGGGCATAACCACCGGTTCCTGCAGAGACTCGTCAAAATTGGGGGCAAAATCGATGGTTTCCTTATCTATATCCCGAATAATCTCCTCTGCCACAGGCCTCAGGCGGGCTTCGGTGTATCTCATTGCCGCAGCCGAATCCCCGTCTATCGATCCAAAATTGCCCTGACCGTCCACCAGACAGTATCTCAGAGAAAAATCCTGCACCATCCGGACCATGGCATCGTAAACCGCCGTATCCCCGTGAGGATGATATTTTCCAAGCACATCCCCCACGATACGAGCCGATTTCCGATAAGGCCTGTTGGGATGCAGTCCCAGCTCGTACATGCCGTACAGGATTCGGCGGTGAACCGGTTTCAAACCATCTCGTACGTCAGGTAGCGCCCTCTGGACAATTACCGACATCGAATAATCGATGTAGGAACTCTTCATTTCTTCTTCAATATAAACCGAAACAATCCGATCTCTTTTTTCTGCCATGCGTATTCCCGTATTCCTAAATATCCAAGTTTCTTACATACTCTGCATTCTCTTCAATAAACTCTCGTCTTGGTTCGACCTTTTCTCCCATCAATACAGAAAAGATGTGATCTGCCTCAACGGCGTCATCAATATTCACCTGAAGAATGGTCCGTGTTTCCGGATCCATCGTCGTTTTCCACAACTGATCCGGATTCATTTCTCCGAGCCCTTTGTACCGCTGGATCGTAATCCCATCTTTTCCTGTCTTCCGAAGCATTTCTTCCATTTCATCGTCGTTAAAGATATAGACTTCTTTCTGTCCCTGTTTAATGCGATACAAAGGCGGCTGGGCGATATAGATGTGTCCCTTTTCGATGAGATCACGCATGTACCTGAAGAAGAAAGTCAACAGCAGTGTCCGGATATGAGAACCGTCTACATCCGCGTCGGTCATGATGATCACTTTTCCATATCTCAATTTTGTCACATCGAACTCATCCCCTCCGATACCGGTTCCCAGAGCGGTCACCATCGCAATGATCTCTGCATTGTTCAGGATTTTCTCCAGGCTGGCTTTTTCCACATTTAATATTTTTCCCTTTAATGGCAAAATCGCCTGAAACTGTCTGTCTCTTCCCTGTTTTGCCGAACCTCCGGCCGAATCTCCCTCAACGATGTAAATTTCACAATCTTCCGGCTCGCGAATCGAACAGTCGGCCAACTTGCCGGGCAAGCTGTCCGATTCCAGCGCGGATTTTCTTCTGGTCAACTCTCTGGCTTTCCGCGCCGCTTCTCTGGATTTCGCAGCAGCTATTCCCTTTTGAATGATCTTTTTGGCAACGGCCGGATTTTCTTCAAAAAATTCGGAGAGTTTCTCTCCAACGATCGATTCGACGATCCCGCGAACTTCGCTGTTTCCCAGCTTGGTTTTTGTCTGACCTTCAAACTGCGGATCCGGAACCTTGACGCTGATGACGGCCGTCAATCCTTCCCGGACATCATCTCCTGTCAGAGCCAAAGATCCATTTTTTAAAAGATTGTTCTTCTGGGCATATGTGTTCAGTGTCCTTGTCAGTGCCCCTTTAAATCCGACCATGTGCGTTCCACCTTCGGTGGTGGGAATGTTGTTCACAAAACTGAAAATATTTTCCTGATATGAATCGTTATATTCCAGTGCGATATCGACATCTACATCTTCTCGGTTACTCTCGATTAGAATCGGTTTTTTATGAAGGGTTTTTCGGTTGGAATCGAGGTAATCGACAAACTCCTTGAGTCCTCCTTTTGCGTGGTAGACTTTTTCCTTGTCTTCCCTCTCGTCTTTGAGTGTAATCTTAAGGCCTTTGTTTAAAAAAGCCAGTTCCATGAGCCTTTGGCCCAGAATATCGAATTTGAATTTTGTTTTTTTAAATATAGCTGGATCGGGAAGAAAGGATGTTTCGGTTCCATTTTTGTTTTTTGTCGAACCAACGATTTTCATGTCATAAACCGGATTGCCCTGTTTGTATTCCTGCTGATAAATCTTTCCCTCCCGGAAGACTCGGACCTTACACCATTCGGACAAAGCATTGGTGACCGAAACGCCGACGCCATGAAGGCCTCCAGATACCTTGTAGGACTGCTTGTCAAATTTTCCTCCCGCATGCAGCGTAGTCATGACGACTTCCAGTGCGGGTCGATGTTGTACAGGATGTTCGTCGACAGGAATACCACGGCCGTCATCCACAATGACGATGCTGTCATCTTTCTTGATGGTCACATTGATTTTCGTGCAACATCCTGCAAGACATTCATCCACACTGTTGTCCACAACTTCGTACGCCAGATGATGGAGACCGCGTATGGATGTATCACCGATATACATTGAGGGTCTTTTTCTAACACCCTCCAGTCCTTTAAGCACTACTATTTTATTCGCGTCGTATCTCTCTTCTTTCATATCCAGATATCACACCTCAAATTAATACAATATCCGTAATCATTTTCGATTCCAATCGTTGATTGATGTCGGTGATTATTTTCTGTTTGTGGTACAGCAATTCATTTCTCCATGTATCACTTTTCACCTTGATAAATATCTTTCCGTCCGCTATACGTACCGGCTCTGTCACATCAGATATCCGTTTTCCAACTACACTTCCCCACAAACTTAATGCCTCGTATCTCTTAACTGGTTTTTCAACACCGATTTCTTTCAGATATCTCCGTAGAATGTTTCCCAACAATTCCATTTTCTATGAGCTCAATTTGATCGGCATAATGAGCATTAAAAGAGACTCATCCTCCTCCTGTTTCGAAGGTGTTAAAAGGGTAGCGCTGACCTGGTTTTTCAGGCTGAATACCACTTCATCGGAATCGACGTGTTTCAGTATATCCATAATATATTGTGCATTGTAACCAATTTCCATGCTTTCTCCGCTATAATCTACATTCAATTCCTCTCTTGCCTCTCCCCCGATATCGATATCTTCGGACATAACCATCAATTTATTGTCAGATATCGAAAACCGAATCTGGTGAGTCAAAGCACTGGAAAACAAGGACACACGTTTCACACAGGCCATCAGAAGATTTCTGTCTACACCCAGTGTCTTGTCATTATCACGGGGAATAACCCGCTCATAATCCGGATACTGACCCTCCACCAAACGCGTAAAAAGCACCGTTTGATCGAAATCGAAAAACAATCCGCTTTCGTTAATGATCAGCTTCGTCGTTCCCTCATCCTCTAAATTTCTCAGGGCAATCTGTATTGCTTTTGGTGGAATAATAATCCGTATTGGAGGTTCTTCACAATGAAAGTTCTTGTCTACAATTTTTGAAAGCCGGTGCCCGTCTGTAGCAACCATTCTAAATTCATCGGTCAAAATCTGCATAAACACCCCCATCAGAGCAGGGCGCAGTTCGTCCGACGAAACGGCAAATATGGTCTTGCTGAACATCCTGTTCAATTTGTTATTTTCTATTTTGATTACCTTATCCTCGGACAATCGGGGTATTTCCGGAAAACTCTCTTTTGAAACGCCGGCAATTTGGTACAACCCCTGGTCGGTCTTTATTTTCACCCGATGATTCTCGTCCGATTCAAACTGTATTGTAATATCAGGCAATGACCGTATCATTTCCCCAATGACCCTTGCGGGTATCGCTATTGCCCCCGATTCCTCCATCGTAGATACTTTAACCTGCGTTGTCATGCATACTTCGAGATCTGTTCCGGTAATTTTCAGGTTCTGTTCGTCTAAGTCAAGAAGAAAATTTTCAAGGATTGGCGTTGTCGATTTGGTAGGAACGACTCCGGAAATTTTCTGCAAAGCTTTCAAAAGATCATTTTGACTTATTGTAAATTTCATTTTAACGAACCTCCTGAGCTAAATAAAAGAATGCTATCAACACAATTTATTATAATAACTTTTAAAGTAATATTCAAGGAAAATAGTAATAGTAGAAGTGTGCATATCTGTCAGTGGATCGATATATTATCATTATAAGTTTAAAAGAAACAAAAACGAAAATATTTTTAACAGAAACAGAATAAAAGTGCATATCGTGTGAATAGATGTAACGAAATTGTGGATGAATAAATGATTTTCCAAATAGTAATCTTTGAACGCTATTTTATAAACACTGTTTCCCATATACAACAACATCTTATCCACAAAAATAATTTTTACAAGGATGCGACTTCAATTTTTCGTTTAAGCACTTCGACCATCTCGGATATTTTTTTATCGGCGCTGTTTTTCAAGAGGTGTTCAATGGTTCGAATTGCGTGAATGACAGTGGTATGATCTCTTCCACCGAAATGGAGACCAATACTTTTTAAAGAATAAAGGGTCATTTTTTTTGAAAGGAACATGGCAATTTGTCTGGCAAAAGCGATTTCCTTTTTTCTTCCCTTTCCCCTTAAAAGATCCTCTGGGATTCCAAAGTATTGGCAAACGACACGCTGGATATCTTCGATTGTGATATCCTTTTTTTTGTTTTTGACAATGTCTTTCAGTACGGTTTTTGTCAAATCGAGATCAATATCCAAGCCTTTCAGGGATGAAAAAGCGAGCAATTTGATCAGAGCGCCCTCAAGTTCACGGATGTTCGAGGTTACATTGCTGGCAATGTATTCGATAATTTCCGTAGGGATGTCGATATCTTCCCAAGTGGATTTCTTCTGCAGGATAGCGATTCTTGTTTCCAGATCCGGTGGCTGGACATCTACGACAAGCCCCCACTGGAACCGTGAGAGCAGTCTTTCTTCAAGACCGAGCAGGTCTTTCGGTGGACGATCCGAGGAAAGGACGATCTGTTTCCCCTTTTGGTGAAGGGTGTTGAATGTATGGAAGAATTCTTCCTGTGTTCTTTCTTTGCTCATAAAAAATTGGATATCGTCGACCAAAAGCAAATCAACGTTTCTATACGCTTGGCTGAATTCTGTCGATTTATTGTTTTGAATGGAGTTGATGAATTCGATAGTGAACTTTTCACTTGAAACGTACCGAATGCTTCTAACTGTGTTTCGTTCTTTTGCCAAATTGCCTATTGCCTGAATCAGATGGGTTTTGCCAAGACCCACACCACCGTAGATGACCAGCGGGTTGAACGATGTCTGTCCGGGAGCTTCAGCGACGGCTAAAGATGCAGCTTTAGCAAACTGATTACTGCTTCCTTCAACAAAATTGTTGAACGTATATCTTGAGTTGAGATAGGTCTCATCACCGAGATACTTCCCTGTAATGATGTTGACATTGTTCGTGGGTGGAGTTTGTAAGTTACTGTTTTTTTGTGCGATTACATAGGAAAAAGCGGCTTGATCGCCGAGCACATGGGATAACGCGTCTCGAATAATATGAGGATAATGTCCTTCGATCCATTCGTAGAAAAACTGACTCGGCACTTGAATGGTTAGCTTTGAATCTTCCAAATTCAGGGGAAGAATCGGCAAAAACCATGTCTGGAAACTTTGAGGATTTACTTTTTCTTTAATAATCTGCAGGCATTCTTCCCACACGATCGCGGGATTGAAGTTATCCACAATCGAAGAAGCATTATCCACATTTTGAGGCATATTTAACTCCCTATCCATATTAATCAACAGAATAAAAAAGTCAAAAAACACTTAAACTTTTAAAAGTTAATATATTAAAGCGTTATCATCTAATTACAAATATATTAAGAAAACATAGTATATATCTTTTAGTAACAACAAGGAAAGTGAAAAAAAAACATTTAGGGAAACAAATTCACAAGTTATCCACACTCCTCAAATTGCTTCATTGACGGCAGTAATTTATCAAAAACAATCTGAATGTCAAGAGAAAAATAAAAGAAAAATAAAAAAAGGGACATGAAATCATCCATGCCCCATAAAATGAGTGCGGTTTCAAAGGTTGCAGTTTATTTATTTTTGATTGCCGCATGAGCAGCAGCCAATCTGGCTATTGGAACCCGGAATGGCGAACAGCTTACATAATTCATCCCGACACGATGGCAGAAATCAATCGAACTGGGATCGCCGCCGTGTTCACCGCAGATACCAACTTTCAGATTGGGGCGCGTTGATCTTCCCTTCCGAATTCCCATATCGACCAATTGTCCGACTCCGGATTGATCCAAACTCTGGAATGGATCTGTCGGGAGGATTTTTTTATTAATATAATCAGGAAGAAACGTGCCTACGTCATCTCTGCTATAGCCGAATGTCATTTGAGTCAAGTCATTGGTTCCAAATGAAAAAAATTCAGCTCCTTCGGCTACCTCGTTTGCCGTCAGGGCCGCTCTGGGAATTTCAATCATGGTTCCTACCATGTATTTGATTTTTGTCCTCATCCGGTTCATCACTTCTTTGGCAGTTTCATCGACCACCTTTTTCTGATTCTCAAACTCGGCTTTGGTTCCAATGAGCGGAATCATGATTTCCGGAAGGACTTTTACGCCCTTTTTCGCCACCTGACAGGCCGCTTCTATGATTGCTTGTGCCTGCATGGCAGTGATTTCGGGATAAGTAATGCCAAGCCGGCATCCACGATGTCCGAGCATTGGATTGAGTTCGTGAAGAGATTTGACTTTCCCCTGAATTGTCTTTACCGAAACGCCAAGAACGTCCGCCATTTCTTTTTGTGTATCTTTGTCCTGCGGCAGAAATTCGTGAAGCGGCGGGTCGAGCGTCCGGATGGTGACAGGAAGACCGTCCATGGCTGTAAAAATACCGACGAAATCTTTTCTCTGAAGTGGTAGGAGTTTTTTCAAAGCTCTCTTCCGTCCCTCTTCATTATCGGCCAGAATCATCTCCCGCATCGGAGTGATTCGATCTGGACCAAAGAACATATGTTCGGTTCGTGTCAAACCGATGCCTTCCGCACCGAAAGAACGAGCACGTTTTGAATCGGCTGGATTGTCCGCGTTAGTGCGAATGTTGAGTTTTCGGCATTGATCCGCCCATGTCATTAATTTTTTGTAGTGTTTATTTTTTCCCGGATCGGCAGGAAGAACACCGATTTTTCCTTCATACACGGCGCCTTTTGTTCCGTTCAGCGAGATCCAGTCGCCTTCTTTGATGGTTTTGCCGTTTACAGTGAGAACTTTTTTAGAGACATTGATATTTAAAGCTCCGCAGCCGACAATGCAGCATTTTCCCCAACCTCTGGCAACGAGAGCCGCATGACTGGTCATACCGCCCTTGGCAGTTAAAATGGCCTTGGCAGCGCGCATCCCGTGAACATCTTCAGGACTTGTTTCGTCACGGACCAGGATCACGGTTTCTCCCTTTTTAGCCCATGTTTCGGCGTCATCGGCTGTAAAGATGGCACGGCCAACGCCGCCGCCGGGACCGGCTGGAAGGCCTTTGGCGAGCAGAAAGGCTTTTTTCTCTGCTTTCGGATCGAGCATGGGATGGAGCAGTTCATCCAACTGGTTGGGCATAACTCGAAGAAGAGCTTCTTCCTTTTTTATGAGACCCTCTTCGCACATTTCGACAGCCATGCGAATCGCGGCCATCCCATTCCGTTTACCGACCCGGGTCTGAAGCATAAAGAGTTTGTGGTCCTGAATGGTAAATTCAAGATCCTGCATATCACGATAGTGTTTTTCCAGTCTCAGTCGGATGTCCGATAATTGTTTATAGAGATTGGGCATGACTTCTTCAAGCGAAGGGAGATGTTTGGAAGATTCGGTTTTGGATTCTTTGTTGATTGCTTGCGGCGTCCGAATGCCGGCAACCACGTCCTCGCCCTGCGCATTGATCAAGAATTCTCCATAGAATTTATTTTCACCGGTAGCCGGATCTCTCGAAAAGGCCACGCCTGTAGCCGAATTGTCACCCATATTTCCGAAGACCATGGTCTGAACATTGACGGCGGTTCCCCATTCGTCGGGTATCCCTTCGATGCGGCGATAGGCCACGGCTCGCTTCCCGTTCCAGGATTGAAATACAGCGGAAATGGCGCCCCAGAGTTGTTCGTAAGGGTCGTCCGGGAAATCTTTTTTCAAAACCTGTTTCACTTTTTTCTTGAAGAGTAGAACCAGTTCTTTCAAATCATCCACATTTAGATCTGTGTCAAGTTGAATACCTTTGGCATTTTTCATTGTCTGCATTTCGTGCTCGAGCTGGCTGCGAATTCCCATGCCTTCTTTCGGTTCGATGCCCGTGGATTTTTCCATAACCACATCGGAATACATCATGATCAGGCGGCGGTAGGCATCGTAGACGAATCGTTCATTGCCGCTCTTTTCGATGAGACCGGGTATGGTCGCCTGGGTCAGTCCGACATTCAAAACGGTTTCCATCATGCCCGGCATAGATTTTCTCGCCCCAGACCGGACGGAAAAGAGCAAAGGATTTTTGGGATCACCGAATTTTAATCCCATTATTTTTTCAACTTTGGAAAGAGCCGCTTTCACTTCAACTTCCAGTTCTTTCGGATACTTTCCTTTTTGTTTCATATAATGGGTGCAAACTTCGGTTGTAATAGTAAAGCCTGGAGGAACAGGGATTCCCAATTTAGACATTTCAGCCAAGTTGGCTCCTTTTCCTCCGAGCAGCTCTTTCATATCGGCACTGCCGTCTGCCTTTCCGTCACCAAACACAAATACGAACTTTTTCGACATAAAAAAAACCTCCTATGATTTTTTAAAATTTTGTAAATAAAATTTTAATGCTGATTAATAGCAATAATATACCAAAAATTTTTTTAAAAAAAGAATTTTTTATTTTCTGATTGAATTTTGCACCGAAGGGTGCTGCGGTCATGGAGCTGATCCCCAGAAATATTACAGCGGAAGGACAGACAAAACCAAAGCATCCTTCGGGAAGAAGTGCATTTCCCCGGCCGAGAGAAATGTATTGAATTGTGGATATTGCCGATGTAAAAATGATGACACCACTGGATGTACCGACTACTTTTTTGATTGGAAAATGTAGTAGGTAAATCATCAAGGGTACGAGAATAATTCCTCCTCCAATTCCGGCCATCGGAGCGATAAAACCGGAGACGAACCCAGAGAATACCCATAAAAGGGAGAATTTAGGTTCAATCTCTTTTGATGTCATGCGCTTTTCAAAGAACATTCCCAGCGCGGCAGTAGCGAGAGAGATTGTAAAAACAAGTTTAAGAACGAGACTGCTCGACCGAACGGCAATGTTGGTACCTGTCCATGCCCCGATGATGCTTCCTAAAGCCATGATTCCGACGGCAGGCCACGACAGGCTTTTTTGGCGATGATGCTGAAGGGTTGAGGAACCAGAGGCCAGGAAAGCGACAGCCAAACTGGTTCCAAAAGTCAACTGCATAAGAATTTCTTCGACAACCCCTGTAGAGCGGAAAAAGAGAGCCAACATGGGTACCAGGATGATGCCGCCGCCGATTCCGAAAAAGCCCGCCAGGAAACCACAGAGAGATCCGACAGCTATGAAGAGGACGATGTGTGCAGGCGTAATCAATCGGAGGAATTAATTTGATTTTGCGAGCAGGCTGCCGTAGCTCGCTTTGTCGTGTAAAAGTTCCAGTGCTTTTTGTACCACCGGATCGTCTTGTATTGAGAGTTCGATCTCTCGGTGTGTACCAAAGAACTTTGATGACAATTCCATCTTTAACAATCTCTTGATATCATTCGTACTGGTTAAGAAAATTTCTTCTTCCAGTGCGCCCAATGCATTTTGAAGTTTCTGAATGTCCAGAAGAATGCTCGGAGAGTATCCTTTTTTCAAAACCTCCTGTTTCAATTCGCCAAGACCGTTTTCAATCGGGAGTTCATATTTATAATTTTGTTGCTGGAGATATTTTTTAAAATCATCAAGAACATTCTCGTCCACATTTAATGTGGAATCGATAACGGTGTGGGTGTTTGCATAGTGAACAGCGAAGTTGAAGAATAAAGATTTACGACGCAGATCCAAAACCAGATCGTTGACTTCTCTGGGTTCGATTCGCACATCGGGAGCGATTCCCCCGCTACTGTAAACGGAACGTCCTCCGTCTGTTTTGAATTCCACAGAGGCCGTTGTCAGTGCGGAATCGGACCAAGTTGAATAATTCGCTTTCTGGATACAGCGTCCGCTCGGAGTGTAATATTTTGCTGTGGTAATTTTTAACGCATCGGTTTTTGAAAGAGGCACGACGGTTTGAACTAATCCTTTGCCGAACGTGGTATCTCCCAATACGAGACCGCGATCGTGATCTTGAATGGCACCGGCCACGATCTCGGAAGCCGATGCACTGATTCCGTTGGTCAGAATAATCAGAGGTTTTTTCCCGTATATCGGATCTTGGAAAGAGACGAATTCCTGGTTTGAACTATTGGTGCGGCCGCGCGTAGAAACGATCATCAGATTTTTATCCAGAAAAAGATTTGAGACCTCTACCGCCGCTTCCAGCATGCCGCCGGGGTTGCTTCTGAGATCGAGAATCAACCCTTTCAGATTATCAGAGTTTAAGTTATGGATTGCCGTTGCGACTTCCGGGCCTGCATTTTTGGAAAACCGGGTAAGCCGGATGTAGCCGATGTTTTTGTCTACAAAATCGGTGTATTGCACGTCTTCGACTTTGATTTGTTCGCGGACGACTTTGAAGTCAAGAGGCTGAGGAACACCGTCCCTTTCAATCGTCAATGTGACTTCGGTGCCGGCGGGGCCGCGGATGCGCTGGGAGGATTCGTCCAGACCGAGTGTTTTGGTGGAAACACCATCCACTTTGATAATCTTATCGCCCTCCCGGACGCCGGCCCGTGCGGCCGGTGTTCCCAGGAACGGGGGATCGCCTACAGTGACAACACCGTTTCTCAGGTTGAGAAGCAGGCCGACACCTTCGTATTTTCCGTCCGTCAGGATTTGAAGCTGATCTTTGTCTTCCTTTTCGATGTAATTGGTGTAGGGATCCAGCGTGTTCAACATTCCGTTGATTCCTGCCTTCAGGAGATCTTTCGGCTCAACGTTATCGACGTAGCGTTTGGTAACTTCTTTGTAAACATTTCCAAAGATCCGGAGATTTTTCGATATTTCTTCATAAATATCATAACTTCGAGGGACTGCTGCCCATAGAGCGATGACGCCCAAAAATGTGAGCAGTAACCAAAGACCCGATTTCGATTTTTTGATATCCATTCCAGTTGACCTCATTAGTAAATATTAGTGGTTGGCTTTTTTCAATAATATCATTACGTCCTGAAAAATTTCTTGTTCCAATTCGGTCACGGATTTTGATCCGTCGAGGAGACAGACTCGATCCGGTTCATTTTCCACAATTTGTAAATATCCGTTTCGTACGCGGTTGAAGAAATCCATTTGTTCCTTTTCCATCCGATCGCCGTCTTTAGACAACAGAGAACGTCTTTGAAGAGAAATCTCCCACGAAATATCCAGAAAGTAAGTCCGATCCGGATAAATTTTTCCGCACACAAGGTCATTTATTTTTTGAATGGTAGACAGAGAAATGAGGCGTCCGTATCCCTGATAGGCGAGCGTGGAATCCGTAAATCGATCCGAAATAAGAATTTCATTCCGGTTCAGTCCGGGACGGATGGTCTCGTCAATAAGCTGTGCCCGGGCGGATTCGTAGAGAAGTAATTCCGTTGTCGGATGCATGTTGTCGTTTTGATTATCAAGAAGGATCGTCCGTATCTGTTCGGAAACCTGCGATCCGCCGGGTTCCCGGATCAGTTGAACAGGGTATTGATTCTTTTTCAATCTTTGGAAAAGAGCGTTTGCCTGAATTGATTTACCGGCACCGTCAATTCCTTCGAATGTAATGAAGAGTCCTTTTTGCAGAGATATTTTTTGTTTGAATTCTAAAATCTATTCTATCCTTTCACTGAACTTTGGCAAAAATGGGTATTTTGAAATTTGGTATTTTTGGCATACGAATTGTGAAATTACAAAAGTTTTGTGATTTCAATTGTCTATCTTTATAATTTTGTTTTTCTGATCCACATGAATAATCTTCGCATGCATCTTTTTTGCCTGTGCTTCTTCGACGAACCCGTAGGACAGAATGATCACGATATCCCCGACCTGTGCGATTCTTGCGATAGCCCCGTTCATTACGATTTCCCCGCTGTCTTTTTGACCTTCGATGGCATATGTTTCTGCCCGTGTTCCGTTATTGATATTGAGAATCTGGACACGTTCATAGGGCAGAATATTGGCAGCTTTCATCAGTGTCTCATCAATGGTAATGGAACCTTCGTAATTGAGATTGGCTGAAGTAACGGTTGCCCGATGAATTTTTGAGAGAAGCATATGTCGGAGCATCTATGGCTCTCCTGTATTTTTAATTCGGTGAGGGACTGCTTTGGTTGTCCACTTTCCAAATATGAAAGAGTCTTTGGACGGCCGTGAAATTCGAAAGTATCGCTATGATCCAGACGACGGTCACGAGTGCATACAAATGGATCAATCCACCCGCACTGAGCAAAACGATTCTCTCCGCCCGCTGCATAAAGCCGACTTCACATTTGAATCCCAATCCCTCGGCCCTGGCCCGGATGTAGCTCACCATTAAGGATCCTCCCAGACCGATTGCGACGAATATGGATGTTAAATACCAGCTGTGGCGGATGAAATAGAAGGCCATACCGAAAAAGAAGATCACTTCGCTGTATCTGTCCAATGTCGAATCGTAAAGGGCGCCAAATTTGGTGGTTTTTTTTATGGCTCTTGCATATTGTCCGTCGATGTTGTCAAACATTCCTCCGAACAGAAGCAGACATGCGGCTAGGCGATACATGCCTGTTGCGACAAGATAAGCGGCGGCGCAGCTCAGAAAAAATCCCAAGGTTGTAAATGTATTGGGATGAATGTTCAATTTCATTGCCAAACGGACGAGAATGTCGAGTTTTGCAAGATAGAGATCCTTAATGCGTTTCGGAATCAGGCCCGTTGCAATGTGGTTTTTCATTTTTTTTCACATCCTTCGATCACAAGAACAATTTCTCCCCGGACGTCCCGTTGGGAAAAGATTGCAATGATTTCCGTGAGGGTTCCCCGAATGATTTCCTCAAATTTTTTCGTCATTTCTCTACAAACGGTAATGTGACGGTTCCCGAACACATTTAATAAATCGTTCAATGTTCGAACTAACCGGTGCGGCGCCTCATAAAGAATAAGGGTTCTGTTTTCACCCTTCAATTGCTCGAGTCTTGTTTTCCTTCCCTTTTTGGGCGGCAAAAATCCATCGAATACGAAACGGTCAGTAGGAAGACCGGATACGATCAAAGAGGCAACGACTGCAGTTGCTCCTGGAACCGGACTGACGGTGATCCCGGTCTGAACGGCCCGTTTGACCAGATAGTATGCCGGGTCGGAAATTCCTGGCGTTCCAGCATCCGAAACCACAGCGATGGTTCGTCCTTTGGATAGCAGGTTCAGGAGATGGGGAGTCTTCTTTTCCTTGTTGTAATCGTGATAGCTTTCCAAAGCGCTTTTGATATTGAAATGCTTCAGCAGAAGGCCGGTTCTTCGAGTGTCTTCGGCCGCGACGATATCTACTTCTTTGAGAATACGGAGCGCCCTCAATGTAATGTCTTCAAGATTGCCGATGGGTGTGCTGACCAGGTAGAGCGTTCCGGTTCTAAAATCATCACTCAAAAGAATCCCTGTTTAATAAACAATCGCTTTGCTTCCGTACGTTCGGAGAAAGCAGATATATTCTTTTTGCCGCGAAATAGATTGAATATCTATTTCGATCTAAGCTAATTAAAATAAGAATAATATGGTAAAAAGTCAAGGTCACCGTGATATAATGATAGTTACTCTATGTCATCTCAGATTGTGGAACGAGGCGAAAGATTTTTCTTTGGGAAGTTTGATTTTAGCCGCCCGCCAGAGAGATGTTGGCATTTACGCCGAATGCGGTAATTTTGGTGCTTCCCATTTTTATATCCTTACGTTCGCCGAATTCGAAATACATACTTCCGCGTACGGTTTGCGTGAATGTGTAACTGATTTTTGGCTGGAGAGACCAGTTTTCCGTATTCGACATTTCCTGGAAAGAATCCGAAGCGTCCTGACTCTGGAACATCGAATTTTTGCTCCGGGTAAAACTCAGAGTAAAATCGATGTTGTTTTCCAGTTTTTTCCCTCCAAAGAACGGCAATTTGAATCCCCCGGATTTGGAATAATTTGCGGAAATCGTGAGGCTTGAAGAAGGGGTTTTGGTTTTTCCCTTGCCATAACTGAGCTGTGTGGTTAAATCTTCTCCGGTTGAATATTGAACATTTGCGGACATTCCGTTTTTAAAAGAGAAAGAGAGCCCAACAAGAGGGTTGAAACTCTTATTAATAGTTTCTCTTGTTTTATTGTTTCTGTTGTCGTTCCAGGTTTGGGTCATTTTACCCGAAAAAGTATGGGTTAAAGAAACTGATTTGGTGAATTGTTTCAACAGCGGCAGACCTTCAAGCCCTCTCCATTGTACGGACCAGTTTGGGAACGGCACGGCTTTGTCTTTGATAAGTAGAGCCGATTTCGATACGGTACCTGTGGTCTGTGTGAGATGGCTCTTCGAATCGGAATAGTCGTAATCGAATTTAATACTGATTTTCGAACTCAATTTGAGGCCGGAACGCATAGAAAACCGCTTGTCCTGTTTCGTGGAATTCCGGTCAGATGTGAGATTATCAGAGATCTCCACACCGGGATCCATCGTGGCTCCGATCTGGTATCCGAAAGAAGGTGTTCCCAGAATGCCATAATTGGCCGCTGAGTTATTCCTTGAAATCGAAATAGAAATCGGATCGATCATATCAAGGAGTTTACCGAACCGTGAAAAAATCGCAGAAAGGGGAATACCCTGATGGTCGTTTTCCTTTTTGGGTTCTTTCTGTTCCTTTTGCTGACTGGGTGTCGGTTTCCGTATTCTACGAGGGGATCTGGAAGTGCTTTTTTTCTTGAATGATTTCACAAAGTTTTGAGGGTTAAGGTTTCCGGTCACAGAAAACGAGGTTGCAATGCTGGCACTTTGTCCTGTGCCCTTGTTTTTCATCTGAAGGTTGTTGTTCCAGCGGTAATTCGCATTGTATTTCAATGTATGGGTCAACCAGGAGAATATGGAGGGATTGAAAGTGTATCCCACTTGCTGGTTGATCGAGGTTTTTTCTCCGGGATCGAAAGTCGAGAATACGTCCGCCCATCTAGCATAGCGCATGTCCGAACTAATTGAACGGGAATAATCGAAAGAGAGTGTCTGAAACATCGTATACCCGGTGGAAAAGCTTCGTGAGTAGGTCGATGTTTCCACATTGCTCGGAATACCGCTACGTGTCTCAGAATCCTTGTTGTTGTCAGAGCCATCGAATTTTAAATTGATATTTGAGGGCATGTAGTAAAATTTGGTCTTGGCAAGTTTGCCGAGCAGCCCCTTTCGTCCTACCCATTTCAGGGGTAGCCAGTAAAACTGATTTCCGAAATTGAGGCCGTAGCTTAAAGAGCCGTGATAACCAATGCTCTTCGAGTATTTGGTCTGGGAGTTGCTCAAATCATTTTGTGAATAACTGAAGCTTGTCCGTATTGGATCGATTAGGTACCGAATCCAGAAATTTCTTGATTTTGTCTGCTTTGAAATGCTCAGACTGGCTCCTTTTTGTTCGTTGATCGATTTGATCGCTTCCCAGAGGGAATCGTCCGTCACCGTGGATCGATTGACCAGGATGTCGCTTCCCGGTAGAAATTTAGGCGTATCGTTGGTCTTTGAGTAGTTTGCGGTAATGGGAATGGACAGACCCCAGTTCGATGGTAAAAGTTTGTGCAGCTGAATCGACATGTTTATCTGGCCGCCCACCGAGTTGTTGCCCGTTCCAAACCGTTCGTTGATCGTATGAAAATCCGCGTCCTTGCGGTTGTATTCACCAACCAACGTGATAAAGTCGGACAGGCGGATATCTGCCCTGGCACGCATGGCCATGCCTTTGTCTTTTCGAACATTAGAAAGGCGGAGTTCATCAATCCAGATTTCGCCCGAAAATGGTGTTGTACCTTTATTTTTAATTCCAATAGTCAATTGCCGCACATTGGTAAGAGAGGGACTTCCAATCACACGGATTGTGTGGCCGTTAGACTGGAGTTCTTCAATGGTATCCCGGTTTGTCGATGACATTTGAATTTTTAATCGGCTCAATGTTTCGAAAGCAATTTCTATGTTATTGTGTTTGTCCCATCCCGGGAAAACAGGCAACTGAACTTCGTAGTAATTGTTCATATCCGAACCCCACTGGAGAAAGAACTCGATGGTCGTATCGGTCGGGAGTGCGTTGTATGCATTTCCGCCATGAACGAACATTTTCATTTCTTTGTAGTTGATCAGATTTTCGGGTTGGTAAAACTGTTTCTGGGCTTTGGCCGCGGTTCCAGGTTCGAGATTATCCAGACGGATGACCAGAGATTGTTCTTTCGACCGGATTCGCTGAATCGGATCGATGACGCCCTCGACACCGGGAGGCGCCACATACTCGGGATTGTCATGCGTGTTGATCACGGCAATGGTCATCGTGGAGTCGTTGGAAAGATCGTATGTGGATGTGTCGTCCAGTGCGACCCCCCTGAGCTTCCATTCGTTGCCGGCAAGATTGATTTCCGCGATCGAAATTTCTGTTTTCTGCATGACACTGTCGACCCAGACCCGGACATATTTGATGTGTGACCAATCCGGACTTCCGATGATTCGGGTCGGTTCATTCAAAGGAATTCTGTAGAGCCGCCATCCATAGGGATTTCCCTTGCCCCCTCCGATATAAGCGGTGTCGAGACTGGTTTTATCCAGCGAAAAACTGAACTCGAAATAATCGTTGCTTAGATCAACATCGCCGCTCCCGTCCAAATCTTCTCGGTCTGGAGAAATGAGGGTACTCGCGTTCCTGTTGTTTTCGGTTCCGTTGATGTGATCGTAATTTCCGCTGGCGCTCTTGTAGGACCAGTTGTCGTAACTCCAGGGTTCGTTTTCGCTTTTTGTGCTGTCTCCGTCTATATCCCAGAAATCGTAGGGTGTTCCGTAGACTTTGCCATTGCTGACAGAGACGTGAGCCTCTTCGTGGGGATAGAAGAGTTCGGGCGGGTCCGAACCAAACATGCCGTCCAGTCCCGTATCTTCGTCGTCGTCCAACAGGTTATTTCGAATTCCTCCCCGGCGTTTGTCCTCCGTGTTTAATTTTTTATTGGGAATGGCGTCCTCGGAAATTCTTCCCATGTCGACATTCAGGCGGCCCGCGTCTCCTTTGACCCAGACTTCGAGATAGCGGCTGTCGGTTTGATCTGCGTAGCCGGAGGAGAGCCATCTTTGAATGCCGCCCCAGGAAGAGGTGATTGGCGCAGCATCCGGATTGGGTGTAAATTCTAAATTGAGAACGTGGGTCCGGGTCGATCCGCCGTAGTTGGTTGTGACTTCCCTGTCCGGCCAGATTTCTTTGATGGCCACTTGTCCGTAAGGATTGTACCAGATCAAGTGTCCCCTTTGGGCAAGAGAAGCCACCGCGTTTTCCAAAGTGGTGGGTGGAGAACAGGGACCCCAGCCCGAATAGGTGATGCCGAGAGGCGTTTCCCGTTTGGCTCCCTCGAAATCATCCAGATAGGCCACGCCGTCGAAATCGCCGGTAGATTCATTGTTCAATGTATTGGGATTGGGAATGATCTGGGCAAGTTCTCCCTCGAAAGTGATGCTGGAGGGCTGATTCACATTGAGAAGGGGAAGTTTGTCCAGAGCGGGGGTCAAAAATTTGGGTTCGTACTGGAGCGCCGTGTTCACGTCCCAGACTAAATTTCGCATGGGTCCTTTGCCCACGCGAACCCGCTGTTCGATGGTTTTTTGGTTTAAGTACAGAAGAGTCGCGCCGATGAACGAGCGATTGTTTCCTTCATCGAAGAGCGTGTATTCGGCCCGTGCACCCATAAGGGTTTTTTTATCGATGGAGAAGAGCTGCTGGGACTCGTAGTTGATATCCAGACTGGCATTCGGGTCCGTGGCATCTTCGGTCAGTAGGGTGAGCTGTCCAGAGAAATAGTCGATGATATAGTCCTGGTCCTTTTTCAGTGTTCTTCCGTTCAGGATGACCTCTTCAGAGCCTTCGATGACGTTGATGCCGAGAGAATAGTTCGGGCTGCGTCTCGAGGAATTGGCCTCCATGTAGAATTTGCTTTCCCCGTTGATATAACTGGTGCTGGTCGTGTCATAGATCGCTGAAACGCGCTTGTCGTTCATTTCATCCGGAAAAGGATATTTGAGATCAGTAATCGTTGTATCCGGATCGAACGGGCGAAGATTGGGAAAGATCAATTCCCCGCGGCTCAAATTGAGAATGTTGGGATCGATGTCGATAACATTGTCCGGTTCCGCATCGCCCGCCTCGTTGATGTTGTCGAGACCGAAAATTTCGAGATATCCTTTTGCTTGCCCATCTACTTCAATGGATTCCTGTGGATCGCCGGAGGGAGGTTTATAATAGAGTTTGAGATCGAATCCTTCCCGTTGGATGTCACGTCCGCCGAGGGAATAGACATTTTTCCATTCCAGACTCCATGTTGCTTTATATTTTGGATCCGGATTTCTAGGTTTGATGATTTTAAAAATCGCGTTAGTTGTATCTCCAACCACTTTTCCTTTAGCAGGCCAGTAAGCCACAGCGAGCACTTCGCTGGTTTGCAGGGACTGGTTGAGCGCGATAAAGCCGAGTTCGGCATTGAAGTAATATTCACTCGGTTCGAGCCGGAGGAAATATCCCTTGTAGCTTTCATCGGTGTTTTGGCTGGAATCCGGATGTGCAGGATCAAGAACGGCCCATCCGAGAATAGAGCCCATTTTGTTTTCATAATTCACGTCTGATTTGTAAACAAGAAGGTCCGTAATCACGCTGTCTTCGTAAAAGAAATGGTTGCCCTGACCGTCCAGTTTGGGATACATTTCCCGGTAACTTGAACCGAGAAAAAAGTAGGTGTTCTTTTTATATTCATAGTCATGTATAATATATTTCTGATCCTCTTTGCCTCCTTTTAGAGAGAGTTTCTTTTTCTCCCCCTTTTCCATGCTGGCAATGGCCGTAATATCCAGTCCGCCGATCTTGAATTTGGATTTGAATCCGAACAACCCGGAGTTCTGCGCACTGAAGGTCACGAACCGGGTGCTGGGAAGAGTGAGCGCCACGTTTCCGGCCTCGAAGCTTTGAAGGATGCCGTCCTCGTCGCTGGAGTAAATCAACTTGATTGCATTCTCGAATTCGAAGGGGCGTTCGCTGTCCTGGTCCACAAGCACGGAAACATTCTCGCCGATTTTCCCTTCTACTTTGAAACGCTGGGTTTGTTTCATCTGGAAATTGGTGTTGGGCGCGCGCGTGGTGGCCGTTTTTACCTGGCTTCTCTTTTCGTTTCTCATGCTGCCGTCAATGGTAATGTTTCCGGTCACATTGAGACTCAGGGTTTCTCCTCCAAAGACGCGTTTGAAAGTTTTGCTTTTTATCCTGGGGGTTTCAATTTTCAATCCGGTCGATTTTCTGGTAACCCCTTCTTTCCGGATATTCATGTTTCTTATGTATTCCTTCCAGTTGGCCTGGAGTTCGAGCTGAGATTTTTTGCTGATGTATTCTTCGAAAGGCAGATAACGTGGAGGCAAGATATTGTAGTCATCCGTCTGTTGTTCAATGATTACGTATGAACCCGATGAATCGATCGTTGTCTTGTGAATGAATGACCGGGGAAATTGAACCGGCATCATTGAGAAAGGCGTGCTGATTGAAAAATCCATTTGTTGCGGTGGGGATACAATGGGCGCGAGAAAGAACCGGGGTTCTGGTATGCGAAGCCCAATTTCCGCACGGGCGGTGGAGAACTGTAAGAAAAAAAAGATCGAAAAGGCCGCCAATAAATCGACGCATTTCGATCCCCTTTTGTGGTAGTGAACCATACGCACTTACTGGTTATTTGTCTTTGCCAAAATTTTGTATTTGGCAAACGTGTTTATATGACGACCAGTATCAATATGTCAATAAGCAGTTCTCCTTATTAATGTGCTTTAAAAATAAAATATTCCGATCAAAATTGCAAGCAAAAAATTGTAACTTTAAAAATGGACTTGCAAAGAATGGGCCAATTTTCTATATTTTTAATTAAATAATAGGTGATTATGTTCATCGTTTTACGATACATCGTTCGGGAACATGTCGGGCCTTTTTTCTTTGGATTATCGACTATTATATTTGTGTTTCTGCTCAACGTGGTCTTTCGTGATTTGGGAAAATTGCTGGGTAAGGGAATCGGTGCAGGTATTATTATCGAATTCTTTTTTCTTAATCTGGCCTGGATTCTCGCTCTTGCCATTCCCATGGCAGTACTCATTGCAACATTGATGGCCTTTGGAAGACTCTCTGCGGACAATGAAATCTCGGCCCTGAAGGCCAGCGGAGTGAATATTTATCGGTTGATCTTGCCGGTTTTAATTATTGCCTGCCTGCTTGCGTTTCTCATGGAACGGTTCAACAATTGTGTCTTACCTGATTTCAATCACCGCGTGCGTCTCCTTTATTCTGATATTTCCAAGAAACGGCCGACATTGACACTGGAGCCTCATGTTTTTTTCGATGAGATTCCCAATTATTCACTTTTGGTTCGCGATATCGATGAAAAAAGAGATCTTCTCAAGGGAGTGATTATCCATGATACAAGCGATCCCCGTTTTAGCAAAACGATCATTGCAGAAAAGGGAGAACTGAATTTTTCCAAAGAACAGGAAAGATTGATTTTCACATTGTATAATGGAGAAATTCACGAAGTGGGATCGCACGATCTGGAAGAATACAGGCGGTTGAAATTTGCACGTCAGGTTCTTTCTATTTCGGTTTCGGACATGGTATTGAAAAGAAGTGAGTCGGAACATCGCGGTGACCGTGAAAAAAATGTAAAAATGATGCAGGCAGATATAGAAAAGTCAGAAAAGTTTGTTCATCTCAGAGAGAAGAGAATTCAGGATATGATCCGCAACGATTTCAGATCCATTCTGCTGCCGGAAATTTTGAGCCAGAATAGAGACAGTCTCCATCTCGCGTATTCGCCCCGATTCTCAAAAATACAAAAGGGGGCGATCTCACATGTTGAAGAACAGTTGAAGAAAATAAATGATGAATTGAGAGTGTTGCGCAGTTATCGGCAATCGATCAATGCGTTACGTGTCGAGATTCACAAAAAGTATTCGATTCCTGTCGCTTGTATCGTCTTTGTTTTGATTGGTGCCCCTCTGGGAATCATGGCGCGTCAGGGAGGTCTTGCTACGGGAGGAGGATTAAGTCTGATTTTTTTCCTGATCTACTGGACGTTTCTCATCGGCGGCGAACAGTTAGCGGACCGGGGATTCATCAGTCCGGTCGTGGCGATGTGGAGCCCAAATGTCTTTGTCGGTGCAGTGGGTATCTATCTGGTGATAAAAACCGTTCATGAAACGACATTTATTCATTGGGAAAAATTCGGAAAATTATTTGGAAAAATCAGCAGGAGGAGGAAAAATTGAAAGGTATCCTCCCAAAATATATTCAGGTCCGGTTTGTCTCTATATTTGTTTTTTGTATTTTGGGTGTAATCATTCTCTTTTTATCGATCGACATGATCGAAAATCTGGACCGGTTTATCGACAAAAAAGTCCCCGGAGGAATCACAGCGCTCTATTATCTTTATTATATTCCGTATGTTGTCGTGTTGACACTTCCGGTGGCAACACTTCTGGCCACTGTTTTTTCGATTGGAACGCTGGCCAAAAACAATGAAATCGTTGCCATGAAAGCACTTGGTTTCAGTATTTATCAGTTGCTAATTACGCTGCTGATGATCGGTCTGGGGTTGAGCGTGTCCGCTTTTATTCTAAGTGAAGGCATTGTCACGAAAACCAATCAGAAAAAAGAAACAATATGGAGGACCTACATAGAAAATGTTGCGAATAAACGTGCGAAACATTTGAAGAATTTGGAAATTCAGGAACCGCCGGACCGAGTCATCACCATCGAATATTATGACGGAGAACGCTTCGAAGCCCACCGCGTTAAAATCGAGACATTCCGCGATCATCGTTTGATCTCTCGCATTGATGCGTCTCTGATGCGCTGGGAGAATGGTGTCTGGAAAATCGATAAAGGATACCAAAGATCGTTTGAGGGAGATGAGGAAAAGGCATTTCCAATTACACAGCCGGTGGTTTTTCACTTTTCGTTTACGCCGAACGAACTTCTGTTGGCTCAGATCAAGCCCGATGAAATGGATGTGGTCGAACTCTATCGGTTTATCAGAAAAATTCGCTTGCTTGGCGGAAACGATCAGCGATGGATGACAGATTTTTATTTAAGAATAGCGTTTCCGCTGACCAATTTTTTTATCATTCTGCTTAGTGTCCCTTTGGTTTATAATCGCCGGAAAAAAAGTTTGACCATAGGATTCGGAATCAGTCTCGCGATTTGCTTTTTTTATTTCGGTTTGATAAAAATGGGACAGGTGATGGGGCAGAACGGACAGTTGCCTCCGCTTTTAGGTGCCTGTTTGGGGAATGGTATTGTGTGTATAGGAAGTATGATAAATTTGTTCAAAACAAGAAAATAACTTGAATTTTTTTTTAAAAAGCCGTATATTCTTGTTCTTTAAAATTTCGGAATTAACGGAGGCTGTCATTCATGAAACGAACCTATCAACCCAGTAACAGAAAAAGAAAGAACAAGCACGGTTTTCGAGAAAGAATGTCATCTAAATCGGGCAGATTGATATTGAAAAGAAGGCGCGCCAAGGGTAGAAAACGTTTGACCGTAAGCGATGAGTAAAAATTGGAATCTGATGAAAGACTTCCCAGAGAAGAAATTATCAAAAGATCGGGCGAATTTTCCCGGATCATTAAAAATGGAAAAAGATGGAAGGGAAAATATATTCGAATCTTTTTTGAAGAAGCCGATAGAAGACAGGTCGGGTTTGCCGTTTCAAGGCGTCACGGGAATGCAGTAAAAAGGAATCGCATCAAGCGGCTGTTGAGAGAAATCTATAGAAAACGACGATATAAAATCGGAAAATATAAAATTATTATCATGGCAGATCCGAATGTCGTACATTATAAAATTTCAAATCTGGAACAGGATTTTGACTCTTTTTTAAATGAAGAAATTAAACGAAATGATTAAGCAAACGGTTTTATTTTGCATTCACATTTACCAGAAAGCGGTTTCACCCTTTTTTCCCCCGACTTGTCGATATGTTCCGTCTTGCTCGGAATATATGGCGCAAGCCATTGATAAATATGGTATTATGTCTGGCGGATACAAGGGAATCAAACGGCTTCTTCGCTGTCATCCCTTTCATGCCGGCGGCTACGATCCCATACCGTAAATTCTAAATAATTAGGTAATTAAACATGGATAAAAATACGATTATCGCATTTGTACTAATCGGTTTGATTCTTCTACTCTGGCCGGTTTTTCAGACAAAAATCATCGGTGTTCCCGAGTCTCAAAAAATAGAGAAACAGACGGATGAAGCACCCTCTTCCGATCAATCGGTTCAAAAACCGGAAACCAATTCGGCAATTCAGATGTCTGAAAGAACGAAAAGAATCAGGCCGGTTCAAAAACTAAATCCAGAGAAAAAGAGACAGACTATTGAGTCTGATACCATTATCATTCAGAACAATTTATTCAGGGGAGAGCTTTCGACACTGGGTGGAGGAACCATTGTCGGCTGGAAGTTGAAAAAATATTTTACAGCGGAAGACGGCAAGGATCAGAAAAAAACTTGGGTGGAGTTGATTCCTCAAGGAGTTCAGGGGAATCTGGGTATCACTCTTGATCCGTTGAAAGCAAGGGGAATCGATCTCGATGAAATCGTTTTTCAACACGAAATCGATACAACAGGATCATTAAAAGCATACCATTTTTTTCATGTGTTGAACAATGGCGGAAGGATAGAGAAAACATATTCCATTACAGAAAACAGTTACGATGTCGATCTTGAAATTCGATTGGACCTGACCAATTATAGCGATTTAAGCGAAGGCTATCAAATACATTGGACGTCCGGGCTTTCTCCGACGGAAAAACAGTTGAACGACGATCTTCCCTATTATGAAGCCTATGCGCTCCAAGGGGGAGAGATGCTCAAGACAAAAGAAAAAGATACGGGTATCAGAGAGGGAACGACTAACTGGGTTGCGGTTCGAACCAAATATTTTCTCATGGCCTTGATACCACAGCAAGAGTTGGGCAAGGCTGCTGAATTGGCAGGGGAAAGTATCGAAGACAGCAAATGGAAATATTTTATTCTGGATCTTTTTATGCCCCCGTCCACAAGCATGGAAAGCGTTCACCATTTTAAAATTTACCTTGGCCCCATGGATTACATTGAAATGAAACAATATGGGGTTCAGCTTGAGAAAATGATGAATTTCGGTATGGCTCTCATCCGGCCATTCAGCATCCTCTTCTTTCATACCTTACAATTTCTGTTTCGACTGCTCGGTAACTACGGATGGGCGATTATTATCTTTTCAATACTGATAAAGGCGGTTTTATATCCCTTGACGCGGAAAAGTTATCAATCCATGAAAAAGATGCAGGAGCTTCAGCCTAAAATGGAAGCCTTGAAGGAGAAGTATAAGAACGAACCACAGCGACTCAACCAGGAAACGATGAAGCTGTATAAACAGCAGGGAGTCAATCCTCTGGGAGGATGTCTGCCCATGCTTCTACAAATGCCTGTGTTGTTTGCACTGTTCAATCTTTTCCGAACGACAATCATGCTGAGACAGGCGGAATTTTTGTTAATTAAAGATCTCTCTTCTCCGGACGCAATTCTTCCGGGAGGATTCAATCTCCTTCCCATTCTGATGGGGGCCTCTATGATCGTACAGCAAAAGCTGTCATCAACCCAGAATCCCCAGCAAAAGGCAATGGCCTACATCATGCCGATCTTTTTAACATTTATTTTCTTTCGTTTGTCAGCAGGACTGAATTTATACTATTTGATGTTCAATCTTTTGACCATTGCGCAGGAAGTTCTTATAAAAAAGCACAAATAAGTTCGTTTTTCCATAGAAACATTGGAGATAGGAGGGCCCCGTCATTTTGGATTCTGTGATGGGGTTCTTTCATTCTGTAAAAAAGAAATGGTCCATTCGGAAGACACTATCGCCGCAATTTCGACACCCACAGGCAAAGGAGGATTGGCCGTATTGAGGATCAGTGGTCCTGATGCGGTTAGAATCGCCGGAAAAATTTTTCAGAGCACAGGGAAACAGACATGCTTTAAAAACCATCGGACTTATCACGGGTGGATCAAGGAAGGAAAAGAATCCATCGATGAAGTCGTGATGACCCTATTCCAAGCGCCTGATTCTTATACCGGAGAAGACGTGGTGGAAATCAGCTGTCACGGTGGTATTTTCGTCAGCCGGTGCATTCTAAAGATGATTATCGCTCAGGGAGCTCGTCCCGCAGAGCCGGGGGAATTCACACAGCGGGCTTTCATGAACGGGAAAATCGATTTGTCCCAGGCAGAGGCGGTTGCAGATCTGATCCAATCGCAAACCGAGGCCTCAAGAAGGGTGGCGGTCTACCAGTTGGAAGGAAAGCTCTCGGAGAAGTTGAATAAAATTCGGGAGGACTTGATCCGAATCGTTTCTCTTTTGGAGATCGAACTCGATTTCGGGGAAGAAGATGTTCAATTTGCAAACAGAAATGAGATCCAAGAAAAAATCCTTGCAATCAAAACGGAGATCGATAAACTAATTCGCACATATGAACGGGGCAGGGTCTGTCGTGAAGGCATCCGAATGGTCATTTTGGGACGCCCGAACGTGGGTAAATCGAGCATCTTGAATGTGCTCCTCGAGAAAGAGCGGGCGATTGTGACCGAAATTCCCGGGACCACACGGGATTTAATCGAAGATATTCTGGATATTGAAGGCATCCTGTTTGCGGTTACGGACACCGCCGGAATTCGGGACAGGAAGAACGTGAGTGATCCGATAGAAAAAGAAGGGATCCTGAGATCGGAAAAAGCGTTGCAATCCTCGGATCTGGTTCTTCTCGTTTTTGACAACAGCCAGCCGATTCATGCGGATGATGAATCCGTTATTCGGCTGGTCAGGCGAGTGAAAAAAGAGGTCATCACAGTGATCAATAAAACCGATCTAAAATCCCAAATAGAAGAAGATAGATTGCGCGAACATTTGAATGGAATTCGATTCGTCAGGGTATCGGCATTGAATCGCGAAGGTATCGATACTCTCATACAAATTTTGAAAGACCAGGCATTGTCCGAAGGATTACCCAAAGAAGGGGAGCTGGTTTTGACCAGCCTGCGCCATCGCAACAGCCTGGTCAGGGCAAATGAAAGCATTGCTCAAGCCGAGAAATCACTGAGGAAAAACATGTCGCAGGAATTTATCGCTCTGGATCTGAGAGGCGCTCTGGAGAGTATCGGAGAAATCACAGGACAAACCACACCGGAGGATGTTTTGAATCATATTTTTTCCGAATTCTGTATCGGGAAATAAATGTTCCACGTGAAACAATTAAGTCTTTCCTCTCATTCCTTGAGACAAACAAAGGGGACCGACCGCGTAAAGTGAATTTGATTTGAGAAGAGCGAACCCGAAATACGAGGTAATCGTGGCTGGCGGAGGCCACGCCGGCTGTGAGGCCGCATTGGCGGCTGCTCGCATGGGAGCCCGAACGCTTCTGATCACCATGAATATTCCTACCATCGCCCAGATGTCGTGCAATCCGGCCATCGGAGGACCGGCCAAAGGCCATCTGGTTCGCGAAATCGACGCTCTGGGAGGAGAGATGGCAAAGGCCATCGACGATACCGGGATTCAATTCCGAATGTTGAACAAGGCAAAAGGGCCGGCGGTCTGGGCGCCGAGGGCGCAGGCGGACCGGGTGGAATATTCGATCCGGATGCGGGCGGTGCTGGAAAATCAGGAGGGATTGGAAATTTTCCAGGGGATGGTTACGGCCGTCTATCTTCAGGGAAATAAAATTGGTGGTGTGATCACGGAAACCGGAAGAAAAATTGACGGGAAGAGAATCATTCTGACTTGTGGCACTTTTCTCAACGGGTTGACCCACATCGGCCTGAAAAGTACCCCGGCGGGAAGAGCGGGCGAATTTCCGGCTGTGGGATTGACCGAAAGCCTGGTCCAGATGGGGTTCGAAGCGGGCCGTCTGAAAACGGGCACGCCGCCGCGTGTCGATGGCCGGAGTATCGATTTTTCTGAAATGGAGATCCAGGAGGGAGATAAAAATCCTCGACCTTTTTCTTTTCAAACGAAACGCATCGATATCCGGCAGCTTCCGGTATATCTCACCTATACCAATCCCGAGACACATCAAATCCTTGCTTCGGGTCTGGAGCGATCTCCGCTGTATACCGGGAAAATATCCGGAATCGGACCGCGGTATTGTCCTTCCGTGGAAGACAAAATCGTTCGTTTCAAGGAAAAAGACCGTCACCAAATTTTTCTTGAGCCGGAAGGCCGGCGCACGTGTGAGTACTATGTAAACGGCTTCGCGACCAGCCTACCGGAAGATATCCAGATGAAGGCGATTCGGACCATCCCCGGACTCGAAAATGTCGTCGTCACCAGGCTGGGATATGCGATTGAATATGACTTTTTCCCGCCGACCCAGCTTCAACCGACTCTGGAAACCAAACGGGTGGAAGGACTCTATTTTGCGGGACAGATCAACGGAACCTCCGGCTATGAAGAAGCGGCGGCGCAGGGTCTCGTTGCAGGAATCAATGCAGTACTGAAGTTGCGTCGGCAGGAACAGTTGGTTTTGGATCGCTCGGAAGGTTACCTCGGTGTGTTGATCGACGATCTGATCACGAAGGGAACCAACGAACCCTATCGTCTGTTTACTTCTCGCGCTGAATTTCGCCTGCTTCTCAGACAGGACAATGCCGATCTCCGTTTGATGGAATATGGATATCGGTTCGGCCTTATCCCGGATGATGTTCATCGTAAAATGAAAGAAAAAGAAGAATTGATCCGGAATGCAATGAAAAAAGTGCGTACGATCAAACCTGAAATTGATGCGGTGAATCCTCTTCTGAAAAAATGCAAAACATCTCCCGTCCCTGCGCGACAAAGCATATATCAACTGCTCAAGCGGCCCCAGATCCATCTCTGTGATCTTCGGGAAATTCCGGAAATCAAGGATCTCTTGCTATCGTTGGGCGATCTGAAGGATGAAGTCGTTGAACAAATCGAGATCGAAATAAAATATGAGGGATACTTTCAGAGGCAGAGAGAGCAGGTCAATCAATTCAGGCGGCTTGAGGAAAAACGGATTCCCGAAGACATCGAATACGAAAAACTATCGAGCCTTTCGAAAGAGGCCAGAGAAAAACTCAGCCGTATCCGACCGGTCTCTCTGGGCCATGCCTCTCGCATCTCAGGGATTTCGCCGTCGGATATTTCCGCACTTACCATTCTAATCACAAAACGGTCATCATCTCGCCATGTTCCACGTGAAACAAATTGACCTGCTAGAAAAAGCGCTTCAGCAGTTCGGCACCAGAAGTGTTAGCCAGATGGTCGGACAATTTGAAATCTATGCGGAGCTGCTTTTTCAATGGAACCAAAAAATCAATCTGATTTCAAAGGGGGATGAGGAAAGACTTGTCCCGCGCCATTTTCTGGAATCGATCGGTTTTATTCGAGCAATTAACTTTCCGGAACGTGCCCACGTGATGGATTTGGGTTCGGGAGCGGGACTTCCAGGAATACCGATTAAAATCGTCTGCCCCGATCTGAAAATCTATCTCGTAGAATCCATCCAAAAAAAAGGCCGTTTTCTGCAAAGTGTCGTCGATGCGCTTTCTCTCAAAAAGATCGAAATCATTTATGACCGTGCTGAAAATCTTGGGAATAGAATCGAACCGATTGATGTTATTGTCAGCCGATCTGTAGCAAGCCTGGATCTGCTTGTCAAATGGAGCTTCGGTCTGCTCAAACAAAAAACGGGCATCCTGGCAACTGTCAAAGGGAAGAAATTGAGCGAGGAATTGCAGCACTTTAAAAGAATTGCGAAGGAATATAAAATAAAAGATCCCGAGATTAAAAAGTTTAATCCTTTCCCATCGCTCTGTCCGCTCGATAAGAGCTATATGGTTATTGTAAAAAAAGAACAAAGTGTCGTTCCCTAATGTATAATACAACCGGAATATTAAAACAATAAATCGACCTAAGCATTTGTAATTATTAAATATGTATCATGGCCACACAGATTATAGAAAATATTGTTCGAAACTCCAAAGCATACAAGACCTTAAAAAACAATCTCTTATCATCACCACAAATTCACATGAAAGGTCTTGCGGGTTCACTCAAATCCATCTTTCTATCTTCCTTTTATAAAGAGAAAAATTATTCCCTGCTTGTGGTCCTACCCGACCGCGAAAAATCGGAACTCCTTGCCGATGCATTGTCCGATGATCTGGGCGAAGTAGTTGCGGCTTTTTTCCCAGGAGGGGAACCGGAAATCGAAGAGCACGTCTCTTTGAATCCCAGGAAAATGGGTCAGCAGATGCAGGTATTGCGCGGTCTTTTCTTCGACGAAATAAAAATAGTGTGCACCACGCCCGACGGTCTGGCGCTCCGGCTGCCATCGCCGAAATATCTACGGGATAGGTTCGTTCTTCTTGCCCCGAAAAAGAACCATCCCCTTCACACACTAATCGAGCGCCTTTCGGATTTTGGATACGTCCGGGAGAGCATGGTGGAAAAGCCTGGGGAGTTGAGTGTAAGAGGGGGTATCCTGGATATTTTCCCGTTCACCGGTGAGATGCCGCATCGAATCGAATTTTTCGGAGATGAGATCGAATCGATCCGCGAATTCGACATTCAAACACAAATTTCGACGCACCCGGTCCGGTCTCTGTTGATTGTTCCGACTTCTGCAGTCTGGCTCGAACGCACCGATTCCATTCTTTCTTATCTGCCTGATGACGCCATTCTTTTTCTGGAGGACCCGGATTTGATTTTGGCTGAAATTGAAAAAAGAAATCAGCAGGGAGATAAGTCCCAATTTTATTCGGTGGAGATAGAAAAGATTTATCTACAACAGCAGATTTTATTTCATCATACGATCTATTCGAAACCCGATCTTCTAAATTTCGGGGGAAAAGGAATACGGCAGCTTGGCCGATCTCCCCGGGAAATCCGGAAAGGGCTCATTTCACTCTGTTCCAAGAGAGAGCGTGTCCTTCTTCTATGCGAATCGAAAGGACAGAGTGAACGCATTCGTGATGTGTTAGACCTCATCGATCATCCTCTCTCGCATCTGGAAATTCTTGAGAGAAATCTTCTGGAAGGATTCGATCTTCCATCGAGCGGATTGACTGTCTACACGGAAAGGGAGCTGTTCGGACGTCTCTCAAGAAGAAGGAAAAAAGAACGTTTCCGGGAGGGCGTTCCGATTCGTGAACTCTCCGAAATCAAAACGGGCGATTTTGTCGTTCACATCGATTACGGAATTGGTGTCTATCAGGGTCTCGAAAAAATCACGGTCAATGAAGTAAGCCGCGAATGTTTGTCCCTTTTGTACAAAGATGGAGATAAACTTTACGTTCCTGTCGATAAAATCGAACGGGTCCAGAAATATGCTGGCAAAGAGGGCGCCAATCCAGAACTGAGCAAACTGGGAACGAAGCGGTGGGAACAGATCAAGAAGAAAACCAAACAATCCATAAAAAATATTGCAAAAGATTTAATCGCGCTCTATGCGGAAAGGAAAAATATCTCCGGATTCAGCTTTTCCCCGGACACGGTCTGGCAAAAAGAATTGGAAGCCACATTCGCCTATGAGGAAACCCCGGATCAAGCAAACGCGATCATCGAAGTCAAGCAGGATCTGGAAAAGCCGGTTCCCATGGACAGGCTGGTCTGCGGGGACGTCGGATTTGGCAAGACCGAAGTGGTTCTCCGGGCCGCCTTCAAGGTCATCAACGATGGGAAGCAGGTCGCAATTCTGGTTCCGACAACGATCCTGGCTCAGCAGCATTTCCGCACTTTTCAGGAACGGCTAAACCGGTTTCCTGTGACCGTAGAATTGCTGTCTCGTTTTCGAACGAAAAAAGAGCAGGAAAGTGTTGTTCAAAATTTGAAAAACGGATCCGTGGACATTGTGATCGGGACGCACCGGTTGCTATCGAAAGATGTCGGCTTCAAAGACCTTGGACTTCTCGTAATCGACGAAGAGCATCGGTTTGGTGTGCGGCACAAGGAAAAATTGAAATCCTACCGAAAAAATGTGGATGTCCTGACGCTCTCGGCCACACCCATTCCCCGGACGCTCCATCTTTCATTATCGGGACTGAGAGATATGTCTTTAATCAACACACCGCCCAGAGATCGACTGCCTATCATTACCGAGGTTTCCTCCTTCAATGAATACGTGATTGTGGATGCCATACTCAAAGAGATCGCACGGGGAGGGCAGGTCTTTTTTGTGCACAACCGGGTCCGGTCGATCCATGCGATGGCGCGAATGATCAAACGCCTCATTCCCGAAGCGAAGGTAGCAGTGGCCCATGGCCAGATGCACGAAAGGGAACTGGAAAAAGTCATGGTGGATTTTATCAATAAAAAGTATGATTGTCTCGTATCCACCATGATCATCGAATCGGGACTGGACATGCCGAATGTGAACACGCTTATTGTACACCGTGCGGACCGTTTCGGGTTGGCGCAGCTGTATCAGCTCAGAGGAAGAGTGGGACGTTCGGAGAAACGGGCGTATGCCTTTCTTTTGACGCCGCCTTTCCAAAATTTGACTCAGGAAGCGATCAAAAGAATCCGCACCATTGAGGAGTTTACAGAACTGGGTTCTGGGTTCCAGATTGCCATGAGGGATATGGAAATCCGGGGCGTCGGAAATATGCTCGGTGTGGAGCAGAGTGGATACATGGATGCGGTCGGATTCGATTTGTACAATCAATTGATTCAGGAATCCATTCAGGAAGTGCAGATGGAGAATGAACCGGGCAGTAAAAAAGAGGAACTAAGAACCGCTTGTGTCATCGATGCCGATGTCTCTGCGTATTTCCCCGAGAATTATGTGCCAGATGAAAGCATGCGTGTGAATCTCTATCGCCGGTTGTCCATGTTCCAGAATTTTTCGGAAGTGGATCGTTTTTCGGAAGAATTGAGAGACAGATTCGGACCGCTTCCCGAGGAGGTCACACAGCTTCTGGAAATCAACCAGATTCGGATGCTGGGAAGCCAAAAAGGCTTGAACCGAATCGTTCTGGAAGAGGATGCATTGACGTTCTATTTCGATGAAAGCTGGGTTCAGCAATTTCAGAACACGGAACAATTATCGCAAAAACTTCATTCAATCACCAATGGATTGTCCGTTCCGGCCAGATTTGGACAAAAAAGAGGACTCAGTCTGGAACTGTTCATTCCATCGAATGGACGTCTTGTTTTCATTAAAAAGATGTTGCAAAGCTGGGACTGATTTTATATATTTTTTAGCTAGTTTGACATTTTATTATTTCCGGAGGAATTATGACAAGTAACAGACATGCAATTCAGGGAGTTTTATGGATCGTGTTTATCGTACTATTTTCTGGATGTGTAGAAAGGGATCCCATTATTGCCCGAATAGGAAAGAAATCCGTGATTACGTTAAGCGAATTCAGCCAATTTTATGGCGAAAGAAGCAGGGGCAAGAATATAAAAACAGAAAAAATGGAAAACGTGAAAAAGCATTTAAACGATATGATCGATCGCAAAATTCTATTGATGGAAGCGTATAAAGCGGGATTGGATAAGGATTCGGTCGTTGTTGAAGAAGTGAATCAAACACGCCGGGAACTTCTTCTGAATAGACTCTACAATATCGAAATTATGAACAAAGTGTTTCCTGAATCCGTCATTCGTGATTATTACGCCCGAACGGGAAAAGAATTTATGCTCCGGTCGATCGTATTAAAAGTTCCAAAATCTGCCACACCGGAAGAAGAAGAAAAAATCAGAAACAGGGGAGAAGAGATTCTCAGAAAAATCAAATCCGGTGAAAACTTCATAGAACTTGTAGAACAGTATTCTGATGATAAAGCAGCCAGAGATCGGGGTGGGTTCGCAGGTCCATTCGTTTGGGAACAGCCGGACGATCCCATTATGAAAACAGTCTTTCCGCTTAAAGAGGGAGAAACATCCGGTCTGATAAAGACCAACCATGGTTACACAATTGTTTACGTTGAGGAGATTCATGAAAAGAAAAGAGGGTCCTATAAAAATGAACGGGGAAATATCCTCGGAAAATTCCGAAGGGAGAAGGTGGATCAGCTCAATGAAGCAGTCAAGTCATTTCGTCAAGATCTTCTTTTAAAAAAGGTTTTTACCTGGAACGAACCATTCCTTGACACACTGACCGCGCACTTTAAAAATTTTGGTTATTTAAGAAGAAAAGTCCTTCTGGATTCATTAACCCATTTTGTCACGGATGACCAGGTTTTGATGTCCTATCAAGGTGGTCAACTTACAGTAAAAGCACTCAAGAATAAAATGGAAGAACAAATGCCGGCACATTTTAAGTTTAATTTAGGCGATGAAGAAAAAGTCAAAAAGCTGATTTCCGATTTAATTTTTACGGATCTATTAATCGATCTTGCCCATCAAAAATCACTGGATCGGGACCATTTCGTTTTAAACGGTCTCAAGCAAAAAATGGAAATCGAAATGATCAATCAGTTCAGGAGAAAAAACATCTACGGCGAAATCACCCCTTCGGAAAAAGAACTTGTTGATTTTTTCAAAACGCAGCAGCAGAATGGCAAATATGTCGTTCTCGGTAAAGTTCAAATTCAGGAAGTGCTGGTCAAAGATAAAGAACTTGCCGAAAATATTTACAAATGGGCAAAGGAAGGCCGAAGTTTTGACGAACTAGCAAAACAGTATACAACCCGAGCGGGATATAAACAGAAGAAGGGGGTTTTCGATTACTTTTTCAAAGGGAAATGGGGTAAATTGGGGGATGCGGCCTTTAAACTCAAAGTAGGTCAAATCGGAGGGCCCATTCAGCTTGAGAAAAATCTTGGATATTCCGTATTCAAAGTGATTGGGAAGAAGCCGGATAAACCAAAATCGTTTGAACGAGTGAGAAGCCGTGTCAATCTGGATTTGATCAATGAAATCAGAAAAGAAAAGGAAAAAGCATGGCTGAATGAACAATATGAGAAATATCAGGTAAAAATATATGATGAGGCATTGGAGAGTATTGTTAAAAACGAAACGGTTTAGAGAAAAATATCCGCTTCGCGTTGACATCTTGTTGATTGCACTGTTTTCAGCGATGTTGCTCAACTGTTGGGGACGGGGTGAAGAGGAAGAAATCGTAGCGCGGGTGGACAACTCGATCCTTACCCACCAAGACATGAAGGACAGGATGAATTGGGAAGGTTTGAGGGAAGATCAGGAGAGCGAATTCGTTGAAAAATGGGTGGATCGAGAATTGTTGTACCGCGAAGCCAAACGGCTCGGGCTGGATAAAATGGAAGAACTTCAGTGGGAATTGGAACTGGTGGAAAAAGAATACGTCATCCAAAAACTGCTTGAACGAATCTATGCTAAAAAGATTCAAATCACAGAGGAAGAGATTCTGTCTTACTATGAACAGAATCAGGATCTCTTTCGCGTGGATGAAGAAGAAGTTAAAATATTGCATCTTTTGACCAAAGAAAGGGAAGAAGCAAGAGCGGCTCTTCGGGAAATTCAGGCTGGAAAAGATTTCAGTGATGTCGCCCGTGAACGGTCGATTGGCCTTTTTCGCGATCAGGGCGGTCAGATGGGCTATATCAAAAGAGAAGATGTGATCCCCGAAATCAGTCGGATTGCATTTTATCTTGCACCGGGCAGTGTCAGTTCAATCATTAAAAGCAATCATGGCTACCATATTATCAAGGTGATCAAGAAGAGAGCCAAGGGTGAAATTAAGGATTTGTCCGAAGTACGAGATGAAATTCTTCAACGACTGCGCGTTGCCAAAGAACGTTCTGCCTATTATGATCTTTTGTTCCAGCTCCAGAATCAGGCGAAGGTTTTTGTGGCCGTTCCGCCTAAAGAGGAAACAACCGAGAACGATTCCCTAAACAGCAAGATTAATCAAGAATATAATGAGGAGAATGCGGAATAATGAAGTTTCGTAATTACATTGGGATTGCACTTTTAATTTTTTGTTGTTCTTTCAGTTGTCCCGTTCAAGGCCAGGAAGTTTTGGATGGCATTGTGGCAATTGTCGGAGATCAAATCATTCTTCGCACCGAATTGCTTCAAACCACACAGGGTTTCGCACTGCAGATGGGGATCAATCCGGTGAATCAGGTCGAAGAGATGGAAAAATTAAAGAAGGACGTCTTGCAAAATCTGATCAATGAAAAGGTATTGTTGTTAAAAGCGAAGGAAGACACAATTACCGTGGAAGATCAGCAGGTTGAGACTGCGTTGGAGACAAGAATCGATAACCTCGTTCAGCAACTCGGTTCCAAGGAAAAAGTGGAAGCCTATTTCGGGATTCCGATAAAGAAGATCAAGCGGGATTATCGTGAAGACGTTCGTGAACAATTGATCATACAGACGCTTCAGCAGGAAAAACTGAGAGAGGTACAGATTTCTCGACGGGAAACGGAAGCTTTTTTTACTGCGATGAAGGACAGTCTGCCGAAGAAGAGACCCCTGGTAAAGCTGCGTCACATTCTTTTCCAGATTGTTCCGGGTGAAAGTGCTAGAAATGCAGCCCTGTCGCGAATTCAGGAAATTCGAAACCGTCTGTTAAACGGTGCGGATTTTGAGGAAATGGCGAAACTCTATTCGGAGGACCCGGGAACGGCTTCCAGAGGAGGTAATCTGGGTTTTGTCGAACGCGGAACACTTTTTCAGGAATTTGAGGAAGCCGCCTTTCAGTTAGAACCGGGAGAAATCTCTGATATTGTGGAAACCTCTATCGGGTTTCATCTCATACAGATGATCGAGAAAAGGGGGGATAAAATCAATGTCCGTCATATTTTGATCCGGCTCGGCACGGGTGAATCCGATGAAAAAGCGACCTATGATAAGGCCATTGAAATTCGGAACCGGGCGCTTGCCGGCGAAGATTTTGGAGAATTGGCCAAAGCCTATTCGGATGATCAATCGACGAAGGAGGAGGGTGGAGACTTGGGTTGGCTGCCGGTTGAAGAGCTTCAAATCGAGGCGTTCAAGAATGTGGTCGATACGCTGAAAGAAGGCGAAATCAGTATGCCTTTTAAAACCCAGTTCGGATTTCATATCGTAAAATTGGAAGGCAGGCAGGAGGAAAGAGAAATTTCTTTGGATAATGATTATGAACAAATCAGGGAATGGGCATTGAATGCGAAACGACAAAAGGTACTGAACTCTTGGGTCGAAGAACTTAAGAAAGAAATTTATATTGAGATAAAAGAGGATCTTCTGTAAATTTCATTGGATGAATTGCCCCACCACAAGCAGCGGAGTATCAAAAGCAAAAACAGTGAACACCCCAAAGGGCGGGGAATGAAATCCTTGCCCGCCACTGGCGGGATTTGAATTTAAAAATATTATAGTCATAACTTTTCTTCCCGATCATTTTTACGAATATCGATTATATACTATCGTCTATCGCTCTATTCCGCCTTGACCGATGAATACATAGAAGCGAGATACGGAATTGTTAATAAATGACATGACACTTCCGTATGTGTCATGCTTTTAAAAAATGAATCACATTAAGAAAATTAACCGATCAGACAGGGAATGGGTTAAAAACATCTTCCGAGAATATTGGGGTTCAGAAATAGTGGTCTCCAAAGGGAAAGTCCATTGTGCATCAGAGGTCGATGGCTATATTGTTTTTTCTGAAAATAAAAAGGTTGGTTTGATTACCTATCAAGTCCGAAAAGAAGAATGCGAGATTGTCACCCTGAACAGTTTTGTCAAAGGGCAGGGTTTCGGGACTTCACTTGTTGCAAGGGTCAAATCCGTTGCAGAGAGTCTGAAATGTCGCAGGCTGTGGCTTGTTACGACAAATGACAATATCGATGCACTCCGTTTCTGGCAGCGTCGGGGATTTTCCCTGGTCTATGTACATCGACATGCCATTCAGGAGTCGCGAAAAATAAAACCCGAAATCCCCAAGATCGGTCAGTATGGGATTCCCATTCAAGATGAAATCGAAATGGAAATAAAGTTCAGCACATAATTTTATCCGGCCGTAATAAGTTTACCGATAATAGTCATAATAATCCAGTCCCAAATGGGTCACCTGATCTTCTCCGCCGATATATCTCAATGTATTTTTTAATTTCATCAACTGAATGAACAGATCGTGTTCGGGATACAATTCGGGCAGATACATCGGGCTCTTGAAGTAAAAAGAGAGCCACTCTTGAATGCCGTGAAATCCGACTCGCTGTGACAAATCGAGAAAGAGTGCCAAATCCAGCACGACCGGAGCGGCGAGAATCGAATCCCTGCATAGAAAATTGACTTTGATCTGCATAGGATATCCCAGCCAGCCGAAAATATCGATATTGTCCCAGCCCTCTTTGTTGTCGCCTCTCGGGGGATAGTAATTGATCCTTACTTGGTGAACGTAATCTTTGTACAATTGTGGATAGAGATCGGGCTGTAAAATGTAGTCCAGCGCGCCCAATTTACTCACCTCTTTTGTCTTGAAGGATCTCGGATCGTCCAAAACTTCACCGTCCCGATTCCCCAAAATATTCGTGGAAAACCATCCTTTCAGACCGAGCAATCTTGCTTTGATTCCGGGAGCCAGAATCGTTTTCATCATGGTCTGGCCGGTCTTGAAATCCTTTCCTGCTATCGGGACCTTGTTTTCCGAAGCCAGTTCACAGAGAGCTGGCAAATCCAAAGCGAGGTTGGGGGCACCGTTGGCATAGGGAACCTTTTCCCGAAGGAGGGCATAGGCATAGATCATGCTCGGCGAAATGGCCGGATGGTTCTTTTTCAGTCCGTCTTCGAATGTTGTCAAGGATTGATGCACGGGATCGGGTTCCAGATAGATCTCCGTGCTGCCGCACCAGACGGCGACAAGACGATCCAGTTTATTCTCTTCTTTGAATTTTCGAATATCTTCTCTCAACAACTGGGCATGGTCCCATTTTGTCTCAGCTTTTTTTATAAATCGGCCATCAAGCTTGATCACATATTCTGGAAAAAAAACACCCTTCCACGGCCTGATCCGGGACAATTCATCTTTTAACTGATCGAGTAGTGTTTTTTCGAGCACGCCGGCTTTCAGCGCGGCATCATACATATTATCATCGAAGATATCCCATCCTCCAAAAATTAACTGGTCGATATCGGCCAAGGGGACGAAATCTTTGATGAGAGGATTTCTTTTCTCGGTTCGTTTTCCCAGCCTCAACGTTCCCATCTGAGTCAGGGAACCGAATGGTTGCCCCAGTCCTTTTTTTGTGGCTAAAACCCCGGAGATAAAAGTCGTCGCAACTGCACCCATGCCGGGGAGCAAAATTCCCAGCTTGCCTTCTTTGGATTTGATTTCCGGTTTTTTTACTGTGGACATGATTTTTCCCTTTCGTTAATCTCGGAATTTGTGAATGTATCCATTTGCATGATCAAGCTTTTTGAAAAACAGATCATATTATACAATATAATATTGTCATTGTCAAGGAATTGCTGTATAAGATAAAAATTTGGTGAAAACAATTTGCAATCACAAAGGGAATACAAGGCTGATGAGATATAATGTGTCATTTCATTGAATTTATACCGGTTATTTCTTATATTAAATTTGTGAAATTTAAATAAAGAAGGGACCCTTGATGGATCAATTGATCGAGAAACTGTCTGTCTGTGTGGAAAGAGGTAAAATCAATAAAGTGTCTCCCTATCCTCCGGATTTAAAAGATCAGGATGGGGCGGACGAATTGGCGAAGAGGGCGCTGGATCAGGGATTGAAGCCCTCCGATATTCTGGAAGGCTGCATGGTCGGCATGGAAAAAATAGGGGATAAGTTCGGCAAGAACGAAGCGTTTGTTCCAGAATTGCTCATGGCCGCAAAAGCCATGAATACAGTCATGGTGCATCTGGAGCCGTTTTTCAAGTCCGGAGATGTGCAGAGAAAAGGAACCTTTGTGATCGGAACCGTGACCGGGGATCTCCACGATATTGGGAAGAAACTGGTTTCCATGATCGTGGAAGGCAACGGCTGGGAAATCGTTGATCTGGGAGTCGATGTCTCCACGGAGAAGTTCTTAGATGCAATTCGGGAACACCCCGGCTGCACGGTCGGTCTGAGCGCTCTTTTGACAACGACGATGGTCAATATGCAAAAAACAGTTGAAAAAATCAAAGCCGATTATCCGCAAACGAAAGTTCTTGTGGGCGGTGCACCGCTGACGCAGGAATTTGCCGATCAAATCGGTGCCGACGGTTACTCATCGGATCCTCAGGGAGCCGTGAAATTATTGAATTGAAACACAACTTGCAATTCAGAAGCTGTCCAGATGACCGCATCAAATGAATTATTTCATTGATTTTTACAATTGGATGTAATAGTTTTGTACATATTCATGGCGAAGCTGTCCTTCCATAATTTTAAATCTCGATTTAGAATGAGGTTCGCTCATGTCAACGATCATCGATAGAATCAAGTGCGGAGAAATCTTGGTCTCCGACGGCGCGTGGGGAACCTTCCTGCACAGGAAGGGACTTCAGCCCGGGGAATGCCCGGAGCTGTGGAATGTGACCCACAGGGAAGAAGTGCTCGGCATTGCACGAAGCTATATCCATGCCGGGGCGGACATGATCGAAACCAACAGTTTTGGCGGGAGTTCGTTCAAGCTGGAGCATTATGGATTGTCGAATCGTACGGCTGAACTGAACGAGGTATCTGCGGCCATCTCCCGGGAAGCCGCGGGGGACGATCATTTCGTGCTGGGCTCGATCGGTCCGACGGGCAAGATTCTCATGATGGGCGAGGTGACGGAAACACAGTTGTCCGATAATTTCAAAGTTCAGTCCGAAGCGTTGCAAAAAGGTGGCGCGGATGCGATCTGTATCGAAACCATGTCTGCACTGGATGAGGCCTGTTTCGCCGTGAAAGCGGCCAAGGAAAACACAAATTTGACAGTGATTTGTACGATGACTTTCGATAAAACGGTTTCCGGGGAATACCGCACTATGATGGGAATCTCCCCAGCAGAGATGGTTCCAGCACTTTTGGATGCCGGAGCGGACATCATCGGCACCAATTGCGGAAACGGGATGGCGCGTATGGTGGATATCGTCCGCGAAATCCGATCCGTGAATTCCGACGTTCCGATTCTGGTTCACGCGAATGCCGGCATGCCCGTCGTCCAAAACGGAGAGACGGTTTTCCCGGAATCGCCCGAAGAAACGGCCGGACACGTGGAAGCTCTGATTCAGGCCGGTGCCAACATCGTCGGAGGCTGTTGCGGGACGACTCCCGAACACATCCGGCTGGTCGCTTCGAAGGTGCATTCACTGAAGTTGTCATAAACAGAGTCGATTCTATGTCCGAACATAATTTTGACATTCTCATTATCGGAAGCGGACCGGGCGGATATGTGGCCGCGGAACGGGCCGGTGCAAGGGGAAAGTCGGTTCTCCTGATCGAGAAGGCACATCTCGGAGGCGTTTGTCTCAACGACGGCTGTATTCCTACGAAAACGCTTCTCCATTCCGCAAAGGTCTTCTATCAGAGCCGTCATTCCGAATTGTTCGGTGTGGTAGAATCGGAATCCCGTTACGATCTGACCAAAGCCATGCAATGGAAAGAGCAGGTCGTTTCCAATGTCAGACGGGGCGTAGAATATTTGATGAAACGCCATCATGTCACTGTGGTGTATGGCGAAGCAAAGCTTGTCAATCCGAACACGATTGATGTCGGCGGGACGAAATACCGCGGAGAACAGATCATTATTGCCACGGGATCTTCGCCGTCCATTCCGTCCGTTCAAGGGATCGACCATCCGTCTGTCATGACGAGCAAAGAAATGCTGGGAATGGAGGTTTTGCCGAAAGACGTCGTGATTATCGGCGGCGGGACCATCGGGATCGAATTTGGTTCCTACTTTCGCATGCTCGGTATTCCTGTAACCGTGATCGAAATGATGGACGAAATCCTGCCCAACTTTGATCCGGATATCGGTTCCCTGCTTCGGAAAAACATGCCCGATGTTACCTTTCGTCTCTCGTCCAAGGTATTGTCGGTGGATGAAGAGGGTGTTCATTTCACAAAAGGGAAAGAAACTCACGTCGTCCCCGCGGATCGTGTTCTGCTTGCGGCAGGGAGAATACCCAATACCGGAGAGATCGGTCTGGATGTGCTGAACATTCGATATGATAAAAACGGGATTCACGTGGACGAGGAAATGCGTACCAACCTTCCCAATGTCTATGCCATCGGCGATGTGACGGGCAAATCCCTGCTGGCGCATTCCGCTTCTCGAATGGGAGAGGTGGCCGTCAACCGGATATGTGGTGAAACGGATTACATGAGGTACAATGCAGTTCCCTGGGTAGTCTATTCGTCTCCGGAAGTAGCCGGTGTGGGCCTCAGTGAAACTGAAGCCAAATCGCAGGGGCGTTCAGTCAAAGTGGCGACACTTCCGATGCGTGCGAACGGGCGTTTTTTCGCCGAACACGGGAACGAAAGGGGAATCTGCAAAGTCGTTGTGGACAAAGAAACCGATACTATTTGCGGTATTTTCATGGTCGGCGGGGTCTGTTCTGAAACCGTCTTTGGCGCCGCTGCCATGATCGAGAAGAAATTCAAGATCGATGAAATCAAAACAATTATTTTCCCCCATCCCACGGTTTCGGAAATCATTAAAGATACAATTTGGGAAATATAAAAACAAATCCCCGCTCTTTTTTAAAACTGTCTAGTCAACACAAAATAAAATTGACCTTTTCAAAACATCGAAAAATTTTTCTTGGAAAGTGATTGATTAATTCTTAATATTAATTTCAATATTCGAGTGGTTGGATGATCAAACAGTAAGGAATGCCATGTTTTACAGTACGAACAAAACCGCCCCCGAAGTCGAATTTGGAAAGGCATTGATCACCGGTCAAGCGCCAGACAAAGGTCTTTATCTTCCCAAGGAGATTCCCCAAATCAGCGCCGATGAAATCCAGGTTCTTCGAAAACAGTCCTATCCGGAAATCGCCCGGTTCGTAATCGGCAAGTTTGTTCCCGTTTCGCTGTCTCCGAACCGGTTGCTTCGGCTTTGCAAGGAAGCGTACACCTTCGATGTGCCGCTGGAACAGGTTTCCGGCAGACAATACATCATGCGGCTGGACCGGGGACCGACGGCTTCTTTCAAGGATTTTGCCGCGCAGATGATGGCACGGCTGTTCAGCGTCGTTCTCGAAAACGACAAAAAGGAACTGATCATTTTAACGGCCACGAGCGGTGATACGGGCAGTGCGATCGCGCATGCCTTTTACCAAATCCCGAATATCAAAGTCATGGTCCTGTTCCCGCCCTCCGAAGTGAGCAACCGACAGAGAAAACAGATGACGACATTGGGAGAGAATATCACCATTGTCGGAATAAACGGGAAATTCGACGACTGTCAGGCGCTCGTCAAGAAAGCGTTTGCCGATTCTTTTCTGAACGATCTTTCTTTGACCTCGGCCAATTCGATCAATATCGGCCGGCTGCTGCCGCAGATCGTCTACTATGTGTATTCTTATTGTAAATTGGCCAAAGAGGGGGAGCCGATTGTTTTTTCCGTGCCGTCGGGAAATTTTGGGAATATGATGGGCGCCCTTCTGGCGAAAAGAATGGGACTGCCAATTCAACGTCTCGTCATTGCCACCAATGCCAACGACGAAGTGCCGGTCTTTCTAAAGCAGGGGATCTATCAAAAAATCGTGCCCTCGCGCGTCTGCATTTCCAATGCCATGAATGTGGGACATCCGAGCAACTTTGTACGCGTGATCGATCTTTACGGCGGATGGATGGATGAAGTGGGTGTGATTCACAAGCCGCCCGATATCGAATGGATGCATCGGGAACTCTGGTCCGTGAGTATCGATGATAACGAAACGAGGGAAACGATTCGAAACGCCTGGGAAAACCACCACCTGCTTCTCGAACCTCACGGCGCCGTGGGTTGGGCCGGTCTGTACCGTTTTATCAAAGAGGAAAATCTGCCGGACGACTTGCTGACGGTTTCCGTGGAAACGGCGCATCCGGCGAAATTTCCGGAAGAGATCGAAGGGCTGCTCGGTTTTTCTCCCGATGTGCCGGAAAGTCTGAGCGCCATAGAGAACAAAAAGGAGCACTATCTCAATTTGCCAAACAATTATTCGGCCTTCCGCGGTCTGCTTCAGGAGAAATACGGTTCATGAAATACATCGTGATTCTCGGCGATGGGATGGCGGACTATCCGATTCCAGATCTGAATCACCGGACGCCGTTGATGGTGGCCGATAAACCGGCGATGGATACCATTGCCCGGTTCGGGAGAGCGGGACAGCTAAAAACCATTCCCGATGACATGCCGACCGGATCGGCCGTGGCCAATTTGTCGGTTCTCGGATACGACCCCAAAACGACGTTCCAAGGCAGAGGCGTGCTCGAAGCGGCCAGTCTGGGCGTGCAGCTTTCCGATAACGATCTTGCTTTAAGGGTGAATCTGATTTGTATTGATGAAGGCAAAATCAAAAGCCATTCCTCCGGTCACATTACCAATGAGGAAGCCGGATGTCTGATCAACGATCTCCGGGACTATTTCAAAACGTGGAATTTAAAATTCACGCAGGGACTCAGCTATCGGCATCTTCTCGTTTATCCCGGAGGAAATCCGGATATCGACTGCACACCTCCCCACGATCATCTTGGCGAAGAATTCGAATCGCTTCTCGTTCGCCCTCTCCGTCCGGAAGCACGGGAGACCACGGAACTACTCAACAAAATGATCCGTGCATCTCAGTCCTTTCTCATGGATCATCCCGTGAACCGGAAGCGCATGGCCCAGGGGAAACTGCCGGCGAATTCGCTCTGGCCCTGGTCGCCGGGGAAACGCCCCCAAATGGAAACCTTCCGGCAGCGGTTCGGCATTCGCGGCGCCGCGATTTCCGCCGTGGATCTGATCAAAGGGTTGGCGATCTATGCCGGTCTCGATGTGATTCCGGTCGAAGGCGCCACCGGACTGTACGACACCAATTACGAAGGCAAGGCCGATGGCTGTTTAAGAGCATTGGAAGATCACGATTTCGTCTACGTCCACGTCGAAGCGCCGGACGAAGCCGGTCATGATCGAAATATAAAACTGAAAATTCGATGTATCGAAGATCTGGACCGCCGTTTAATTCAGCGGATTCTCAAGGGTTTGGGAAAATGGAAAGATCAGACCGTGGTCGCCGTTCTGCCGGATCATCCCACGCCGATTGTCAGCGGCGCGCATGTCCGGGATCCTGTTCCCGTGGCGATATGGGGTCCACGCGCGAAACCGGATGCGGTTCAAAATTTCGACGAAGAAAGCGTCAAAGGCGGCGTGTTGGGATTGCTTCACGGGGATGAGTTTATTAGGAAAGTTTTTGGGGTGGATTAAAACGTTAATATATTCTAAATCCAATTAACTGTCATCCCGAACCTTGTGCTGAATTCATTTCAGTATCGTTTCGGGATCTCTAATTTCAGCATCATTCCGGAATCCACCCCACCCAGATCCTGAAATAAATTCAGGATGACATCCCTTCCCTTTTTCTGTCATGCTGAACTTGTTTCAGCATCTCCAAACAAATTGTATTTCTTGGTTAAATCCTCCCAATCAGGATTGTTCTCAGTAATCAGATTAATCTTCCATCGCCTGTGCCAATTCTTAAGTTGTTTTTCTCTTTCAATTGCCGCATAAACAGACTCTGTATCTTCAAAGTAAACCAGTTTAGTACAATTGTATTTCTGAGTAAATCCTTCAACCAGTTTCTGTTTGTGTTCCCAGATTCTTCTTGTCAAATTATTTGTCACGCCAATATAAAGAACGCGATTCGATTTATTGGTCAGTATGTAAACAAAATACCTTTTCATACATAAAAAACTGTCATGCCGAACTTGTTTCGGCATCTCTTATTTCAGCATCATTCCGGAATCCACCCACCCAGGTCCTGAAATAAATTCAGGATGACATCCCCCCCTTGTCATCCCGAACTCGTTTCGGGAACTCTCAAAATATGAAACCCTAAATCGAGTTGAAGGCGACAGGTATTTTTATAACTGCATTTCATTTTTTACTTGTAATCCACTTCTTCAATTCATCTAATTTCTTGATCGCCTCCACCGGCGTCATGTGATCGAGATCGAGTTCCTTCAGTTCTTCCCGGATTTTTTTCTCCTCTTCGGCAAACATATTCAGCTGCGGCTCTGCCACTTTCATCGAAGGTTCTGCGCCGACGGCCAGTTTGGGCATTTCGTGCGGCGTGAGTTCGTTGGCTTCCAGATTATTCAAAATCTCTTTAGCTCTGGAAATCACTTCGGGCGGAAGACCGGCCAAACGCGCCACCTGGATACCGTAGGAGTGATCGCATCCGCCGGGTACGATTTTTCTCAGAAAGACGACGCGGTCTCCCCATTCTCTGACCGAGACGTTGTAATTTTTCACCCGCTTTAGAATGAGGGAAAGTTCGGTCAATTCGTGGTAGTGGGTCGCAAAGAGAGTTTTGGCCTGCACCTTTGGATGGTTGTGCAGATATTCGGCCACGGCCCATGCGATGGAGAGACCGTCGAAAGTGGACGTGCCTCTGCCGATTTCATCCAGCAGGATGAGACTTTTCGACGTGGCATTGTTTAAAATGTTGGCCGTCTCGTTCATTTCGACCAGAAACGTGGATTCCCCTCCGGCCACATTGTCCTGGGCGCCCACGCGGGTAAAAATACGATCCACTAGACCGATGCTTGCCGACTTGGCCGGAACGTAACTGCCGATCTGAGCAAGCAGGACGATAAGGCCGACCTGCCGGATATAAGTCGATTTCCCGGCCATGTTGGGGCCAGTGATTACCAGAATCTGGTCGTCCGAATTATTCATTGTGACGTCATTCGGGATGAACGGCTCTCCGGCCGGGAGCAGTTGTTCCACCACGGGATGGCGTCCTTCTTCGATGATAATGTCGTCCTCTTCGTGCACCTCGGGTTTAACATATTTGTTCTCTTCGGCCACTTCGGCCAGAGAAAGCAGACAATCCAGTTCGCCAATAAGTCGGCCGTTCGTCTGAATCGGTTCGGCGAACGTGGCAACAAAGGTCCGGAGCTGGTCGAAAAGCTCCTGTTCCAGTGTGGCGATTTTCTCCTCGGCATGGAGGATTTTTTCCTCCATTTCTTTCAGTTCCGGAGTGATGAAGCGCTCGGCATTGACCAGCGTTTGTTTGCGAATGTAGTCTTCCGGAATCTTGGAAAGATGGGGCTTGGTCACTTCGATATAATAGCCAAAGACCTTGTTGTATCCCACTTTCAAAGAGGGGATGCCGGCTCTTTCCCGTTCGCTTTTCTGCATTCGGGCGATCCAATCTTTGCCTGAAAACGCCGTTTCCTTGAGCTCGTCAAGTTCTTTACTGTATCCCTGCCGGATGACGTTCCCGTTGATCAAAACAGCGGGCGGATCATCGATTAGGGCTTGGCCGATTCTTTCCACCGCTTCCTTGCACGGGTCGAGATTTTTCACGATCTGTCCGATCCGATCCGTTTTGATTTCTTTGAGCGCTGCGGTCAGATCTGGAATCAAAGATAAAGACTTTTTCAGCGCACCCAGATCACGGGGATTGGCATGTCGCATCACGATTTTGGTAATAAGTCGTTCCAGGTCGTTCATGTTTTTCAAAATCGTGCTCAATGACCGTCGGACCGATTTATTTTCGAAGAGTGCCTGCACGCTGTCGAGCCGTTCCCGGATCGGCCGTACTTTTTTCAACGGCCGCTGAATCCACGCGGAGAGGGTTCTTCCTCCCATCGATGTCTGTGTTCTGTCCACGATCGAGATCAGCGTGCCGGTTTTATTTTCCCCCATCATCGGAGAGACGATTTCGAGGTTGCGCCGCGTTGCCGGATCGAGCATCATGAAATCATCGTCGGTATAGGCATTGATTTTCCGGATATGCGCGAGCGAGGTTTTCTGCGTTTCCTGAAGATAGGTCAGGATTGCCCCGGCCGCGGAAAGCCCCGCATCTAAATCTTCACAACCGAATCCTTTAAGCGAAGTGGTTCCGAAATGTTTCGTCAGTGTTTCGTATCCATATTCCCTGGTGAAAATCCATCCTTCCCTCCGCGTAATCAACAGAGAAAGCTGCGATCGATCCAGAATGGCTTTCAAGGTTTCTTCCTGTTCTTCGGAGATCAAAATCTCCGAAGGGGCGATGGAATGCACTTCTTCGAGCAATTTCTCCGGTTCGAATTCCGTCACGACGAACTCTCCGGTGGAAACATCGACCGATGCCATTCCGTAACGGTTGTCCACCATGCACAGCGCGGAGAGATAGTTGTTGCGGACCGACTCCAGAAGCCTTTCGTCCGTCACGGTCCCCGGTGTGACCACCTGAATAACATCCCGTTTGACCACGCC
>CAZIAH010000009.1:0-60271 GCA_964537715.1 uncultured bacterium | reverse complement strand
GCGGATTACAGCATTGTTGCGGATTTGTTCGAGGTGGTTCCTGTTTTAACCGAAGAGATCAAGAAAATCAGGGGTTGAAATTTTCCATTCCAATGGATCGGAATGAGCAATAGAGACCAGTTCATTTAACTTTGAGAGGTTTTCATGGAAGTCCCGACTCGCGAAATTTACTGGAACATCATCGGACATAATTTATTGTATCTCTTTTTCGCCATTGCCATGGTCATTTTTGCGGTTGGTGTTTATCGCCGATACAGACTGTGGAAACTGGGAAAGCCTGAAAATCGTTTTGATCAACCCTTGAAAAGAATATTCAATGTATTGAAAGATGCAATTGCCCAAGTATCGATACTGAGAGATAGGGTGCCCGGGCTGATGCATGTTGCCATCTTTGGCGGCTTTGCCATTCTCACTGTCGGTACGATACTGGTATTTGCCCAGGCGGATTTTTCCATTCAAATATTATTCGGCCGGTTTTATCTGTGGTTCAGCCTGATCCTGGATTTATTCGGCGGCCTTTTCATTTTAGGAATCTTGTTTGCACTGATTCGGCGATACCTGCTTCGTCCGGATCGGCTTAATTTAATCCTTGACGACGCCATTATTTTACCCCTGTTGCTTATTATTGCCATCACCGGTTTTTTGATTGAAGGAGCCCGACTTGCCGCAACCAAGCCGGCCTGGGCCGAATGGTCACCCATCGGTTATCTGGTATCAGGATTGTTCAGTGATCAAAATGCGGAAAGTCTTCACAGCAAATTATGGTGGCTCCATCTTGTATTATCCATGGGGTTTATTGCATATATTCCCTTTTCCAAGCTTTTTCATATTTTTATATCACCGACCAATATCTATTTTAAATCGTTCAAACCCAAAGGGCAATTAACGTCCATCGATATCGAGAATTCTGAAACGTTTGGTGTTTCCACGGTGACTGATTTGACCTGGAAACAGCTCTTTGATCTGGATGCGTGCACGCAGTGCGGGCGGTGTCAGGATCAGTGTCCCGCTTATCAAAGTGAAAAACCGCTTTCTCCCAAGAAATTGATCCTGGATATGCGTGCCAATATGGTCTCGCAGGGCAATCAGTTGATCCGAAGTAAAAAGGAAAAAAAGGAAATCAATTTAGAGTTGATCGTGGGGAATGCAGTGACCAAGGATGAAATCTGGTCCTGTACAACCTGTATGGCTTGCCAGGAACACTGTCCTGTGGCCATTGAACATGTTCAGAAAGTTGTGGATTTGAGAAGATCTCAGGTTCTCATGGAAAGCCAGTTCCCTCAGGAATTGAATCTGGCCTTCAAAGGTCTCGAAACCAATGGTAATCCCTGGAATATGGGAAGTGGCATGCGGGGAGACTGGACCGAAGGTCTAAACGTACCCACCGTGCTGGATCATCCTGAATTCGAATATCTCTGGTTTGTCGGATGTGCCGGTGCATTTGACGACAAAGCCAAGGCCGTTTCCAAAGCATTTGCACAAATTTTGAATCAGGCTGGGGTCAGCTATGCAATTCTGGGTGTGGATGAACAATGCTGCGGTGATCCTGCCCGGCGTTCCGGGAATGAATATGTTTTTCAAATGCTCGCAGAAGCCAATATCGAAAGTTTTAAATCAGTAAAATTTAAAAAAATTATCACCGCCTGTCCGCATTGCTACAATGTGATTAAAAATGAATATCCCCAGTTTAAAGGAGAATTCGAAGTCATTCATCATACCGAACTGATTGCAGATTTACTTAAAAATGGTCAATTACAGATCAAGGACAAAAACCAGGCTGTTTCTTCTTTCCACGATTCCTGCTATCTCGGGCGGTATCAAAATATTTATGATGCTCCGAGAGAAATTATGAAGAAGATAACAGGCGGACAATTTAAAGAATTGAAAAGAAACCGGGAGAAGAGTTTCTGCTGTGGAGGGGGTGGTGCACGCATGTTTATGGAAGAACATCTTGGTTCACGCATCAACCATCTCAGAATTCAGGAAGCGGCAGAAGCCGGTGTTCATTCACTCGGTGTAGCGTGTCCTTTTTGTCTGGCCATGCTGCAAGATGCGGTGAAAGAGAAAGAACTGGGCGATTCGATTCAGGTGAAGGATATTGCCCAGTTGGTGGCTGAACAAATTTAAAGAACGATTTTTAAAATAGATGAAAAGGTCTCAGAATTGATTCTTTTGTCCCGCAAGGGCTCCTGCCTTTGCGGAATTTGAACATTCATCGTAGAGGCAGAGCCTCTACGGGACAGAAGGTCTCAGGATTGATTCTGAGACTTTTTTATTATATGTAGTAGAGTTCGAGTTTAGGTTGTTATTCGTTTGTTAAGTGGTTTTAAAGGGTCATTATTCTTCTTGCATTCGTTTATTTAATACATAAGATGATTTGATGAATCTACTTTTCGGATTCTTGTCTCGCAAGGGCTCCTGCCCTTGCGGAATTTGAACATTCATCGTAGAGGCAGAGCCTCTACGGGACAGAAAAGTTAATTTAATGAATCTATTTTTCAGATCCATTTTTTTATTGCAATTTGAATGTATTCTTGTTATTATCTTTTGGTCCAATTTTCAACTCAATTTTCAATTCAATCGATATCATTTATTTTTTCAGTTCCCAATTTGAGGAGGATTTTACATATTTTCTTATAAGAATATGAACTGCATATCATGAAAGGAGGAAGTAATGAAACGTGGGCATTGTTTTTTAGGTGTTTTTTTAATTGTATTCATGTTGGCTTTTTTGCCTCTGAAGGGTCAACCACCTCTAAGCAGCTGGACAATGACTTCTTTGGAAGTTTCGAATGGAACGCATGTCGAAACCCAGCCTGCTGCTGCTTATGATTATTTTAAGGATCAATTTTTAGTGGTGTGGACAGACTATCGAAATGAGAATTATGACATCTACGGCCGTTTCATTGATGCAGACGGAACTCCAATTGGCGAGGCGTTCGCTATCTGCACACTGCCTTCTATTCAAAGCCATCCGGATATCGATTTCAACAGGGTCGATAAACAGTATCTGGTTGTCTGGCAGGATGATCGCAACGTAACTTTTGATATTTATGCGGTGATTCTTGATGATGAAGGAAATCAAGTTGATCCAGTTAGTCCAACCCCTGACGGTGATTTTAGTTTTGCTGTTTGTAACGAAGAAAATATGGATCAATCGCATGCAAAAGTGGCTCATAATTATATCGATAATTCGTATCTTGTCGTATGGTATGACATGAGGGAGACCTATCCGGGTGTCATTACAGCGGATGTTTATGGACAGCGCATCGATGCGGATGGTTCGCTCATGTCTCCGTATGATCCTCCGGATTCCAAGGTCAATTTCCCAATCGTCAAGTGGGATTGGGAAGAGTATGCCCCGGATGTGGCCTATCACGGCGGTACCGGTGAATTTGAAGTCAATGAATGGATGGTGGTTTGGGTTCAGGATTCATATCATCCTGAATTGCCTTTCTCGAGAATTTGGGGAATACGCATCAATGGAGAAAATGGGATGCCTCTTGACACTTGGGGCAGAGAGGTCGAGCTGCCGACTTTAAGTAAAAGCCAACCTCAAGAAGTAGAAGGGGTTTTTACTTATGGATTCGTCATCGGTTATGAGGGAAAGGGATTTGTTGGCATGCCCGAAGAACCGTTTTATCAGGGGAGTCCCCATATCAAGGGCAATGACAATTGGCCAGAGCAGATGGTGATGACCAAAAGTCTGGCGGGCGGATACGATTATCCTGTTCCGGAAATGATGGTTTCCTGGACAGATTTCCGAAATGCTTCGGTAGACAACCCTTTGGGGCAGGGAGATATTTACTGCCAGCGTGTGGCCTATTTCCCGGATTCCACTTCCCGCAGACTACTGATTAAGGATCCTGAAGAACCAGACACGACTCATGGTGCCATCGCTTTGTTAGATGAGAACGGCGAACTGCCTGATACAGTATCGCTTTGGATTAAATGGCCCAACATTCCAGTCTGTGATCGTCATGATCATCAGAGCTGGAATGATTTGGCCTACGGTCAGAATGAAGGGGAATTCCTGTTTGGCTGGACCGATTGGCGGGATGGTGGGAAAGACGGTGATCCAGCGGATGTCTACGGACAGAGAATTTATATCAATCCCGAAGATTCCGCTCTGGTCTGGATTGGCGAGGATGGCAATGTTCAGTCCGATAAAACGACCAACATTGTGATTGCCAATACCAGTGCCGATGAAGGTTGTACCAATTATCCGGCTCTTGCTCACAGTGCAACAAAGAACAACTTTATTGTGAGTTTCGATTACGATGGAACTGGAGAGGGTCAGAATTTGGATATCGATGCCGTGGTTTTGGGAACGAACGGTTCTTCTGGAATAAAGAACAGTGGTTCCCGGGTGCGTGACTATACTGTTGCTCAAAACTTTCCCAATCCCTTTAATCCCAACACCGTGATCGAATTTTCTTTGCCTCGGGCAGAAAAGGCGACGATCAAGGTATTCGATCTTTTGGGCCGGGAAATTACAACCTTGCTGGATCGGCCATTGGCATCCGGGGCACATCAGGTCACGTGGAATGGCAGAGACCAATCTGGTGTGCTTGTGGGCTCCGGAGTCTACTTTTACCGAGTAGAGGCCGGCGAATTTCTTAAAACAGTCAAGATGATTCTGATGAGATAGTGTCTGAATTCAAATCAGTGAAAAGCCCGATTCTGCAAAATATTGAATCGGGCTTTTTTATTTACGGAAAAAGAGTTTTTCTGTCTACTTCAGTAACATCAATTTCTTCACCTTGACAAACTCATCCGCAACGATTCGATAGAAATAGACGCCGCTGGCGGTTGTTTTCCCATGCATGTCCTTTCCATTCCATTGAATCGTATATCTGCCTGCAGGTTTTTTCCCGTCGATTAATGTCGAAATCAAACGGCCCTGGGTGTTGAAAATCTGAATCTTGACAGCACTGGTTTTCGGCAGAGCATAGTGAATTGTCGTTATCGGATTGAACGGATTGGGATAGTTCTGATCCAGACTAAATGTCGAAGGCAGATTGCCGCTTATTTGATTTTCGACATCGGTCGTACCTTCGATAGAGATGTCATCGATGTACCACTTTTCCGAGCTTGCGCTACAGTTTGCAATAAATTGGAACTTGAAGTTTTCATTCAGTGCGTAACCCGGAATTTGTAGACTGTGCTGGGTATAAGTGGTTTCTTCGGTTGTTTCTCCGGGAATCCCGTAGACTTCGACCCAGTAGGTTCCATCGTAGATTTTGATGACCAGATCATCTCCCGTATCGGTATTGTCATTCTGCCACCAGAAAACGAGATTGATGTCCTGTCCCTCGAAACCACCGAGATTGATCGTATTGGATTCGACCGTGGCATTGCTGTTCAGTTCGAGTGAATAGGGCGGACTCGGTTCGTTTTCACCGTTTGAGTTGATTACGGGTGAGCCGCTGATCACTGTCCATTTGGAAGGATTCAGCGTCGTGGTTTCAAAGCGTTCACTCCATCCTGTGGTCGAAACTATTTCCAATGTTTTTTGAACTGTATTATCTCCGGCTGAAGTGATCTGAACGGAAGCCGTGTCATTTTCTCCCATCGTTACACTGCTGGGAATTTGTACCTTTGTAATGAATGTGTAGCTATTCCCGGGAGATACAGATGGAATTTGCGTGATTTGATTCGTTCCGCTTTCATCCCAGATCGTGGTCGGCCATTGATTACCGCTGATGTCAATACTGTAACTGTCCGCATTCTGGCCGCTGTTGGTCAACGTACAACTGCTCTCCAGAGTCTGGGCCGGGAAACCGTTCTGACTGATATTCATCTCTGACAGATTGAAAGTATAAGGCAATACACCGACACTCATGTCTACCGGAACGAGGATTTCAGGATGATCGAGATCGTTGCTTGTAATTACGATATTGGCATGATAAACGGTATTCAGGCTTAACTCCGAGGCATCCAATGTCACAGAAATATTTTGACTTGATCCGGGCACAATCGTTCCCGAAGTAACGTCATAGGATAGCCATCCACTGACAACCGATGACGTTCCTATCTCGGGACCGCCAAATGCACCCATGTCGTTCCTCGTTGCATCCCGATCATTGTACTGCGTGCTTGGATTGCCCGCATCGATGCACGGAGAACCTGTCTGTAATGTGAAATCATTGCCTGCCGCATTGACAAATAACGGATCCAGAGAAAAGCTTCCTGCACCAGGTGTACACTCATCCCAATTGGTTGACTGACCATACACATCGTTATAGGAATTATTCAGTGTACCATGCCAGTAAGAGATTCCAAAACTTCCTGAATTCACAATAATGTTATTCATAATCGTTATTACTTCATCCGGAAATACAACGATACCGCTGTTACTGTGATTGTAAATCGTGTTATTGATAATATTTATGGGGCCATCACATAAACTGTAGATAAAGATTCCCCATTCACAGTTGGTGATTACGAAATTCATAATAGTCGAATTTGCAGATCCGCTCGATACATTAAATATAACCCGAAAGGATTCAAGACCCTGTCCAACGACTATTGAACCGTTTCCTCTCAGTGTCAGATTTTTGTCTATATCAATTTCATCCTCATAATAGATACCCTGAACTACAATGATCGTATCACCACCTGTTGCATTGCTGACACCCGCAGTAATGGTTTTGTAAGGATTCTCCTGGGAGCCATTCTCGATAGCACTTGTACTATTCACATCCACGTAAATGGTATTGCCGGATTGAATTTCCGAGGGTGTGCCAATGTTTGAATCACCTGATTTTTGAGGACGATTTTTGTTCAGATTGTTCTTCTCAATCATTCTTTGCTTCGCTATTTCGGGAGAAAAAACAGGCAGTGATGATATTCTATCCCTGACGAATGCTGTTGAACTCGGGATGCGCGATAGTTCACTGGAACCTGTATATTGACTTGAGATATTGAAAGTCAAATTTCCACCGCCCGTATTTTGAATCGTCAGAATTTTCGTTTCAGAATCACCTTGATTTACGGTTTCATCAAAATCGTCCGGAGATACTTCTATTTTAGGCGGAACGCTGATCAGTACATCGTCGATGAACCATTCATCGGCTGTGCTGTTTGCTTCGCTTTCAAATTTGACTTTGAAATTGCTCTGACACGCAAATGACGGGATGGACACCTGGTTTTGGAGAAAAGCTGCCGGTTCACTGTCGTTCCCATCGTGACGGAACAGTTCGACCCAATAACTTCCCTCATAACATTTGACAACAAGATCGTCATCCGTTTCGGTTTCATCATTCTGGTAATAATAACTCAGTACCACATTGCTGTAACCAGAGAGATCGATCGATTTGGTTTCAACGGCATCCCCACTGGATGAGCCGCCTTTTAATTCCAAGGAATAAGGAGTACTTGGTTCACCGTCACCCTCTGTATTGATCGAAGGTGTTCCATTGACCACTGTCCATTTTTCCGTGTCCAGTGTTGTGCTTGGAAAATCTTCGAACCAGGGCAGGACGTCCCCTGCGGTTGTGATGACGGTTGCAAAATTCGAAACCGAAGCGTCGCCGGCGGAAGTGGCCGTGATGGTGCCAGTATCGGTTTGTTCATCTGCGGCGGTTTCCGGAACAATCACGAGAATGGTAATATCGACAGATCCACCCGGTGCCAGTGGTCCAACCGTGGAAATTTTGGCAGTTTGAGTCGCATTCCAGATTTCAGTCGGCCAACTGTTGCCGGACACAGTCAGCGCATACGAATCGCTATTTGATCCCAAATTGGTGATTGTGAATGTGTAAACTACAGTATCTCCTGATGAGGCAGTCGAACTTTGTTCTTCGGGATCGAATGTAACATAATAAGGCGCCATGGTAACTGTGAGATGGACGGGTACATTCAGTAACGGATTCTCGGGATCATTGCTCGACAGGGCCATTCGTCTTGAATATTGATTTCCCGATTCAAGATCTTTGGCGTTGATTTTGACAGTGATGTTGGTACTCGATCCGGGTGATACTGTTCCTGAATTCGGAGTATAACTCAGCCAGTTGGTTTCCGTTTCGCCTCCCGAGGAACCCGAAAAGACTATGGCATTGTAAATGAACTGATATTCGGATGTGTTCGGCGAACTTTCCGGCATAAACGATGCGTAGACTCGATTCTGTTTTGCAATTATGGCAGTCGTATTGTCCAAGGAAATCGCAATGATTTCACCATCTGTTAATGCTGAATTCCAATTGCTTCCTGTGGGAACCGTCGAATTCGAGCTCGGTGTGAAACCACCCGAGATATTGGCTGCCAATGGATGAGAGGAATTCTGAAAACTCATGTAGGTCGCAGAAGATGATCCTGTCCAGGTATAGCTGAGTGAGGAATTGAGTCCCACCAATCCGGCCAGATTATCGATCTGAGGTTGGACGTAACTGTTGCCATTGAATGTCCCCGAAGACATATAGAGTCCGTGTCCCTCGTTGACGTATTGAACAACAGCCTGACATTCGCTGGTGGTGAGGTAAAAGTGTTGTCCTTCTCCGCTGTAATATCCCCAGTTGTCCGGAATCACAAGTACATCGGCTCCGCTGTTCACGAGATCTTGGTAGGTGATGTTATCTTTGTCCAGTGTTGTGTAATCAATGAGAATGGCCTGACTTCCGTAACTGCTGTGATTGGAATTAAGATAATCCCAGGTGCTTGTTGCGCTTGAAGAATATGTCCCCCAGCCGTCCAGAACCACCGCTTTGATTACATCCGAAGCGTTGATGGTATCGTATCTTTTTATTGTTGCTTCCAGATCGAAAGATTCCAAGTTGTTCGTCATTGAAAACGGAGCGATTCGATTGTTCGATCCGTCCATTCCAACTGGATCGGGCGGAAGTCTCCTGTTGTGAAGATCATTTGCCCTTAATACATCCTGAATGGTCGGAACCATCGGGTTATTATTGATCGGGTAATCACTGATCTGAAATTCCAGACTTCCTGCTCCAATATTTCCAATGGTCAAAGTTTGTGTGGTGCTGTCGCCAGCATTCAATGTCACATTAAAACTGTCCGGGCTCACCGTGATTTCCGGAGGTGCAAATAAAGAGACATCATCGATAAACCAGTCGTCGTAATCCCCCAAAGTGGCGATATTGTGAAAACGAATCTGGAAATTTGTGTGGCAGGCATCTTCAGGAAGCAGAACCTGATCATACGTATAACTCGACATGTCCGGTCCACTGCCCGGATAGATCTTTAAATAAACCCAATCTCCGGCATTGTTGTAATAAGAGACAAAAAGATCGTCCCCGGCTTCGGGTGATTCACCGTTGCCGGTTCTCTGATAATAGTATCCCAGAGCGACATTGGTGCTCCCGGAAAGATCGATCGGCTGAGAACGGATATCGTCTCCGCCGCTTGTATTGCCGTCAAGATTCAATGAATAGGAACCGCTCGGCTCGCCGATTCCGGAGGAACTGGAAGTTGCGGATCCGGTATTGTATGTCCATTTGGTCGAATTCAGACTTGAGGATGGAAAGTTGTCAGACCAGGGCAACGTCGCTTTGTTACCACGGCAAACAGTGACTACCCTGGCAGTGCTTGATTGGGATGGATTTCCAACTGAAGTGGCTTTCACATTTACGGAATCTTTTGCCCCGTTGCCGGTGCCTGAAGGGATGGCCACTTTCACAAGCACTTTATAGGAAGAGCCGGATGGGATGTTGCTCAGAGAAGTGATTTGACTCGTTCCTTCCGAATTCCAAAGAGTTGTGGTCCATGAATTGCTGGATACAGACAGATTATAGGAATCACTGTTCTGCCCGATGTTGTTCACCAGGACCGGACAAACGGCCGTGTTTCCTTTGGCCCCGCCTATTTCTTTTCTCGGTGGTGTGATTTTGACAAAATGTTGAGGAGAAGCGGGTGTGTTTTGTACGGCTGCATAGGCATCCATTTTGCCGTAGCCCCAGGCATAGTTGGGAACGGAACCGGTGTAAGAATCACTTCGGGCGGAATTCTGCAGGATTTGTTTGACTTCATCCGATGTCAATGTCGGATTTTTCTGCAGGATCAGAGCCACACAACCCGCAACATGGGGGGCCGACATGCTGGTCCCCTGCATCAAAACATGGACATAATCCTGGTTTCGATACGGCGATGTCATGTAATCAGAAGCATCTGCCGAAAGCGAGGAAATGACACCGAAACCGGATCCTGCGATTTCAGGTTTCTGCCGTCCGGTAACATATCCCGGATCGTCCCGTGTCGGTCCGGTACAGCTGAAAAAGGCGAGATCGTTCAATGATGCGCTTGAATAGGATTGGTTGCTGCCATTATAAGCGATCCAGGAAGTTTTCGTGGAATAGGCTGCAACAGTAATGGCTTTATCGGCCACACCCGGAGAACCCACAATTTCCTCGTTGGAACCCGAGGAAGGAGCAAAATATGCGTAGTCATCATATCCCAAAAAACTGTAAGGTATCCAGCAGTCGAAATGGCCGCTCTCTGAAATCGTGTTCCCTCGCACTGTTATTTCCCACGTTCCGTCCTCCGGCGGATAATAGGAGTAGTAATCCCAGATTTGGATATAACATTCCCGGTCTCCGTTATTCGGATCGACACCTTCGGACGCGTTATCGATATAGATGGCACCATCGGCTGTGCTGGTCGCATTTCCGCTTCGGTCCGAACCCGTATCGGCATACCAACTGTATCCATCCGGGCTTGTGACAGTCACACGATTGTTGTCATTGCCCTGATACCATAATATAACAATAATAACATCATTTTCAGCTCCTGGATAGGAAGAATAAGAAGGAATATTGATTTCGACCGTGGCTTCTGTGCCTGTGGATACAGTTCCTTCGGAATGGATGTATTCGGCATAAGTTGCATTCGTTCCTTCGTTTCCCGCGGAAATCGTAATCACCTTTCCTGTGCCGACGATGCGATCAATCGCCTGCTCGGTGAGAGCCGATCCGTCATGAGGTCCCCACTGACCTCCCAGACTCATATTGAAGGAGAGTGCTTTGCCAAGTGCATCAGCCTTTGCCGCCGCATAACAAATCGCATCCAATTCTTCGGTGTCTGAAAATCCGCCGTCTCCAGATTCAGCATTGGCGCCGCGGACCATGAGTATATCCGCTTGAGGAGCCATGCCCACATAGGTGTGAGATGGAAGAGATCCGCCTGTGGCCGATCCGTCTCCGGCTATAATTCCCATCACATGCGTACCGTGTCCGATGTCGTCTTTGGTATGGATCGCTCCGGTGGTTGTTCCGTTAAGTTCGTCATCGATTTGTGCTTTTGTGTACTCAACACCGTAATCAAAATTGGCCGGCGGTTTCTCATCACCGGTTGCGGTGATCGTTTGATCCCAGATATAAAAGATGCGGGACGATCCATCCCCATCGTTGATGAAATCCTCATGGTTCCAGTCGATTCCCGTATCCAGGGCGCCGACCAGCACTCCTTTTCCGGTATATCCGCTGTAAGTGGGAGGACTCGTCGAGTAATTGCCCTGATGAACATCATCGGCCCGGCACTCGGGAATACTTGCATCCAGATCCGTATGATGCATCATTGACGCCTGAATCGAACTCACATTTGAAATTCCAGCGAGGTCTTTCAGACGGCTGATCGGTATCCGTACGCTGAAAATATCCCCAACTTCTCCGCCGACTTTTGCACCGACGGCTTCCAGTTCTTTGCGATTTCCCTGAGATTTGATCAATAAACCTACCACAGGATCTTCACTTTCAAGGTTCCTGATTTCCATAAATTTGGCTTGCATTCGAAGATGTTTTTTCGGTGCACCGATCAACGGCCGGACCATAGATGGAATTTTGCGCCATGTGTCGGGCGACATGCTTTTTTGCGCATCCGCCATCCATGTCATTACTCTTTTATCAGATTCTTCACCCCATAATGCGGATGATAAAATCAGTAATACCATCAAAGAAAATAAAAGAGATAATGATTTATTTGGCTCTCTTTTTGAAAACATAATTGATTCCCTCCCTCAGTTGAATAGATTGAACCATTCAAAAATGAAGTCATATGTTTAAACAAGAGTAAAACATAAAACAAACAGTGGTTATGAATAAGGAAAAAAGATCAAGTATACATTACAAATTTTTTTTTGCAAAATCAAGGGATTGTTTTTAGTAATATTAATATTTTCCATCGGTTCTGCCAGCCTGATTTGATTTTGGAAAAAAATCTTGACAATGCAATACGTTATTATTATATTATTGGTCATTAAATGACCAAGAGTCATAAAATAGTTGTCAAGTCAATATTTGAGGGTTAATATGGGCATCCGGGAACGCAAGGAAAGGGAAAAAGAACAACGCCGGACAGAAATTTTAGATGCGGCGGAACGTGTCTTTTTTTCCAAAGGATTGAAAAACGCAACAATGGATGAGGTGGCCGAGGAAGCGGAACTGAGTAAAGGTACGATTTACCTCTATTATAAAAATAGAGATGAACTTTTTCTAGGCCTGATTTTTCGGGGAATGCAGATCATGATCGATATGTTCAAGAAGGCCATTCAGGGAGGAGGCAACGGGCTTGAAAAAACGTTTCGAATCGGACAAGCCTATTTCAAATTTGCGAAAGAATTCCCCGATTATTACAACGCATTATCCCATTTCCGCTTAGATGAAATAGAATATGAGAATGCGGAATGCGAAGGTTCCGTTGCGTGTCAATGTTCCGATTTTGGACACAATGCCCTTGAAATCTTAAGTGATGTGATCAAACAAGGGATTGAGGATGGTTCACTTCGTTCCGATATTGATCCCGAACAGACATCCACGATTTTATACGGTATGACGACAGGCATCATCGAACTGGTTGCATTGAAGGGCGAACATCTCAAGAATCAGCATGGTCTGAAAATGGATCACATTGTCGATTACTATTTCGATTTCGTTCGTTGTGCACTTGAACCTAAAAAATGATTCGTTTTTTATTGACCGGCATTCAAATGATCGGTTATTTGATGGACAGTAATTACGGAGTAAAGATATGTTTAAAAAAGCTATTCAAATCGGGTTGATGATCCCCTCACTGTTGATGGGGCAATCCATTCTGGACAGTTATATCCAGTACGGATTGGAGAACAACCTCGCGCTTCGGCAGCACAATTTTTCCTACAAACGGTCCGTGGCAGCGCTCAATGAGGCGCGGGGAATGTTTCTGCCGTCTGTCAGTATCGAGGCCAGATACACACGTGCGGGCGGCGGCCGAGTCATTGATTTTCCGGTCGGCGATTTGCTGAATCCTGTTTACAGCTCGCTGAACAATTTGTTAGGCGTTTCCGTTTTTCCTACCGATTTGCCGAACGAACATATCCTGTTTCTTCGTGAAGAGGAGCACGAAACGAAATTGCGTCTCATCCAGCCCATTTTTCAGCCGGGGATTTTTTACAATTACAGCATTCAAAACGATCTGAAAGAAATCGAATCTTTTTCGCGGGATGTCTATGTTCGGCAATTGGTGGCCGATATCAAGACTGCCTATTTCAATTATTTGAAGGCGAATCGGATCGTGCTTTTATTGACAGAGACCGAAAGCCTTTTGGAAGAAAATGTGCGCGTTAGCCAGAGTCTGTTCAAAAACAATCTGGTCACACAGGATGCGGTTTTTCGTGCCGAGGCTGAATTGTATGGATTCAAACAGCAGCAGGCGGAAGCAGAAAAGAGGCACGATCTGGCCGTGGGCTATTTCAACTTTCTGCTGAATCGCCCGCTCGATTCGAGCATCGAGATGGTTCCCGATGACGAACTGGTTTTTTCCTGGACGTCACAGTTAGAGGTGGCTCAGGAAAATGCGATTCAAAAACGCGAAGAACTGAAACAGATCGAGAAGACGATTTCGATCATGAAGAACAAAAAGAGGCTCTCCTGTTCACACTTTCTTCCCGGGATTACAGCCGTTGTGGATTATGGATATCAGGGGGAAATCTACCGGTTCGGCCCCCAGGACGATTACTGGATGGCTTCTCTTGTCGGGAGCTGGAATTTGTTCAACGGTTTTCAGGATAAATACAAAATCGATCAGGCTAAACTGGAAGAAAAAGAGATGGAGAGCCGGCTCGACGCAGCCCGACAGCAGATTCAATTACAGGTGAAAGAGGCGCATCACAATTTGGTTTTGGCCTTAAAATCGATCGATGCGGCACTGGCCCGGGAAAAGAGCGCGCAAAAAACATTTGCGATTGTGGAAAAACAATTTCGCGAAGGCATGGTGCCTCATATTTCTTTCATTGATGCGAGAAATGCAAAAACGCAGGCCGAAGTGAATGCGATTGTGACACGGTATGACTACTGGATCAGACTGGCTGAATGGGAAAAAATCACGGCGGGATTCGATCTTTACCACGCAACTGAAAACTGTGAATAACGGTTGATAGATTTTAAAAATGGGGAAGAGAAACTGAATTTCAATCATCGCGTGCAGGATATTATTCGGAATCGAACTTCTATCCGAACGTATCAGAAACGTCCGCTCGAACTGGCAGACGTCACTAAAATCCGTATGCTTTTATCCGAATTGAACCGGGGTCCGATGGGTTCTTCTGTCCGGTTCGAACTGGTGACTGTAAAAGAAGGGGATACTGAGGCACTGAAAAGATTGGGAACGTATGGGTTTATCCGCCATCCGGCTGGGTTTATTCTCAGTACCGTTCAACCCTCCATAGAGAAACTGGTCGATTTCGGATATTTGATGCAGTCTATCGTTCTTGCACTGACCGACATGGGATTGGGAACCTGCTGGCTCGGCGGTACCTTTAGAAGAAGCCGGTTTGCCGGGGTGATCAGTATCCGTAAGAATGAAATCATTCCGGCGGTTGTATCTGTCGGATATCCGGCTGACAAACGCAGACCACTGGATCAAATTATTCGATTTGCAGCAAGATCAAAAAATCGAAAGCCCTGGGAAGAGCTGTTTTTCTATTCCGATTTTAAAACGCCGCTTCAACCGGACAGCCGAAATCCGTATTCTCAGGTGCTGGAAATGTTGCGGCAGGCTCCCTCGGCGTCAAACCGACAGCCGTGGCGGATTGTTTATGATTCCGATCACAAGCTGTATCATTTCTTTCTTCGAAGAACCAAAGGGTATTCGCCCCGTAACATCGGACTTGCGGATTTGCAGTGTGTGGACATGGGCATTGCCATGAGCCATTTCGCATTGACTGCAGGAACTTTCGGATTAAAAGGAAGCTGGACCGGCAATGTTCCAAAATTGACAAACGTACCGTTGTTTACCGAATATATAATAACCTGGAAAATTGTTTCGTGAAGGAGTGGAAAATGAAAAAAATAGTTTTTATTACCAGTTCGATAGGACTGATCACAATCCTCTTATATTGCCAAAAAGGAAATCCAAACCATCAAACGGATCCTGCAGTACCTGTCCGAATAGAAGCAGTTCGGAGACTCCGGCTTGCCCAGCCGGTTCATACGAGCGGACGCCTGGCATTCTCTTCGGAGGTCAAACTGTCTTTCAAAATCGGGGGAATCATCAATACGATTTCCGTCCGCGAAGGCCAGAAAGTTCGAAAGGGGCAGGTTCTTGCCTCCCTCAAATTGGAGGAGATCGAGGGGCAGGTTATGCAGGCCCGCGCCGGATTCGAAAAGGCTCAGCGGGATTTCAAGCGCGTTCAGAATCTCTATGCCGACAGTGTGACTACACTCGAACAGTTACAGAATGCAGAAAGCGGTGTGCAAGTGGCCAAATCCAATCTCGAGATCGCCGAATTCAATCTGAACCATGCCGTGATTACAGCACCTTCGGACGGGCGCGTTCTCAAACAATTTGCTGAAGCCGGAGAGTTGATCGGAGCCGGCTATCCCGTTCTCTTTTTCGGAAGCCAGTCGGGCCGGTGGGTCGTGAAGGCCGGTGTGGCCGATCAGGATCTGGTGCGTCTCTCTCTCAAAGATTCGGCATCGGTCACATTTGATGCCTATCCCGGAAAAACTTTTCCCGCTTTTGTTCAGGAGATCGCAGCCGGACCCGATCCCCAAAACGGGTTGTATGAAGTCAAACTGGCTCTTCATTCCACTCCGGAATCTTTGTTCAGCGGATTCGTGGCAAAGGCCGATATTTATCCGTCTGTCAAGGAAATGGTTTCGGCGGTTCCGTTCGAAGCGCTCGTCAATGTAAGCGGTCTGGCAGGGTATGTTTACCGGATCGGGCAGGACAGTCTGGCCGTGAAGATCCCTGTCGAGATCGCCTATTTTATCGAGAACGATGCCATCATTCAAAAAGGGCTGGAAGGTGTCGATGAGGTGATTACGGAAGGCGCGACATATTTGAGTGGAAACAAAAAAGTGAGAATAGTAGATGGTATGTAGTATATGGTATTTGGTATATAGTATATAGTAAAATAGGATTGGGGACCGGAGAATGGAAAATCGTGGAACGGGGAATGGGGAACGGGAAACGATGAAATGGAGACCGGAGAATGGAAAATCGTGGAAAGGGAAACGGGGAACGATGAAATGGAGTCCTAAAGCCGGTAACTGTAGATGAATAAAAGAAAAACTATAAACTAGAAACTATAAACTAGAAACTAAAGACTAAAGACTAATTGCTTTTTTTCTAATCAAAATAAACAGGAATATGTAAAATGAGACTACCAAAATTTGCCATAGATAATCATCAATTTACGATGGTGTTGATTTGTCTGCTCGTTCTGAACGGGGTTGCGTCCCTGATCCGCATGCCCAAGTCGGAAGATCCGCCGGTGAGTGTTGCGGGAAGCAGTGTGATCGTTATCTATCCGGGTGGTTCGCCTGCCGATATGGAGGAACTGATTGTCACGCCAATCGAAGAAGTGCTCAACGAATTAGAAGATATCCGTTATATTTCTTCAGAAGCCGAAGACGGCTTGGCGAATGTCAGCATCGAATTCTTGTCTGGCAGCGATCCCGATGATAAATATGCGGATGTGCTCCAGAAAATCAATTCCATCCGGAGCAGCCTGCCCGAAAATATTCTCATGCTCGAAGCGGTCAAATGGTCGGTTTCGGATGTAAGCATTCTTCAGACTGCCCTGGTGTCGGATTCGGCCAGGTACATTTCTCTCGAAAGGGAAGCTGAAGAGTTAAAAAAGCGGATCGAGAAAGTTCCCGGGGTCAAGGGTGCTGATATTTGGGCCGTGCCAAAACAGGAGGTGCGTGTTTCCGTTCATCTTGAAAAGATCGCCCAGATGGGGATCCCGCTGAGCCGTGTCATGGGAGCCGTTATTGATGCGAATTCCAATATTCCTGGCGGTTATGTGGATGTCGGAACGAAACGGCTCAATATCAAAACCAGTGGTTCATACCAAGATCTCGAGGAGATCCGGTACACGGTCATTCATGCGATGGGAGGAAAACCGGTCTATCTCAAAGATGTGGCTGATGTGGACATTACGCCCGAGGATGTGGAATATCGGGCGCGGTTCAATAACGAACGCTGTATTTTTGTCACGGCCAATCAAAAAGAGGGAACGAATATTTTTACCATTTTCGGGAAACTCCATCCCGTGCTTACTGAATTCAAAAAGACACTGCCACCGGATATCCGGCTTGAAATCGTGTTTGATCAATCCGCGAGCGTTAACCAGCGCGTCCGGGGATTCTTCAGCAATTTGTTTCAGGGTATTCTTTTGGTCGGGATCGTGATTTTTGCGGCGGTGAGTTCGCGCGCCTCGCTCATAGTGATGCTGGCTATTCCCACTTCGATTCTCATCGGAATCGGATTTGTGGCTTTGACCGGGTATGGACTCCAGCAGATGACCATCGCCGGACTTGTTATCGCCCTCGGCCTGCTTGTGGACAACGCCATTGTCGTGACAGAAAACACAGCGCGTTACATGCGCATGGGACACTCCCGGATCGAGTCGGCAGTCAAGGGTACTTCGCAAGTCGGATGGGCCGTGGTCAGCGCCACGGCGACGACACTGTTTGCCTTTATCCCGATCATACTCATGCGCGATGTGACCGGCGATTTTATCCGTTCCATGCCGGTGACCGTGGTATACACGTTGTCGGCGTCTCTCCTGATTTCACTTACACTGACGCCCTACCTTTCCACCAAATTTCTTAAAGTCGATCACGGAACGCACGAACGTCCGGCCCGACGGCTGATGCGCGGATTTATCGAGAACCAATACCGACGCTGGCTGGGGTATGCACTCGATCATCCTGCCCGGATTTTGATTATCACCGGACTGGTTTTTACCGGCAGTCTCGGACTCTTCCCCCTGATCGGTGTGAGTTTTTTCCCGAAAGCCGAAAAGCCGCTGCTTTTTATCAAAGCAGACACGCCAGCAGGTTCGAGTCTCGACCGCACGGAAGAAGTCGTTCGCTATATTGAAAACACACTGTCCGAATATCCGGAAATTCGAAATGTCACGGTCAATATTGGGCACGGCAATCCACGGATCTATTACAACCAGCATATGAGGCGGCAGATGAGTACACACGCCGATGTGCTTGTGGAAATGAAAAAGTACGACCGTTCTCGAATGACCCGGATTGTGGATCAACTGCGAAAGAAATTCAATACCTATCCCGGCGCCCGGATTCAGGTCAAGGAATTGGAGCAGGGGCCGCCGATCGAGGCGCCTGTGGCCGTTCGCATTCAGGGCAACAATTTGGAAGTGCTGAAACAGGTGGCTTCGGATGTGGAGGCAACTATTCGCTCCGAAGCGGGGACAGTCAATCTTATCAATCCGCTTTCTACAACAAAAAGCGATCTTCAAGTGCGGATCAATCGGGACAAAGCCGCCATGTTGGGCATCTCTCTGACTGAGATCGACCGCACGGTACGAACCGCGTTGACAGGTGTTCCGGTCAGTACGTACTGGGACAAAGAAGGGAAAGAGTACGATATTGTTTTCCGTCTGCCGTTTGAGAAGCAGCCATCCCTGTCAGATTTTAACCGGATTTACGTCTCTTCTGTCACGGGACAATTGATACCGCTTAGGGAGGTAGCCTCCCTCGAACTGACCGAGAGTCCCTTGCTCATTACCCATTACGATTTGGACCGCAATGTCACGGTTACTTCGGACGTGGAATCCGGATATTCCGTGGCCGGCGTGACGCAGAATATTGTTCGCAAACTGGAGGCTTACAATTGGCCCAAGGGTTACCGGTACAATCTGGGCGGTGAACAGGAAAGTCGTGAGGAGTCTTTCGGCGGTATGGGCCAGGCCGTGGTCATTGCGATGATTGCTATTTTCGGTGTGCTCGTGCTGCAATTCCGATCCTATTCCCAGCCGTTTATCGTGTTTTCTGCCATTCCACTGGCGATGATCGGGTCTATCCTCGGGCTCTTTTTAACGGGAAATTCCTTCTCGTTTACGGCGTTTATCGGTCTGACCAGTCTGGTCGGCATCGTGGTAAACAATTCCATTATTCTCGTGGATTATACCAATCAGCTCAGAGGGGACGGTGTACCTCTCGTCCAGGCGCTCAAAGAAGCCGGGGAGACGCGGTTTATTCCCATCGTACTGACGACCATGACGACAATCGGCGGTCTGCTTCCGCTCACGCTCAGTGGCGGATCGCTCTGGGGTCCGATGGGCTGGACGATCATCGGAGGGCTTTTGACGTCCACATTTTTGACTTTGCTGATCGTGCCGGTGCTCTACAAACTGTATTCCAGAAGGGAATCGGTTGAAAACGACTAAACAAAATACAGAATTTATCCATCATAATACGGTCTATGAGTGAACCTCGATCAATTCAATATCAAGTATGATTTCTTCTCCTGCAAACGGATGATTGGTATCGATGATAATCATTTCATTATCTATAGATACTATTTTTACATTTTTCTTTTCACCATTGGGGTGCCGCATTTCTAAAATCATGTTGGGTTCAGGATTTATTTCCGGAGGTAATTTATTTTTTGGAATCTGAATTTTAAGATTGTCGATGTGAGGTCCAAATGCCTTTTCTGGGGGTATTTTTGTTTTTTTTGTTTCTCCTGGTTTCATCCCAATAATGGCTTCTTCCAGGCCTTCAATTAGATTGGATTCTCCGATTTTTAATTCAACCGGTCCATTTTTTTGTGAGGAAAAAATTGTATTTCCATTTTGTAATTTACCCGAAACATTAACTTTGACTTTATCGCCTTTTTTGACATTTTTCATTGATAGCCCCTTTCATAATTGAAATATTCATAATCATCTGACTTGTTATTGTTTTCAAAATAGCGTTGTAAATGTTGATGTTATCGATCGATTATTTGTAATAATTTTATGTGAAGTGTAATTGTTTTTCCCGCCAGTAAATGATTAGCATCCATGGTGGCTGTATTTTTATCAAAATCGACAAGACGGGCGCTGAAAACTTGGTTGTCAACATTCCGGATTTTGTAAGTTTTTCCAATCTTTAGTTGTTTGCCTTCCAAATCCGGAATTCTTATTTTGAAAACCTGATCTTTGTTATAAGGTCCGAATGCTTGCTCCGGGGTGATGGTAATTGTTCTGGTCTCGTCCTCTTTCATTCCAATGATGCTTTCCTGAAGAACTGGAAATATTTTTTCTTTTCCGATGGTGAATTTATTTGGAAAATATTTTTGAAGAGATCGAATTGGAGTGTCATCATGACATGTTGCTTTGACCTCAATGGAAACTTTGTTCCCCAGTTGAGCTGGCTTTTTCGTTTTTCTGGCCAATAATTTTTTCGTCCCCGATTTATCAAATTTGGCTACAATGAGTTCCTGTTGATTCGTTCCTGGGAGTTTTTTGATTATTTTACCCGAATCCTGAAAAACCGGATGATAGATTCGCTCACCAACCTTATATGTGCCTGTTTTTTTATATTCTTTTTCATTTATGGTTTTTGCTTTTTCAGTCATCGATGATCCTTATATTTGGGATTAAATGGTTATGTCCATCGCATTTCTATTTTTGTGTGGTTTGTATCAATTTTAATAAAATTTCGGGATGAACCGGGTATTGTACGAAATGGGATGCACCTGCCTGTAATGTGATCTTTTGAATTTCCGGATTCTTAAAACCGATAGCAATAATCGGGATATCAAATTCCATATTTTTCATATTGAGTATTAATTCCAGACCGCTTAAATCATAGGTGCTGAGCTGCAGAATAAGACAATCGAATGATTTGCTTTTAATTTGTTTTATTATATTTGCATTGTTCGAGCTTGCAACGACCTCATACCCGACATTTTGGAAATAGACAACCAGATCATCTCGCAGAGCGGAATGTGCCATGAACAGGATTATATTTCGTTTTTTCATTGATTATCATTTCTGCAAAAACAATTTAGAATAACTTTTTGCAATCATCATTCCAAACTTCTGTAATTGTAAAAACTGACTTAAGGAAGAACAAAAAGGGGAATTAGATACTATTTAACTGTTTAATAAAAAAGCAGTTATAAAAACATTTAACAGGTTCTGAGAGAGTGCTGTTTCAAGTGGAATCGAAAGCAGGGATAGGCGAACAAAAGATTTGAGTGTAAACAATGTTTACAAATTCGTTTCGCGGTGGGGGTGTTATGTGAATTTAATGCAGAAAAATTGACTGTCATAGAATGATTGTAAACAATATGCACACGCTTTCAGGTAATATTCAAAGAAGCCATTTTGTTATAGAGGGCTCTTCGGCTGATGCCAAGAATTTCGGCTGTCTTTTTTCGATTTCCATTGGTCATTTCCAGTATACGTGCGATAAGTATCTTTTCTGCTTCTTTTAATGGGGTTCCCAAAGATATAACCATTTCATGAGTCTGTTTTTGATTATTTTTGATTCTGTCTGGTAGATCTTCGATTTGGATGTATTGGTCGTGTGTAATCAGAACAGCTCTCTGGACTACATTTTTCAGTTCACGTATATTCCCCGGCCAGGAATATTCAATCAGTGATTGCATTGTATTGGATGAAAACCCCTCAATGTTTTTATTAAATTGTTTGCACGCCTCTATGAGAAGTTCTTCCGCTAGAATGGATATATCATTTTGTCTTTCCCGTAAGGGGGGCAATGAGATGGTGAAAACACTTAAACGATGCAATAAATCTTTTCGGATGATATTGTCCGAGACGTTCTGGAAATTCATGAGATCTTCATTGGTGGCCGCGATGATTCGGACATCAACATTATGGAATTCTTTTCCCCCAATGCGCTGGATTTTTTTTGTCTCCAGTACTCTCAGTAAACTAATCTGTGTCGCTTCATCCATACTGCTGATTTCATCAAGAAATAATGTTCCTTTGTGGGACAATTCAAATCTTCCGGGTTTGGTTTCTATAGCCCCGGTAAAAGCTCCCTTTTGGTGGCCGAATAATTCACTTGAAACCAATCCCCGGGATATAGCGCCAGTATTGACAGGAATAAACGGGCCTTTTGCTCGTTTACTTCGATTATGTATGGAGTGGGCAACCAGTTCCTTGCCTGTACCGCTTTCGCCGAGAATCAAAACAGTCACATCGTTTGAAGCGGCTTCCTTGATTCTGCGAAATACCAATTTCATCTTGGGACTGTTACCAGTCAGTTGATCGAATTTGGGAAATTGTTTTTGATTCCGTCTTTTTATGTTCATTTCATATTGTTGTGATGCTTGTGAAAATATATTCACTTTTAATATAGAGAATCTTCTTTTATATTGCAAATTAAGTACTGTAAGGATTTTCTCGGGTAGATTGAACAGGGAACGGATGAACAGAATCTATAGTGTGCAATTAAAGATTCATTAAAATGATATTTCCAGTGGAAATTATTTTCTTCCGATCCATCCAAGTATTCCTGAAAGGAGCAGAACAGTAGTGACAAAACAGGCTCCCACACCCAGGAACAGTGCAGATCCCAGAGAAGCAAATCCCCGCCAAACCGAGAAGAACAGTGACCCGAATGCCAGCATGGTGGTGAGGGTCGTCAATAAAATGGCTTTACCGGTACTGGCAAAAACCGTATGCAAATCCCGTTTTCCTTCATAAATCCAGCGGTGAATAATGTGAACACCGTCGTCTATGCCGATTCCAAGAATCATCGGCAGTCCCATCACGTTGACGACCGTAAACTGTATACCGAACAGGTGCATGAGTCCGACCATCCATGCCATACCGGTAAGAAGAGGGATCATGGCTATCAAGGCATGGCCGGCATGTCTGAAATCCGCCCACAGGAGCAGAAAAACGATGAGCACGGTCAGCACGAGGGCCTTGCGGCCATCCTGACCAACGATTTCGATCAGGGCCTGAAAAATAGTCGGCATGCCGGTGGCGCGGTCGTTGACCCGATCCAAATCCCTGACAAATTGATTGAGAAACGCCAAATCGGTCCAGATGCTGGCTTTGGGATAGACCGAGATCAGAAAGTGGGTTCTGTCCTGATCGGCATATCGATCCAGAATCGAGGATGGCAGCATATTCAGACGGATTGTTTCCGTATTGGCCATGGATAAGACCTGATTTTTAAAACGGGGGGCGAACCGGTTCTGGAAACGGTTCAAATCGTTAAGGTACCTGCCATCGGAATTTTTCAGAGATTCATACAGGTTCATGATCATGTTATCTGTTTTGGGGCCATCGGCCTTCCCGACCAGTTCGGAACACTTTTTATCCACGCGATCCTGACCGCCTAAAAATGCCATATCCTGAATCTCCATAATGTTCCAGGCCAGACGTTGAATCTCTTTTGTCAGGGTTCCCAGATCCGATCGGGATAAAGATGTTTTTATTTTACTGCCGGCCATTCGTGCCCGTATTTGTTCCACGTAGGATTTACGGCGGGATTGTTCTTCCGGAGAGGGGAGATACAATCCGATATCTTCGGTCATGGCCGTGGTGCTCAAGGTTCGATACTGTTTGGCCAAATTTCTGGATTCTTCTACGGAATTGGCTAACACCAGTGCGTAATCCATGCTCAGGTCGAATTTAGTGGTGATGGTATCCTGCAATGTGATCGAAGGTAATCCTTTCGGTTCCATGTGCAGGTAGTTTTGATCGAAAGTAATCTGGCCCGCCTGCCAGATTAAAAACAGGGTCAACAGCAGGGCAAAGAGAAGTGTCCCCAGATAGTGTTTACCCAGGTAGTCTCCGGAGCGGCCCAGAAAACGAAAGGAAATGTCCCGCCGAACCTGAGGAACGTTTTTACGACGATCAATCCGACGTTCTCGGAAGACCAGAAAGGTGGGTAGGGCCAGAAAAGTCGTGACAAGAACTGCTAACAAGCCCATGCCAGTGACCAGTCCCATTTCTTTCATTCCCCGTGAACTGCTCACCAGCAAAGTCAGAAAGGCGCAGGCAGTGGTCAATCCCCCGGTAACGATGCCTTTTCCGTATTTCAAAAAGGTGGCCTTCAAAGATGACTCAATGGATTGTCCAGCAGCCCGCTGTTCCGTAAATCCGCTGATAAAATGGATGGAAAAATCGATGCCCAGACCCAACAAAATGACAGACATCATCTGCGTCATGATGTTCAGTGAACCGACCGTCATCGCAGTCAAACCGATGGCCCAGAGAATTCCAATCAAAAGGTTGAGAATGGCAAACAGCGGAGCCACCCACATTCGGAAAGCGAATATTAAAAGAATCAGAATGGCCACAATCGCGATGACGCTGGTGACGTTGGCGCTTTTCATGCCGTAGACCATTTCATCGCGACCGATGGGAATCATGCCGGTGAGGCCGGCTTTGACATCGGGGAAACTTTTCAGACACGAGTCCAGAGCCGCATGAACCGCATCGGTGCCGCCTGTCATACGATCCACTTCCATGGCCGTAAAATTGGGGACGGCGATCAATATCAACGCCGATTTATCATACGAAAGAAAATAGGGTTCACCTAACAGAAGCTGGTCGATGGTCTGTCGAACCGCTTTCGTATCCGGACTTTCACCCTGAGTACAGGCAGTCAATCTTGTGATCAGTGTCTGGATACCGTCGAGAAAGACGATGGCCTGGTCTTCTTTTTCCCGGGTGGACAGGGATTCCTCCTGGCCGACGTATGTTTTTTCCAGCGCGTTATTCATGTTGCGAATAAATTCAGGCAGATTTGGATCGGTAAAAATGAGCTGATTTTTTTTCAGATCATCGGCCTTTATGAGCATCAGGCCGTGGGTTTTCATGAATTCGATAGGGAGTTTGTAATCTACCCGCTGGATGACCTGGAAATCGATTTTGGATCGGTATTCGGCAATTTGTTGCCGCCATTTCTTTACGTTCGGATCATCTTCGGTTTTTCCTGATTGTCGAAGCTTCTTTTCTATTTTGCGGATGGCTTGCCGGGATGTCATATTCAAACTGGTGTCCACCACCGACAGCAATCTGGGCGCCAACGTGTCGGCAAAGGTTTTGATTCGCTGTTTATCTCCCTGAACGACCACGACGATATTCGAGGCCGATTTGAATTCTCGAATGATCCGGTTGTATTCGATAGTACGGTGATCGTTTCCCGGCAGCAAATCGGACCAGCGCATGGTTATGCTCAGTTGCGTTGCAAAAGCGGCAAAAATGACGGAAAGACCGATTACAATCATCAACATGCGAAAGGGATGTTCCGCGTGCAGTTGGGCCAGTTTTTTCAGGATGGATTCCCGCATAGTAGACTCCTTTAAATCAAAAAGCAATAGAGGTGAAATTTAAATTTCGATTGAAGCTCAATTCATTTTTCCCGATTGATTGAACGGGCAAAACCGGTTCTCGCAACGAATACAAATATTTTTTACAATAATCAGTAGACCGATTCCGTTCAGGATCCAAAAACAAAAGAACAGCTTCCAATCCCGGGTGAGCCAGAGTTGTGGAAATCCCAAAATAAGGACAATAGTGATGATTAACAAAGTTATCTCGGCTTTTGGATACGCACCGGGTGGACGGTCTTTGAACAGCCGCGTGGCCAGGCCGGGCAAGACATGGGCGCAATTCCTTTTGCAGGAACATTTGGTGCAGAAGGAAAGAACAATAACCAGGGATGAAATGCCGAGCAATCCGAGATAGATCATCCCAAGGAGGAATCCGGATGCAAACAGGGTTTTTGCCGCCAGTACAAGAGCAAAAGCGACGCAGCCCAGACTGAATAATCCCAAAAATTTTAATAGGATATTTTTGTTAAGAGCATTCTTGGGAAGGAAGGCTCCTGTTCGTTGTTTATAATCCAGATAAGGCTGTCCATAGCGGATCGCCAGATCTCGCTCTTCAGCCATACACATCTGATAGAATATGGGAATCCACACGAATGAATAGAGCGTCAGGAAAGGAGAATGACAGAGAAACGCAAAAACCCACCAGAAAGGGAGTTCTCCCAAAGCCTGAGGATGTCTGATTTTCAGGTAGATCCCTTTATATAGAGTATGTTCCTTTTTCGGAATCATGGTTTCTTTCCCTGCGTCGTGCATCCCGCGGTACCATAGCCAGCCAGACGGAATGGCGATCCCGATTGCGATCAAAATGGAACCCCACCAGGGCCATGGAAAGGTTCTGGGAAGAGGAATAGGTAAGGGAAAAAACACATAGAGAATATAATTTGCAGATGCGATGAACATCATTATTCCTGAAATGAAGCGGGCAATGGCGCATTTTTGATAGGCAATGGCCCCTCGTTTTTTTTCAAGAGCTGCGGGGCTGACACTTTTTACATAAAAAACCAATGTGAGCAGGGTGGAGATGAGCAAAATAACAATATTGATCCAGGCAATCATTCTCTTTTTCCTCTATTCTAGAAATAAACACGCAGACGAATCAATCCACCGTTACCGAGATTTTTATTGAATGCGGACAATTCCGATCCAAAATAAAAATTGGCGTACGCGATCACTTCTACGTTTTCAAAAGGCGTTGTGTTTAACGTTGGAAGGAAGGCCACACTGCCGTCGCCGGCCGCTATCAGGCTCAATCCCAATTGCGTTAAGTCCGAAACCGGATGTTGAATCAGCATATACACCTGGTGCCGGGTCAGGGTTTTTTGTTCTGCACTGAGATAGCGCATCCAATCGTTCAACGTATAATCATTCTCATTCGTCGAACAGGATGAATTGTAAAAATACTCGATCATGATGAAGGTCTGGGATGCGAATGTATAATTCAGACCGGCCACCAGTTCCGTAAAATCTGTGCTTCTGGCCATATCGTTATACCCCCCCTCGATCCAGACACCCAGCCCCAGCAATTCGCCGACGATGCTGCCGCCGACCATGTTCCTTTTTTCTGGTTCTCCCGCGAATCCGGATGTGGAAAAGCTGTTGTAATCATGGAACAGCCACATTGTCTCGATGGCGGTCAAGGAAACATCGAATCGTCCCAGACCGATTTTTGTGGTCAAGAGCTTGGCGGATCGGTCCCAGTTTTCTTCCGGCGCGATCAGGGCTGTCAGGTTCCAACGTTCGGCCAGGGCAACATCGGCACGAACAGCATTATGTCCAGGCTGTTCATAGGTGGGGTCGAACAGGTCTTTGGTATTGAACAAATCCGTGGGATTCCAGGCGTATCCTGAACCCAGAGAAATTTGTTGTTTGCCCACGGTCAAATCCCACTTGTTGAACGATATTTTTGCATAAGCATTATCCAAGTAGGAATTATCATTGAAAGGCAAAACATAGTAGGAACGAAAGATTTCTGGAATTTCTGCGACGATTTTTTTGGGTAGATAATCCGTGATTTGCCATTCGGTTTTTCCGTGATAGGTGATCCAGTTGATGTTGGCTCCGAACTGGACGCGATCCCAGTTTCCCTTCAAATCCAATCTCAATTTGTTGCTCTGCAGTTGAATGATCTCATCGTGAACTTGGGCACCCATCCATTGGGACTCGAAATAACCGAACAGATCCACGTCTTTGGCAAAGAGGGGAGAGGAACAGATCCACAATCCAATCAAGCAGGCGGCCCGGATTTTCATTCCTTCATCCCCCTTTCCGTAAACATCTCATCTTTCAAAGGCAGGTTGTACTTGACCTCCAACATTTCCATTCGGGTCTGGGAATTATCCAGATCGTTGATCATCACCATTTTCATGGCCGTGGGGATCTGATCGATCACCTGGATGTCCGATTGTTCCAAGGTTTTGATTTTACGGTCCGGCTGGTTTTCATCATAATAATCCACTCTGACGGGCACAAAGTTGTCCTGGCGCACGAACATGACGAGCCGGGAATAGGAAACATCCGTGTTCGGTTTTTTGCTCATTTCAACCTGGAAACAGGGCTGACCGTCTACTTTTTGATCCTTGAGCCGTTTGGATATATAGTCCTTCACGAAACTATCGCCGGCGCCCATGTCTTCGTAACTGAAATCGCTGCCTTCCATTTTCTGCTTCTTGGCATGGGTGGCCAGTTTGCGAACCCGGTTGGTGCGGGGAAAGTACATCCAGATGTCGTCGGCGTAATTCAACATCAGTGTGGCCTGGTCTTTGACCCGCACCGGTTTCACGTAGCGAATGAGATTTTTTTCTCCGTGGTTTTTACTCCAGGATTCATACACGAATGTTCTTTCCTGCCCCGAGGAGGTTTGAATGGTCATTTCGGACTGGGCCCACATGGTTTCCGGATTCAGCAGATCGTTGACTTTTTCAATAATTTGCGGACCGGTCAGTTCCTGGGCGGTCAGGAGCCAGCAGCCCGTAAAAAAGATGATTGTTGTCATCCATGTTTTCATGTTCGTCCTCCTTATTATGGCCGACCAGCAGGTCGGTTATCAATCGAAAACTCAATTGCTTTTCAGCATACCGTTGACAATGAGTTCCGCAAGCTGTTCCAGAGCCGGTTCTATCTTATAAATGTTTCTGTCCAGAAGCCACTGAATCATCATGCCGTCCATGGTACCGATAATGATCGCAGATGCCACCGTAACATCCACCGGTTTGAAGATCCCTTTTTCAATACCTTCTTTTAATATTTCGGCGATCTGTTCGCGATAGGTGCGGTACATCTTATTCAATCCAAAGGCATCTTTTCCCTGGTGAAGCCGCACGCTTTCTGTCCAGATGTCCAGCATGATGTCCGCATAATCTAAAAACTCTTCATGCATGATGTCGTTCCAGGAGACGATGTAGGCGTACAGCTTTTCTTTTGGGTCTTCGATCTTCTTTAATTTTTTGGCAATTTGAATTTGAGCTTCTTTCACGAATACATTGAATGCCGCGATAGCCAGATCTTCCTTACTTTTGAAATATTCGTAAATCGTACCTTTGCCAATACCGGCGGCCTCGGCAATGTGGATCATTTTGGTGTTGGGCAGACCAAGTTTGGCAAAGACCCTGATGGCTGCCTCCAGAATCAGATTTCGTTTTTCTTCTTTGTCTACGATTTTCGGTGTCATCCTGATGTCTCTTTTTTATGGCCGACCGGTCGGTCAATAATAAAGATACAACAACTTTTCCTTGATGTCAAGTGTTTTCTATAAAAAAATGGAGTCCGTTGTTGAAACGGACTCCATTTGTCTTTTGATGATCAATGTAATTTAAAACTGATGGGTACGGCAACCCAGACGGCGACGGGGTCGTCACCTTTTTTGGCCGGTTCCCATTTTACGGATTGGATGGCTTTGATTGCGGCTTTGTCGCATTCGGGATTGACCGATTCCTGGACCTTTGTTTTCAGAACTTTTCCGGTTTCGCTGATGTGGACATAGACCAGCACTTTGCCTTCGGTTCCTGTTTTTCTCGATGCTTCCGGATAGTCCAGATTTTTTTGGATTTCGGCGAAACCGCCCACGGGCATCGGGGGTGTGTCATAATGAACAAACTTGATTTCTTCATCGTCCTTCGCAGGAGAAGGTGGGGGGGTACCAGAGGTTTGAACCACCACGGGTGACAATTTGATTTTGATCCAGGTGGGTTCTTCCTTTTTGATCTTGACATCACTGAACACCACATTCTTGAAACCAATGTGGTTTGCCTCCAAGGTGTAGACTCCCGTTTTGATTTGATCGATTCTGAATTTACCAGTTTCGTCAGAGGTTGTTTGTTTGTCCGTTCCCCTGAGAGTGATAGTGACTCCAGACATTCCCTGACCGGTTTCTTCGTTCAACGCATACCCGCGAAGTTCGCCCGTTTCCTCTGCGGAAGGTTTTGTTCCCGGATTTGCCGGCTCGGCCGGATTGCTTTTTGTCCATGAAAGCGGTACGATGAAAACAAGAAGTCCGGCCAAAATCAAACCGATTTTGAGTTTGGATGCATTGTGCATTTTTACCTCCCTGATTAAGTATTGAACGCGGTTGAGCAGTTCGTTTTTCTGCCTGATCAGAGCAGACGCCGAGGAGATGCCCAACCGAGTTTGCACCATGTTCTCGGCGATTTCGACCAGAGCTCTGGAATATTCCACGGAAAGTCCCGAGTTGTTTTCGATTGAAATTTCATCGCAGGCCATTTCTCTGAATTCATTCATCCGTTTGCTGAGCTGCCAGACCAGAGGATGGAAGAAATAGATAGCCTGAGCCAAAATTTGAAAAAATTGGACGATCCCATCTTTTCTTCCAATATGTGCGAGTTCATGTTGAATAATCATTCTCTGGCATCGTTTCGACCACTGATCCCAGAGAAGGGGCACATAGATTTTTTGAGGCACGATTCCCAGAGTCAGAGGAATGCTGATTTTGTCGCTTTTCAGAATTTGAATGGAAGCCGTGTTGTTTCCGAGATCGAGTTTTTGGTGATCGATTTCAATGGCATTTTTTAATCGTCTTTTTAATCTCAATGTCAGCCCCAGTGAAACGAGAATCGATCCGACCGCAAAAAATGTCCAAATCATAAAAAGCCATCCGGTGTATCGTAGTTCCAGAAACCATGCTTGAGAAGAACCGGTTTCGGATACAGGCTGAATGGCGATCGCCGTGTTGACCGGATTGATATTCGATTCTGCCAAAGACAGGAAGGTCGCCGGCAAAAAAGGAGGGAGCAGGAGTTTGATCAGTCCGATCAGTGTGACGGTGTATTTTAACCGGGCGGATGTATTGCGCAAAAGATAGAGTGCAAAAAATAGCAATCCTAGAAAAAGGGTGTTTTGAATCACGGTCCAGCCGAAATAGGTAATCCATCCGCTCCCCAAAAGATTGATAAAATCGATCATGGCTATTTGCTCCTTAATGCTTTTTCCTTTTTATCCAGAATGGATTTGATTTCTTTCAGCTCATCCAGACTCAGATTTTCCGAATTGATGAGAAAGTTGGCCAGTGCCGGAACGGAACCTTCAAACATTCTTGAAACCACCTGGGCCATCTCGAACCGGATGATTTTCTCACGGCTTTTTTGAGGAGTGTAAAAGTTAACCAAACCGATTTTTTCTCGCTTCAGAATTCCCTTTTTCTCCAACGTATTCATGATCGTTTGAATGGTCGTATAGGCTTTTTCGCCGTTCGGATAGGATGCTTTACAGACATCCCGGACGGAACAAGGTTTTTTCAAATCCCAGATGGTAGTCATGATTTCCCATTCCACAGGAGTAAGCTTTGCGTTATGAGACATGATTTCTCCTAATCTTATAATTAGTCTACTATAACTATAGTAAATATACTAATAAAATAAGAGCATGTCAAGCTCTTTTTTAATTTTTTTTTTGGAAGAGATATATAAGTGTCCGATCCTCAAAATATTTAAAGGTGTTAATGCTTTAATAAGATGTAGTGTGAAAGTAAAACCACCATTGTCCATTCTTATTTTTATATGCCATCCCGACTCAATCAATAATACAATATTTGAAATCGGGATGGCGCCCCGCCTTCGCGGGATCAAGTGATTGAAATTTTGAGATATTGAAGACAAAAAACATGCGGCTGACGATCCCGCCATTCCTATTGTATTATAATATTTGAGGCGGGATTCGAATGCCGCGAAAAGAATACTAAGATTTTGGCCTTTTTGCCGTGCCCGCCGGCAGGCAGGCAGCCAGGATACTCTGATATTATCAGGATTACTACCCAGGGGAGGGCATCATTTTCTGTCCCGTAGAGGCTCTGCCTCTACGATGAATGTTCAAATTCCGCAAGGGCAGGAGCCCTTGCGGGACAAAAGTTATTTTTTGGGAGTGATGTTTAAAGTGGGATCATTCTTTATCGCAGATGATGATTTTTTGCCCGGCTCTTACAAATAAAACATCTTTGATCCCGGTAAACCGCTTGAAAAAGGCACCCTGCTCTTTGGTGAGTTTATCCAGCGAAAAACCCATGATCACCAGATCTGCATCTTTGGAATTTTCGCTGATCAGTGTTTCATACGTTTTTTGTTTTTTGTTCCAAGGAATTTTCTGAACATTTTTCTGGGAAATGGGAATGCGTCCGCGGTCGATCAGTTCGCTGAGTCGTTTGACTTCTCTGTTCAGTTCCCTGTTTTCAAAAGCCGCAAAAAGATTGACTTCACATCCGTGCCACTCCGGATGACCGATAAGGATGTAGCTGAGCAAAATCATCAGATTGGCGTTGCGGTAATCTCCAGGGTTGAGCCAGATGTGAATGTTCCGTTTGTATCCGAAATGGCGCTCCGAGGATCGAAGCACGCAGATATTGAAATCCACAATCGATGCAAAATGGCACCCCTCGATAATATCAGGAATTTCTTTGTAATCATTTTCGCGGAATTCAAACAGAATACAATTGTTTTCCATCCCCGAGACGCCCGGAATCTGGACGATCTGTGCAATCGCGGTCTTAAAACTTGGCGAAATGATGGTATCCACATAAATACCGGCCCGGATGTACTCACCCATTTTGATCAATTTTTCCAGAATCTCCCTGGATTCTTCTTGGGTTTTTTCGTCTAACAGTCCTTTAATGTAATGAATAAACGTGCCGAATCCGTAATGATGCGAAAACCAGCGGAGGAGCTCGAATGGTGCCGGACGCTCGAAGGAGTGGGTGGAGACGGCAATAAACGAAGGACGCCAATTGATCCGCGTGACTGCTTCGTGTTTTCTTTGAATCAGAATCTGAAGCTGTCTGGTGAGCTGGAATAAAACGCCTCTTATCATGTAGGAAAGTCCGTATTCCGTGCTTCGTGTTCGTCTTAGACTCTTATAGATGATTCCGATTGTAATGAATGCGAGAATCGCATAAAGCGTGGACATTTGGATCATCATGATAAAACAGGCGATTGCCCCGAGCAGAGAAAGATACCATTTGGACCGGAAAGTGGGCCGGTAGGACGGATTGCCTGCAAAGTGTTCGAGAAAACTTACACTGCACAAGGCGCCGTAGGTGATCATGAAAAACATACTGATTACTTTGGCCACTAAATTTACACTTCCCATGGAAACAAAAATAAGAACGATGACTGCCGTTACCAGAGTGGCATGAATGGGTTCATTGGTTTCGCTCCGGCCCTTGGCGAGAAAAGCATTCACGGCATGGGTCGGGAAAATATGGTCCTTTGCCAGGGCCTGCATGGTGCGGGGGGCGATGAGAATGGAACCGATGGCCGATGAAATGGAGGCAGCGGCCAAACCGATGGGAATCATCGGTTTCCACACCGCGATTTTGGCCATGGCGAATTGATCCTGAGCGAGTTGTTCCGGTGTCAAGGTCATTCCGAATTTGATGACAACGAGAATGTAAACCGCCATTCCCGTAAGTGTTGCGGATACAACACCGCGGGGGATGGACTTTCTTGGGTTTCTCAAATCCCCGGATAATCCCACGCCTGCTGTCATGCCCGTGAATGCGGGGAATATAATGGCAAAGACGATGAAAAAATTGTCTGGATTTTCGATTTTTGAAAGCAAATTCAGCGGCACAGATTCGGAATTGGGGGATTTCCCGAGAAAAAATGTCAAGAGGGATAATCCCAGAATAGAAACCACAATCCATAAAGCGGTAACACCCATGTTCGCGCCTTTGGTCAGCATAATGATGACAAGAATCACTGCCGCGGGAATACCCACCATCCAGATGTGAGGCGTGATGCCTGTGTGGATTTGTATCCATTCAAAAAGAGGTGTGAAGGCTTCGGAGAAGGCAATGATATAAAAGGCCACGGAGATGGCCTGGGATAAATAGAGCGAAATCCCGATCGTTCCCCCGATCATCGGGCCGAAAGACCGACTGATCATGAAATATTCGCCGCCACCTTCCACTCTCAGATTAGTCGCAATTTCGGCAATAGCCAGAGCTGTGGGGATGGTAATAACGTGACCGATCAGGATAATCGTAAATGCTCCCAAAACGCCGGTATTGGCCACCGCATATCCGAACCGTAAAAATAGAATGGCACCTAAAATGGTGCTGATTCCGGCAAGAAAAACAGGTGCCGTGCCGAATCCGTATCCTTTGGGGACTTTATTTGTCAGTGAATCATCTCCTGTGGTTCGATCAAACTTATCAAACTAGACTTTGGCAAATTTCAACAATGATTGTCATTCTGAACCTTGTGCTGAACTTGTTTCAGCATTGATTCAGAATCTCATCATTAAATAGATCCTGAACTGAATTCGGGATGACAGGTTATTTTCGATTTTCAAAAATTTGCCAAAGTTTAAGTTATCAAATATAGTGGTTTTTTAACAAGAAAGTCAACAGATAACTTTTGAAAGGGTTTATTTTTGAATTGTGATGATCTGCCAGAAAAAGGGGAAGGGTGTCTGGATTTTAAAATTCTGGATTCCAACATTTTTGAACATTCTTTTCATTTCTTTCGGAAGATAGGATGCACGGACGGAATCCAGAAATCCATTGTGTTTTGGATGAATATACAACCACCAGACTCGCTTGAAATCAAAGATCATTAATGTTCCATTTTGATCGACCGCATTCACCATGAGACGCAGGGCCTGTTCCGGATTTTTCCAGTGGTGCAGAGAGAAGGTGGAATAGACCAGATCGAATTGTCCGAGTGATGACATGAAAACCTCGTCTTCCACATTGCCCTGAACAAATTCGATTCGATTTTTTATTCCTGCTTCTTTGATGTGTTTTTCTCCAAGTTCGATCATATCCGGATAAAGTTCAAGCGCTTTGATTTGCGCGTTCGGAAAACGGTTCGCTATTGCGGATGCCAGAATGCCGGGACCCGCGCCGATTTCCAAATATCGTCCGTGTCCGTTCAACATATTGAGCAATTTCAGAAAAGGTTTGAATTGCACCTGTGAACGTTTTTTGAGCTTGTCATAATATTCATTTGGATCGCGCATCACCGGAACACTTTCATCCGGATGAGGAATTCTTTGTATCATGAAACTATCCTTATTATTATGTAATCACCGGTTATCGATTTATTGAAATAAAATCGTTTGATCAATGATAGACGTGATGGAGCCCGCTTTTCGAGCGGACTCCATCGCGTCCAATCTGTTAAGAGGGATTGGCTTTTTCGGCAGAAGATGAATCAGAAGATTCTTCTCCGAAATGTTTTTTCATCTTCTCTTTGAATGTCTGTTTCCAGCTGCAATTGGAATGAAAATGATCCCCATGATCATGTTTGAAGCCGTGCCCGGCTTTAAAGAGCAGATTTGCAAGTACGGCCAGGCCCCAGGCCTGCCAGAATGTGATTGTGGTTACTCCAAAAATCGAAGGCATCAGCCAGTTCCAGAGTAGCATGACAATCCACCCGAAAACAAAGGCCATGACCACACCGATGCAGAGGCCTCCGAAAATCATCAGTATGATTTTCCCGATTCTTTTAAACATGGTTTCCTCCTATTCGAATTCGTCCATTATTTCTTTGATTTCTTTCAATCTTTGCTGGAGAGCGGCAACGGCATATCTTTTTCGTGAAAGCAGTGTATTGATCGATTCGCCCGTTATTTCAGAAATTTCCTTGAAGGTTTTGCCCTCGATCATCTGCAGGATGATGACTTCCTTCTGTTTTTCCGGAAGTTCTTCGATGCATTCTTCGATTTCTTCGAGAATCAACTTTCCATAAAACATTTTCTCGGGATGCAGCTCACTGTCCGATAGGAGATGTTCGAGTGAAGTATCCGATGAAACGTTCTCGATTGCAATGTGCGGAAGGCGTTTCTTACGATACCAGTCGATGATTTTATTCCGCGCTACGGTATATATCCAGCCAAGGATGTTTTCAACCGGTTCGGTGATACTGGTTCCCTGGATGGCCGAATAAAACACATCCTGAAGAATGTCCTCGGCGTCTTCCGGATTGTTCACCCGGTTACGGATAAAACCGAGCAATCGACTGCGTTCCTTGTCGAATACTTTCCCGATATTCAATGTCAATGCTGTCTCCATTTCATCTATTGAGACGAATTGAAACAGGAATTATTGTATGAAGTAAAAAATTATTCAGGAAATGTAACAGAATGAATGTTGTTTTTAACTTGCCTACCGAATTTCCATTCGCATCGTTCAAATGCGGTGATTTGATATTAACAGGGTTTTTGGATCGAGTTTGACATGCAATTCTTCCAGATCAGTGGAATCGTGGTCTTTCAACAGTCTCATGTTGATATAATCCTGCATGGGTTCGAGCATGATGATCACAGAGAAAAAATCCGTGAACTGATTTACGGGTGCCGGAATGCCTCGCTCATCCATCTGCAAATTTTCCCGGTGCAGGACAGCAGCAAACCAGATGGCTGTGTGTTGATCCACGGCCAATTTTTTCCAGTTTGACAGCATATTACCCGTTACGTTTTCGAAATCGCATCCATCCACAATGATAATTTCCGGTTTAAAGTTCGTTCCTTTTTCAACCTGCTGAATGTTGTCCCGGATTTTTTCGAAAGTCACGTCATTTTGTTTGAAATGCATGATCAGCCGGTGATGCACAAGTTCATCAAATACATCCAGAGCGTCTTCCAATTTATACTGTTTGGCGACTTCATCAAATACCTGACGATACCAGCTTCGGATATGAGACGGATCATCGGCAAAGGAAATATGAAGTACCTGTTGTCCCTGCAACATCTTGTCGATGGCAACATGTGCCAGACAGGCTGTTTTACCGACCCCTTTTCGTGCTGTGATGGCTCCCAGATTGCCCTTGCCCAATCCCCCGTGAATGGATTTCTCGAAAACCCGTATTGGACTTTTCTGGATCAGTTCGTTTTTCAGCATTTATATTTCCTCAATTTTCTAATTGATAGTAGTTAGTTACTGGTTTCAAGTCGCAAGTTTCAGGTTTATAGTTTCCAGTCCCTAATTATGATTTTTTCTTTTCCTCGAATTCCTTCTTGAGCTGTTCGGCAATGGATTCCGGAACTTTCTTGTACTGTGAAAATTCCATGGTGAATTCCGCCTTTCCCTGGGTGGCTGACCGCAGAACGGTAGAATAGCCAAACATTTCGCTGAGGGGTACTTCCGCCTCGATCACGGTAAAATTCCGATCTTCTACCGCGCTCAATACGATGCCGCGTCTCTGATTGATGGTTCCCAGAACTGCGCCCTGAAACTCCGAAGGGATTTCCAAGCACACCCGCATAACCGGTTCCAGAACGACGGGCTTGCATTTGAAATAGGTTTCACGGAATGCGCCGATGGCTGCTTGCTGGAAGGCCACATCCGAGGAATCCACGGGATGGTATTGGCCGTCCTGAAGCGTGATTTTGACACCCACGATCGGGAAGCCGATCAAGGTTCCCTTATCCAGACAGGCTTTGAACCCTTTTTCACAGGAGGGGATGTACTCGGACGGAATGTTACCGCCTTTGACTTCATTCACAAATTCGAATTCTTCCTCATGATCGGGTTCCATGATTCCCATGACTTTGCCGAATTGGCCGGCACCGCCGGTTTGTTTCTTGTGCGTGTAAGTAAAATTCGAGGCTTGGGAAATGCTTTCCCGATAGGCCACCTGAGGTGCTCCGGTTTCCAACTCGACACGATATTCCCGCCGCATGCGTTCCACGTAAACATCCAGATGAAGCTCGCCCATGCCCCGGATGATCGTATCGTTGGTTTCCGGGTCCACGAAGGTTTGAAACGTAGGATCTTCCTTGCAGAAACGATTCAGGGCTTTGGCCATATTTTCTGATGATTTGTTGTTTTTCGGTTTGACGGAGAGAGAAATCACAGGAGAAGGAACATGCATGGAGGTCATGGAGTAGTTCACATCCCCGGATGTAAAGGTGTCTCCCGAAGCGCAGTCCACACCGAATAAAGCGACGATATCGCCGGCTTCCGCAGAAGTAATGTCTTCCATTTCATCGGCGTGCATTCGAATCAATCGGCCTATCCGGATTTTCTGATTGTTTCTGGAATTGACAATTTCATCCCCTTTTGCCAGCCGACCCTGATAAATTCGAACGTAAGTCAATTGACCAAACTGGGTGTCGTCCAGCTTAAATGCGAGCATGACGAGCGGCTTGTCCGGTCTGGGTTCGAGCACAACTTCGGCTTCGTCATTTTTCCGGTCGAGCGCGATATTGGTCACTTCTTTCGGGGAAGGAAGATATTGAATGATACCGTCAAGCAACGGCTGGACACCCTTGTTCTTGACAGCCGATCCGATAAACACCGGTGTCATCTGCAAGGAAAGGGTTCCTTTGCGAACAGCCTTGTAAATCATTTCTTCGGTCGCTTTATCTTCAAGATAGGCTTCCATCAATTCGTCGCTGAACATGGAAACCGCATCCAAAAGTATGTCCCGTTTTTCTTTTGCTTTTTTCAAAAGATCATCGGGGATTTCTTCGGTGCGTATGTTTTCTCCGTTTGGTCCATCAAAGTAATAGGCTTTCATCCGAATCAGATCAACCACGCCCTTGAATTTGTCTTCAAGGTCGATGGGAATCTGCATCTGAACAGCATTGTGATTGAGTTTGTCCTTGAGCTGCTGGATGACTTTTTCGGGATCAGCGCCCATGCGGTCGCATTTGTTGACAAAAGCGATTCTCGGAACTTTGTAACGGTTCATCTGACGATCTACGGTGATCGACTGAGACTGAACACCGCCTGCTGCGCAGAGGACAAGAACCGCCCCGTCAAGGACACGGAGAGAGCGTTCCACTTCCACGGTAAAATCCACGTGGCCGGGCGTATCGATAATGTTGATCGAATGTTTTTTCCAATCCACATTGGTCGAAGCAGAAGCGATGGTGATGCCGCGTTCCCGCTCCAGTTCCATGGAATCCATTTTGGCACCCACACCATCTTTGCCGCGCACTTCGTGAATCGCGTGGATTTTCTGTGTATAGAACAAAATCCGTTCGGTCAGCGTTGTCTTACCGGAATCGATATGCGCACTGATTCCGATATTTCGCATATTTTCGATTTGAATATTTTTAACCATTTTCTGCTGTTGCTTTTCCTTACTGTTTTATCAAAAATAACTATTTTTTCTGCCAATCCAAAGGGCAAATAATATAATGTACTTCCTTTGAAATTCCAAGCAAAAAATGAACAGACCGATAAATTTAAATCTCATTTTTATAATTGAGAGCAGTCTAGAAAGTAATAAAAGGCTGTCTTTGGGAGAGATCCCGATTATTCAATAAGTATTTCTAAATAGAATATCGGGATGCCGAAACAACCTCCACAAAATCAATGGGATTGCCCGTCAAAAAGATTGGCGGGCGGGAGCTTAAGCTTTGCTTACAGGTATCAAGCACTTCGGAAATGCCTGATACCTGGTACACATGGGTCTAAAACATCGTCTCGAATCCGGCGTAAATCGTTCTTGGTCGTTTCGGTCCGTACACGTAGGCCGGGTCGCGTTCGGCACCGATGTCCAAGTCTTGCTGGTATGCATCGGTCAGGTTTTTTACCCCGACATTCAACTTGCCATTTACATCCGTAATCATAGGAATACGAAGGGTGAGGCCAAGATCGATTTCGAAGAACGAATCGCTCTCTTTCAGTACGCCCTCGCCTTCGTGGGGCACATCGGCTTTTCCTGTGTAATTGCCGGCGGCAAACAGGGTGATGCCGGAGGTGACATCCATGGACATCCAGAGGTGGCCGTATAAATCTGGAGTTCTGAGGAAGTTCGTGGTTCCCCAGTCCTCCAGTACCTCGTCGTATTCGCTCTTCTTGTATGTCAGACCACCCCGGAATTCTACGCGGGAGAGGGGGCGTATACCCAAATCGATTTCGATTCCCTTCACCTCGGCACCGCCGTGATTGATGCGCTCCCAGATTTCTGCTTCTTCCGTCGTAGCCACGTGTTCCTCGGCAAAGGCATCCTTCAAGCTCGTGTAAAAACCGGTCACTCCGAGCATCGTGGGAATTTTACCCATCACATTCTGGAATTCGAAGCCTGCACTGACAGAGTGGCTTTTTTCTGGTTTCAGGTCATCACCATTCCGTGTGATTCTCTGGTCTCCTGCGATACCGCAGAGATGGAGATCCTCATCGTATGTCTGGGGTGGTTTGAAGCCTGTGGTGTAGGCCGTCCTTAGTACAAGACCTCCGCCGAGCTGGAATTTACCGTTGACGCGAGGACTGATGATCCAGTCGTCAATTTCGGAATGTTTATCGACACGAGCTCCGATGACGAATTCTACCTGTTCGTTTTTCCCGAAATAGAGGTTGTCTTGGAGGAAGAACCCGAGATTGGTATACGTATTGCTGATGTAGTATAGTGGATTGGAAGTGGCTTTATCGTCAATCTCATCCCGTGAATACTGAAGTCCTGCCGTGAGAAGCTGATTGCCCATGCGATAGTTCATCTGGGTGCCTCCCACATGCAGGGGGTTATCAGTGGTTCCGTAGGCGGCTAAGGCTGCTGTTGAATCTTCGGCTGTGGGTGTTTCTATCCCCAGTCCACCGTAATAGGATTTTCTCTTGGATAGAGCGAACGAATAGTATAGCCGATAATCGAATAACGGACTGGGCCGATGGTCCCATCGAAACGTACCTCCCCAGCGCCAGTGTTCCACCGCTTCGGCGATTTGTGCCTCGTGATATGGGAGATTGAATTTGTTGCCGCCGCGACGTTGCTCATGAATGCGGTGCAGGTGCACATAAAACTCACCCGTTTCCAGCAGTTTGAGATACCAGTTGAGACCCAGGGATTCGTTCTTCAATTCCCCCAGTTCGCTGTAGTCGTCGTCGTTATAGTCGTAGGGAGTTCTCTGTCGGGCAGATCCGAAGACGAATCCTCCCGAGTTGCCGGTGGTATTGACAAATTCGGCTGTTGCACCGATTTGGTGGTCCATCTTCCCTTTTGTGGAATATCCTGCATATCTTAAGCGAACTTGATTCGTTCCGGGTCGGCGAGTTCTCAGGTTGATGACGCCTGCCACGGCTCCTCCGCCATACAGGGAAGAACCGCCACCTTTAACGACTTCAATTTGATCAATCATCTCCTCGGGGATTTGTTCCAGACCGTACACACCGGCGAGACTGCTGACTATTGGATTGCCGTCAATGAGGATTTGAGAATATTTACCGTCTAGGCCGAGAATTCGGACCTGTGAGAAATTGCAGTTCTGGCAGTCATTTTCTACCCGGACGCCGGTCGTGAAGTTCAACGCATCGGCTAAATTGGCTGATTGCTTCTGCTCAATCAGTCGACGTGGGATTACCGATGTTCTTACCGGATTGTCCTCATAGATATGGGGCGTTCCTGTCCCCGTGACGACGATGGCGCCCATCTCCAGGATGGTAGGCTTTAGCTTGAAATCCACGACGGTGGTTTCACCAGGGAACACGTTGACTTTTTTGTGCTCCATTTTGTAACCGATCATCGAGGCCGCAACATATTGTTCACCCAAAGGTACCATGGGAATGTGATACTCTCCATTGGCATTTGCTGTAGCTCCCACGGTTGTGTGTTCGATAAAGACATTCACACCCATCAAGGGTTTTCCAGTAACACTGTCCGACACCCTTCCCCGAAATTCTCCCGTCATGAGACGGTCTTTAACGGGTTCAGATTCTGTAATAGAATTAAATAATGACAAGATGAGAAATGTAGCAACGAATATACAAAAATGTTTTTGAGTTTTCATAACGTACTCTTCTTTATTTAAATGGATATAAGTAAACACTCTTTAATCAGTACAACGAGCGAAATTGAAGGATCAAAATTATGAATTTGAATGTTGTTTAAACAGACAAAGGAGGAGCACGAATTAAAGTGGAAAGGAGCGGATTTGATTTGATATTCTTGGTAATCTGAAATTTCAAATAACCAGAAGGTTCTTTGAAATTAAATCTCAAAAGAAAAATAAAGAGAATGAATTCCGCCATCGAAAATAGAGTGTACAATAGGAATTCTATTTTCGAATGAGTGTGTTGTGGAAGCGGACTGTTTTGAGTGGGAGTTCTATTAAACGGATGGCTATGAACAATAATCCGTCCGTTTGTGTCGATGTGTAAGTGCGAGTTGAAAAATGCATTGTAGAATGCACCCAACAATGCAAGACAAAGGCAAATAGCAATGAAAGTTTTTAGGTGATTTTTAAATCTCATTTTTTAATTATTTCATAAAGTTAATTTGATGAAATTTTAAGAATCATACAACCGTCTATTGTTAGATACGGCTAACAAAGTTAGGCATGTCTAATATAAGATATAAATTTATCGTTATCAAGTAAAAAAATTAGAATCTTGAATTCTCTGCAAGCCAGAAAAGAAAATAGCAAAACAATTTGGCGGTTAGATTTTTTTATTCGTTGTATTATCAATTGTATCCCAGGATCGAATGATTGATGTAAAATATAAATAGAATCAAATTGATTTGCATTTTTTTTCTATTTTGGTAATCGATTTTTGAAAAAGAAAACTATAATGACAGGTTCCGTTTTTTATTTAAGCCAATGCTTCGTAGACCAAGTCCAGTACATTTTTCACTGTTAATCTGCCATTATACTTGCTGGCTGCATTTCGAAGGTTCAATTCACAGGTTGGACAAAGCGTCACGAGATATTCTGCACCCGTTTTCAAGGCTTGGTCAACCCGCCGAGCTGCCAGTTTTTCCGACAATGCCTTGTCAGTAACCAGCAAACCGCCTCCGCCTCCGCAGCACGCCGCTTCTTTACCATACGTTTCCATTTCAACCAATTCAGCGCCGATTTCCTTGAGCAGCCATCTCGGCTCATCTACCATATCCAAGCCCCTTGCAACGTTGCAGGGATCGTGATAGGTGACCGTTTTATTGACTTTCCGAATTTTATCCTTATATTTGGGAAGTCTCTCCACAATTTCATCAATGATATATTTCGCTTTTAATTCCGGGTATTTTTTCTGAATGAAAAATACACAGGTTGTGCAAACACAGATGACTTCATCATTTTTATTAGGTATAGTGTTTCTAAATTTTTTCTGCTGATTGGCAAAACCTTTTTTATTGCCCAGAACAGCAAATGGCATTCCGCAGCACGTTTCCTCGAACGTTCTTGGTTTTATCCCAAGTTTTTCAAGAATCGTTAGGTATTTTCTTCCGTCTTCTGTTCTTTCGAGCAGCCTGCAGCCGAGCAGAACGGTTTTCTCTCCATTGGCAGGTGGAGCTGCTATTTTTTTACCAAATATATTCCCGCTTTTTTCGATTTTATCCAGAAGCTGGCCGTGAGATTCATAGGTATATCCTGCATTGAATAAATCGGCCCTGGCCGCTGCAAGGATATCCGGAACGGAGACATGGGCGGAACACCTTTCCACACAATCTTTACAAAACGTGCATTGATAGAGTTTCTCGGTGATATATTCCGAACCATCCAAATCTCCGGTTAGCAATCCATACGCGATAACTACTTTTCCTCTCGCGCCATCGACTTCCCAGCCGAGTTCTTTAAAAACAGGACAGCCTTCAAAACAGTAAGCGCACCGGATGCATCGATGTAAATCAGTTAGATATTCTTTCAGATAGGTAGTTTCCATTGAAGATTTCCTCTACGTTAATTTGCATCTCTATGAATTTCTTCTTTTGAAAGATTGTTTTACTGCACGAATGACAACAAAAGAGCCATCCCCATAGCCTTTTTTAAATGGTTCAACAAGTTGAACATTTTCCAGTGATTTAAAAAGCGTTTGAACAAATTGAAAATTTTTAAATCCCGTATCCGTCAAATCATGGATCACTTCTTCTGTTGAATAAAAGGTTGCGTTTTGATAAAATACACTTTTATGTTTTCTCTTTCGGTAAAATCGACCGATTTTACTGTTTTTATCGACAAGGCCAATGATCAGGCTGCCGTGTGGTTTTAAAACCCGATACACTTCGTTGAGAGCGATTTGTATGTTATCTAAAAAACATATAGTCGTAACCATCAATGCATAGTCAAAACGTGATCTGGGGAAAGGAAGTGCCTCAGCTACTCCAGCAACGGTAATTACACCCCTTTTTATGGAGAATGTTCGCATCTCTTGCGATGGTTCAATGCCGATATTAATTTTTAATGGAGCAGTAAATCGACCGCTCCCCGAGCCAATTTCAATCCCTCTGCTATTTTGCGGAATGAAATGACGCACTGCTTCCAGTTCAGACAGATAAACATATCGGTTTTTTTCGAACCAGGCTTCATATCGATCAGAAAATAACTCGAAAGGTTCGATCTTCGCCATTTACTCTTTTTTCTCCTATCTTCCCCAAATCGGATCGTCCCCGAATCTTGCCAACCACCAGGTTTCATTGTCCCTAGCCAATGTTTTTTCGATATCTTCCTTTTTGAATGAAATTCGATAGTTCAAGCAGTATCTCATGAGCATTTCGTACGCCTTGTTGACCTTTTGCGCCATCTCCTTGCATTCATCGGGGTGCTTTTGACATTTGTCGGGATGCCATTGAGAGATCGATTTTTTAAAATGATCTTTGATTGCGCCAATGGTTGAACTATCCGGTAGCTCCAGTATTTTGACTGCATTCCTAATTTCATCGAGATTATAATTGGTCATATTATCTATCCTGTGCTTATAATGAAATGATTTGTCCGGCTCCGCCTTCGATGGTTTGTTCGGGGAATCGGGTGTGTATTTCTGAACTGTGCTGGGTGCAGTGTGTCGGGCAGATTAGATCAATATCCTGAAGCAGTTCGAATTCCCGAAACCCGTGAAATCCGCCGATCACTGCCCTGACTTTTCCCAAATACGAAACCGATTGCAGAATTGCCGCCATACCGGGATGGGCGCATCCGATGACAAGAACAGTTCCCTGATCCGTTTCAATGGCCAGCGATTGTTCGATTCCCTTGAGTTCGCCGGTGGAGTGGAGTTTGCTGTCCAGTTTCATTGGATCGGAAACATGAATGATTTTTTTTGCCCGGCGTACACCTCGAAAGGAATCTGGACAGTAAAGCGTTACTTCTGAATTGACATTCAGGAAAGCGGACAATCCCCCGGTATGATCGAAATGGGCGTGGGAGATAAAGATCGTATCGATGGATAATGGATCAATTTTCAGATTCTTCATGTTCGAGAGTAAAATTTCTCCATCCGCGCCGGTATCGAAAAGGATTGCATGATCGTTCACTTCGACAAGACAGGCAAAACCCCAGTCTGCCCGGAGACCTGATTGAAAAACCGTATTGTCATAAAGAATGGTAATTTTCAGATCCACCGTCTTGTTCCTTTTTTATAAAGAAAATACTCCTCACCGAACTGTTTTTGTAAGTGGTTTTCTTCCATAGGGATGAACAGGATTTCCATTAAAATGATAAAAATTATGGGGAAAACCAATGTCACAATAGTGCCACAGATCAGGGAAGCGCCCAGAAGTATGGACAGCATCCCTATATACATGGGATGCCGGCTGATTTTAAAGGGACCCGTGGTAATCAGTGTCGATGGGATTTCATGCGGTTTTACAGTGGTTTTCAATTTCTTAAACAAAGCATCTGTCCAAAGATTGAGTATAATCCCAAAGAGAATCAGCGGGATTCCAATCCACTTTAAAGGAGAGATTAAAAATCTAAATTTTAGAAATAAAAAATGAGTGATTACCAGTAATATTAAAAGAATCCAGAAGTAATCCGGTGGCATGATTTTCTTTTTCATTTTCAGTTCCTCTTTTAAGCTATTCCTATTCTTTTACGGAGATACGGATTGTATAGAGAAGCCGCTGTGTTGTGGGCGAGTACCCGATCCTTCACAATGAAGGTGGTAACCGGCGCCTTCGAGTGATTGGTAAATTGAATGTCATGGCCGATGCAAAGTCCGCAAATGATATTCAAATCCGTTTTTGCTTGATTGAGAAGAGCTGCCTGACCGATAGGATTACACATGGTTTCGTCAGTTTCCGGTTTGATTTTCTGGAGATTAAATTTGCTTTTTTCGATGCCACCTACTTTACAGCAGACCGAAACCACTTCGAATTCTTTTCTGAGATATTCTGCGAGGACTTCGACTTCTTGGGATAAACCGATACAGAAGGCGATCCCCAGCTTTTTATACTTCATTTCTCGACAAAAAAGGACGAGTTCTTCCAGACGGGTCTTTTTCATATAGTGCCGACCTTCGATTAGGGAAGCAGCTTGGGCCAGTTTCAGATTGTCTTTTTTGTATTCATTCAAAATTTCCTCAGCGGTTCCAAAGCAGTCCTTGCCGTCTCTGCACTTTTTGTTCTTACAGGAATCACAAACCGGAACAGAGGTTTTTTTCTGCTGCATACGATTTTCCCTTATTTCAATTTTCAGATTGAATTAAATGGAAATAAGTTTGATTGTGTTGTCCGCAATCATCGTAAAAGATTGCGTTCTCGGACTCTTTTGATCCGAAAGTACCGTGGGTACTCCTGCGTCGCTTCCTTTCCGGATTTCGATCTCAATGGGAATACGGCCCAGAAAATGAACCCCCATTTCATTCGCCATTTTTTCTCCACCTCCGGTATCAAAGAGATCGATTTTTTTGCCACAATGGGGGCAGATCAGACCCGACATGTTTTCAACGACTCCGATGTTTTTAATATTCAACTTTTTGGCCATGTTCACGGCTCTGCGGCAGTCCATCAAAGAAATCTCCTGTGGTGTGGTCACGACGATGGCCATCTGGGGCAGCATCTGCTGCGCGGTCGTGAGAACTTCGTCTCCGGTTCCCGGAGGAAGATCCGCCAGCAAAAAATCCAGTTCGCCCCAGGCTACATCGGATAAAAATTGGGTGATCGCCCCGGATCGCAGCGGCCCCCGCCAGATAACGGGCTGATTGCCCTGGAGCATCGGCGCCATGGAGATCACCTGCAGGCCTTCTTTTCCCTGTGGCATGATGTTGTGGTTCTCGGGATCGATATAGGGCATGCCTTCCAATCCGATCATTTTCGGTACATTCGGTCCGGTAATGTCTGCATCCAACAGTCCGGTCCGAAATTTTTTCCGGACCAGAGCGTATGCGAGATTGACGGCAACCGTGGTTTTCCCCACGCCGCCTTTACCGCTGAACACCACGATGCGGTGTTTGATTTGTTTCAGGTTAGCTTCGATTCGCCGGTTCTGTTCCTGAAGCTGTTTCGCCCTGTCTTCGTTTGTTTTCATAAATACCCTCAAGTTTATTTGCACGGTTCAATTTTATTTTTCCCTAACACTTTCCAATAATATCGTTTTTCAGTGTTCTTTTCAATACATTGCTTCTTGCTTTTGCCTTAACCCAGTTTTAAAGAAACTGCCTTTTATAATGATCTTCTCATAACTTCTCCTGTACAGATTTTATCTTGCCACCTATAGTCAATTTTTTATCTTTTCTCTCATCGATTTTTATTGTGGTGACGACTCTTTTGACTTCCTCACAAAAAGCAACACAGTGCATCTTGCCTGCGATCTCTAACAGTTTTTTTAAAGAATCCGCCTCAATAATTGTTCCCATAGAAGTCAATGTATATTTGATGCCTTTTTCTTTCTCCAACATACTTACTGCCTCGGCAACATATTGACTGACCGAAGGTGTCTTGGTTCCCAGAGGTATGATACTGATTTCCATCAATGGCATAGCATTCTCCCGCTGTTTTCAGTCAAAATGGGTTTGTTATTTTTTTATCCCACCGTTTTTCTATCCAAGCGGACAAGTTCCTGTGGGACAGCTCGAATCAGACCCACTCGATTTACTGCTTCCCACGGCAACGCTGAATGTGCCAAGGGTTTTTCTGATATTTCTGCTGTTGCACTTTTTGCATTTCAGTTCTTCCTGTTGGGCAGTGACGCCCACCAACAAATCAAATTTTTCGCCGCATTCATTGCAGATGTATGTATAGATTGGCATAGGAATCCTCCTTGATTGATCTAACTAAACTTTTGTAAATTTTCATCTGTATGACAAAAATATCAAATATCAAAATCTAAATGACAAATAAATGCCAAATCACAAAATTAAAATTTAAGACTTTTATGATAACTGTTCAGTGCATACAAATGTTTCCTTTTAATATTATATTTCTCAGTAGCCAAGATAATATACCAAATAGAACTTCGCCGATGAATATTTTTGATATTTGGCATTTGTGCTTTATTTAGATTTTGAGTTTTGTCATTTGGAATTTCAAAAAAATATTGTTCATTTCAATTTTTTATAAAAGTTTATTGATTGATTAAAATTCCTTCAAACGGACATCCAGACTGCCGTCCGGAAGCATCCAGTCGGGGTGATAAAGGCCCTGTTCTTCCATTCCATGCCGGACGCAGTTATTCCAATCCCCCTTGCAGTACAATTCGATCCATTTTCTTTCCAGCCGGTTCGTTTCGTAAAACCGTTTCATGGGACACGAAGGAAACCATTTACAGTCATTTGAAAAGCTCTTCAGTTTTCTGTATTTCTCTACGGTTTCATGCTCAAAAGATGGATTGTAAAGGAGTGATGCCGGATGGGGCAGGGGGTATATTTTTTGATCATCCGAGAAAATGAGTTCGCCATAAAGTTTTGCATAATCCGCCCTTGCTGCTGGTGGATTCGCATGGTATTTCGTTAAAATAACCTGCGTCGCATAATAGCCCAGAGGCACAATGATTTCAGGATAAATAATTGATATTTCCTCATCCAGAAATGGGCTGCAAGACTCGATTTCATCGATTTTTGGTTTTCGATTTTTCGGTAGCATGCATTTGATCAAATTGGTCATGTAGATCGACTCTCTAGAAATACCGGCCGTATCAAACAGTTTATTGAGAATCTGTCCGGATGGGCCGATAAACATTCGGTTTTTGGCATCTTCCTTTTCTCCCGGTGAAAGCGCAACCATCATCAGCCTCGCGGATGAATCCCCTTCGCCTGTGAGTACATGGCTTCTCGTGATTGATAATCGGCACTTCCGGCAATCCCTCATTTGATGATTGAAGGTTTCGATTGCGTTCCGTTTTTCCCGGATTTTATTTGACCTAGTTTTTAGTTCCAATTTTTGAAATCTGATATACCTGTCTTTATGATGGCTTGCCGAATTCCCGATCCAATATCTCAATGATTTGATCCTTCGTTTGAATACTGGTGGTTGCAGCCACAGTTTTTCCATTTTTGAAATAGACGGTAAACGGCAGACCCATAAAAGAAACGCATTGCGGTAAGTTCTTTATAAAATCTGCTGGCGGAATGTCAAAATCCATGTCTCTGAAAGCAACATGCGAATACGAGGATTCCAGTTCCTCCATAGCCTGATACACTGGAATGCACATGGGTCCCATGCGGCCACAGCAAATCATGACATTCTCGTTCTTTTCAAGCACCTCTTTAATCTCTGATTCGCTTTCCAAATGTTTTAAATGAGTCATGAGCATCACGGATCTCCTTCATTTTGTATCATTGAATGAGCTTAAATGAGAATGTGTTCTGTTGAAAATTTTCTGGACTTTATCAGTTTTTGGAAGCACATCCCGAATCATTTCCAGATAATTTCTCGATTTGACCGCATGCGATGTCGGTTCGAAATTGATATCGAAAACCCATCCCATTTGAAGTACTTTGAAATCATTCAGATTATTGATATGGTTCACATCAACAATACGTTTGTTCATGATGTCCTGATAAACATGCTCTGAAATCCCTGGGGTATCTGGTAGACCCAGTTCGATGGCTCCATTCCGTTTTACTTCTTTCCGGTAATAATAATCAGTAACTACTCTCCAGATATCCAGTTTGTCCGCATCACGCAACAACTTTGCAAAAAACAGGCAGGATTCGGTCTCGTTTTGAGGGAGTGTTGAACGATTGTGATACCTGATGGTTTGATAAATAATAATTTTTATTGAGTTATCAAATCCATTCAGAACATCATTTCTTTTCAGTGTGTTTATCCCCAGTTCAGCGTGGTCCTCGGATTGTCGATCTACAAAAGTTTTGTATCGTCCATATTGTTCAAAACGACCCACATCGTGGAAAAGTGCAATGATTTCAGCCAAGCGCAATTCATGACTGTTCAATGCAAGCTTTTCTCCAAGTCGCAGGATTTCCTCACACACCCGCTTGGTATGATTCGCTTTCAGGGTCATGTTTCGCTCACATTCTTCATCACCATTGATAAATGCCTGGACATATCTATCGAACCAGTTTTTTAAATCTTTCACTTTTTTTTGTTCAATGTTTATCACGTTCTGCTTTTTCCTTTTGTTATTGATCGGACCGTAAAGAAAATTGAAGCACATCTCTCTCATTGGACGACTGATTCTTGAATCTATTTTTCGTTCATAACGTATCCTTTGATTCGTTTTCTTTCACAAACAAAAGCGGAAACACAATATCGCTCAGGCAACAAGGTGCCCAGACAGCAAGGAACAAAAAGAGAAAGACAATCGGATAGGAAATCCAGCTTAAAGCGGTTCCCACGGCCATCAGAATATGAAACATCGAGGCCCATGTGCTGAGCAGCACATGACCGGCATGCGGAAATTTGGTCGTCGGTCTGAAAAAGGCGAATGCAATACCGGCAATTGCCAAAGGATTCACCAACCACCATTTCTCGATAAAACCGATATGAATTCCCCGATTCGGCATACCCAGCATCACCTCGCCCAGATAGGGAATGAGGGAGTCACTTATCGTAGCAATGCCAACAGAACCCAGATAGCCGATGAGTAATAATTTCCATAGATTACATTTTCCTTTCATACATTTGCTGCTAATCGATTTACATTCGTGTCGTTCGTAGATCGAAGCAGTAACCAGTGCGCTGAGGACTACATGCAGAGGATGGAGGATATAAAAAATGTGAAAGGAGGTTTCCTTCGGCAATCTTTGAGTGAACATCATGATGAGAATGCCGGTTATGGCACCAAAAGTTGTGAATGGAGCGTGATTTTTTAGCTCTTTTGTGATTTGCTTGAACATTTTATATCTCCAGCCTCTGTCCTCTCATAATGGAGAGGTGCCGATTTTTCCTGTAATTTGGTTATTTACCAATAGTAATTACTTTCCCAACCCCTACTTCTATATAATTTTTCCCATAAACATTCTGGAACAATTGTCTCGCTCTATCTCCGGAACAGTGGCAAGGTCCCACTTGTTGGACATTCAATTTTATAAAGTCATTGATAATCTGCTTTATCTCTGCTTCACTTGTTCCGCCCAGGTGAAAACCCCCTATAACCAACAGAGGATCAACGCCGATCAGTTTCTTTGACCGCTCAATTATCTGGACCACTCCAGGATGAGCGCAGCCAGTAATGATGACAAGACCTTTTGTAGTATGCAGTATGAGCGATTGTTCTTTGATCCACGTTCCGAATTCACCGGTGGTGTAAATGTTATCAAAAAGTTTCCTGCCTTCATCAATTTCCTCGAACCTTGCGCCGTAAGATCCAATTTTATCCTTGATATTTTTGGGAAAGGACTTCGGCAAATACACGACCACGTGGTTGTTTCCTTCCAGGAATCCAAACAATCCTCCCACATGGTCACCGTGTATGTGAGAAAGCACCACAACATCAATTTCCTTGGGATCGATCTTAAGCTGTTCCATATTAAAAAGTAGTATCTGGCTGTCACCGCCGGTGTCGAACAGGATACGCTTTCCATGAAATCTTACCACACAAGAAAATCCCCAGGCAGTTCTTAATTCGTTATTGTAGAGATTGTTGTCGTAGACAATCGTAATGGTTGTATTTTCAACCGTTTCCTCAAAAGGAAGCTCCTGATCGTTTTCTAATCCTTTTTGGCTACCAAATAAAGCCGTTTCGAAAATGAATACTGCGGTTAATAGAATAAACTTAACCATTTTTACCCCCCAGCTTTTCTATTTTAATTTTCGAAAATTCAAAACACAACCTTGATCGAGAAAGTCATCGTGGCTGATTGTATCACAATATTTTTCTTGAAATTTGAAATTAGAATAAATGATTTCCTTTTTAACGTCATCCAAGTGTAGCTGTCTAAACTGATCTAATGGAGAGTCCTCAATAACATGCTTGGGATATACAGATAGAATCCCATTTTGCCTTAAAATATGAAAAACTTCGGAGTACAATTTTTCTCTTTCTAGTACTTTAAAATAATGCAACACATCGTAGAGTAACACCACGTCGATTGATTCAGCTTTGATGTCAAGTGTGACAACACCATTTGTTTTGATGATCTTGATGTTTCCCAAATTTAAAAGCTTCGCTTTTCGGCTTAATTCATCCAAAACATTCTGTTCTTTATCCACCGCGTAAATCAATCCGGTTTTACCGACGACAATGGCCGCCGGAATAGTGTAATGACCTACCCGTGCGCCGAAATCCAATACAGTCTGACCGGTTCTTATTCCGATTTTCTTCAGAAAATGAACACCTCCTTCTGTTTCCCATTGTTTTATAGTATCTTTCATCTTTTAGTGATACCAAAACTTACAATAAATGGTGGAGCTGTATACGTCATTTTATCACCCTGCATCTTCTATAAATTCATCTTTTAGTCCATGATATTATCATCTTTCCAGGTTTCCACTCAGGTTCATTTATATTGGGAAAATTCTCGATTTGGATGGCTTTGCCTCCCATTTCTGTAGCTAGAGTTTTCCATTCCGCTAAAGTAAGAAGTTTTGATTCTTTTTCTGCTTTCATTGTCTTTTTATGCATAAAGAATAGTTTGAATATTGGCATGATTATTTTTGCTGGTTTTGATCTCCATTTTTCCGGTGCATATAAATCAACGATAATGACCCTTCCTCCCGACTTTAAAACTCTCATAAATTCGCTTAAAGTGTTCTTAATATCTGTATGTCGAATGGTAAAAACACAGACAACCAAATTATAGAAATTATCAGCCGCAGGTATATTTTCAGCCGAAGCTTTCCTTAAAGAAATGACATTTTCTAAAGATTCTTTTTTAATATTGGTTTTAGCCTTTTCAAGCATTAAATCAGTTATATCAATTCCCAATATTTTGCACTTTCCTGACAATCTTTTAGCAACGGACATGGCGATTAAGCCGGTTCCGGTACCGACATCCAGTATGTTTTGATCATCTTTCAGATAACAATGGTCCAATATGTGATTAACAAATTCTTCCAAACCAATGCCCGTGTCACTTCTGATGATTTCAACTTTATCTTTATCGTAAGTGGTTGCCCAAGCTTCATATTGCTCTTTTACGACTTTTTCTTTCTTCTTCATCTTTTCTTTCTTCTGAAGCCGATTGTAGATAACATGCTGGTTACTCTATTCGCGATTCCCACACCTCGTTGGTCCTGGGAACGAACAGCTTCCTGATATAGAATTTTTTTCCTTGAAACTCTTTTTCTACCAACACGCCCTTTTCGATCAATCGATCCACAATTGACCAGTTGGCTTCCGCTTTGTTTAAGAATTCAGAGACAGCCTCTTCCCGCATTGGATGCACTGCCGTGATGCTCAGCAAATCAGTCTCAACATGGCCTGTAAAGGCAAATGCATTTCCTTCATATCCGATGAGGTATTCTACATTTTTAACCTTGCCACTCATTATTTGGTAAGCACGGACCAATGTGTCTTCAGTTGGGGGTAGAACCCACTTTTCTGCCGGCGGTCGGATCGGAATAGAAATGTATGCAGTGCGGTTTGCAAACTGTTTCATAAAATTCGATAGTTTACGCACTTGATATTCGCTTTCGTTCAAATCGCGGACCAGCATGGTTTCCGTGACCAGTTTGCCCTTGTATTGTCTTGCAAATTCAATAATGCCGTCTGAGATTTTCTGCAATTTGAGAGATCGGTGAGGCCGATTGACCTGATACCATATATTTTCCTCTACAGTATCAATTTTCAGAGAGACCCAATCCGCCTTTTTTAGATTTTCCCTAACGCTGTCATGCCAGATCAGGGAACTGTTGGTGATGACAGCGACTTTTATTCCCAATGATTGTATCTGTTCGATTTCTTTTCCGAGATGCATATCCAGAGTCGGTTCTCCGTCCGGAACAAAGGTGCAATAATCGATAGGCTCTTTCGCCTGTTCTGCCAAATTTATTTTTTCAGCTACATCCTGCCTTATTTTTTCCAGACTGTAGAAATTTCTAGGTTCGTCTTCCATTTTTATTGTACGCCCCAATTGGCAGTATACACATGAATAAGTGCATATTTTAGGCGGAATATTATTGATTCCCAGACTCCGCCCCAGCCTTCTGGATGGCACCGGGCCGAAAACGATCATCCAGTCTCCTGATATCTTTTAATTCATTCTTGTTTATGGTATCAAATGTTCCACATTCATTTATTCAAGTTGCCTTCCAATACTTCGCTTCCATTTCCAAAAACCTTTGGGTTTCTTCTTTATTCATGACGGTCGTTTCTATCGCTACTTTCGCACCGAGTTTTTCTAAAGGCATTTTTACACTCATGATAAGATAATCCTTTATCGGAATATTGGCAAATGGAAATGCCAAAGTGACTGCCACTTTATCCCCTTTGATCGTTACATCTTTCACGATTCCAAGGTCAACCAGGCTGCAATCAATCGCCGCATGCTTAATTCGTGTTATTACCTGGTGGATCTCTTTTTCTGAAAGGGTTCCCATCGTCTTTTCCATTATTCCCTCATCATTTTTGATCCGCATTGAGGGCAAACCATGTTGTAACAGGGATTGCCCGGTTGATGGGGAACCTTCGCACCGCAATTGGGGCACAGGCAATTCCCTGCCGGGCCTGCACCGGGCCGATTGCCGCCCATTCTGCCTCTTCCACCACCGCCTCTGCCCATTCCTTTTCCTGTTCCAGGTCCTTGTCCAGCAGGTCCTGTTCCATCTCCTCGTGGCATAATATGCCTCCTTTCTTGTTTACCATGATGATAGAATCTTATAAATTTTTATTCTCTCTTCATATTCTGGAAAATAATTTTTGATGATCCTTACATTCAACTCGGGAAATATGGATTCTTTGGATTTTCTCTCCGTTTTCTTTTTTTCACCGCTTACAGGTTCCATTATCCGAACAGGGTGGGGTGTCGCATCGTTCGGTTCTGCCGCAGCAGGTTCTTCCAGAAGAGCGGTTTTTATAGTCGGTCGCGTAAAAACCGCTTCCTTTTCCGCCAGAGGCGGATCCGCCTTTGGCGGAAAAAATCACGCCCGTGCCGGTTCCGATCACTCTCTTCACGCGTTTTCCGCACTCCGGGCATTTCTGAATTGGTTTATCACTCATGTTTTGAAATTTCTCGAATCGATACCCGCATGATTCACACACATACTCATAGGTAGGCATGCCTGATCTCCCATTTTTCGTATTGCCTTTAATTTTTGTTTCTGATGTGAAAATCCCAAAATAAAATGCAATGTTTATACAACCTCTCTTTATTCAGGTTTGACATTCAATAAGCAGTTAAAAATACACCTCCATACGATCGAATGCCTTGTGGATCGTTTCCTCGGGGACACAAAAAGACAGCCTGAGATGACTTTCTCCGGAAGGGCCGAATGCAACACCCGGTGTAGCCGATACTTTGGCTTCCCGCAGAAGTTTCTTGCAGAAAGAAAAAGAATCACGACCTTCTTTGATGCGTATTCTGGGAAACATGAGATATGATCCACCCGGCTTCTGATACTCAAAGACAGAATCCAGGCCGTCCAGTCGCTCACACATCACATTACGCATGGCAAGGTAATGTTTTTTGAATTCCCGTACACAGTTCTGTGGCCCTTTTAACGCCGCAAGAGCGGCATACTGCGAGATGACAGGTGCGCAAATAGCAAATGGAATATGCGCTTTTGAAATCTCTTGAGTCAATTCTTTACTGGCGTGTACGTATCCGATTCGCCAGCCTGTCATGGCGTAGGTTTTTGTGAACGTATAGGTGCTGATTACCCGGTTTTTCATCTCCGGAATGGAACCGATGCTAAAATGTTTTTCTCCATCAAAGACAAAATATTCGTATGCCTCGTCTGTAATTACAGTGAGATTATGATCCAGAGCAATCCTTGCCAATTCACGAAGTTGCTTTTCGGAAAAAACAGTGCCCGTGGGGTTGCTGGGCGAGCAGTACAGGATGGCTTTTGTTTTCGATGTAATGGATTTTTTGACCGCATCGATATTCCAGCGGAATCCTGCTTCCTCGATGAGCGGCACAAGAACAGGCTTACCCGACGCCAGAATGACCTGCCTGATGTGGGTGGAATAGGTTGGAGAGGGTAGAATGACTTCGTCTCCAGGATCAATGATAGCCATGACTGCCGCCGACAACCCTTCAATGGCACCCACAGTTACCAGAATTTCTGACACATCAGCCTGAATGCGATTGTCCCTCTCCAGCTTTTTTGCGATTTCTACTCTCAATGGTAAAATACCGGCGGTTTCGGAATAACCACCAACAAGCCCGTCCCGAATCGCTTTGATAGCGACTTCCTTGATGTGTTCCGGTGTATCGGAAGTCGGTTTGGCCCACGAAAGAAAAGCCACATCTTCGATTTCTTTGGACAGCCGTGTCATTTCATGAATGGCGGATTTTTTCATCTGCGCCACCCGATTCGATATTCTCTCATGATAATGCATCAGTTGTAGGCCTCCATGATTTTTGCGTCTTCCTTCATCAGGTCATCGGCAAGTGCTTCCATATCCATTTTGCTCCAAAAGGTAAGCTTTTTATGCATTTCCATGTATTTCAACGGAATGGGATGTGTCCCGATCACAACCGGAATTTCAAAGCGGTTCTCAATGAATTCTTTGAATTGATGAATCCGCGGGCAGGGGGGATATCCGACAATGAGTCCCGTTGCGAGATGGATTGTTTCTGCGCCATTTTTTTTCATTTCTTCCGGGACGTATTCCACATTTCCACCGGGACAGTCTCCGCAATAGGAATAGCCCACGATTTGGACGTCTTCCTCTTTGGGATAGACAGAAAATCCGCCGACCCGTTCTCTCAAAGCACGAAAACATTTTCCACCGCCGCAGTGTTTGTAGCGCCCGCAGATGATGATCCCGATCTTTTTCATCCTTGTCTCCCTGTTTTTAAGTTATTTATTCGCATCGCCTTTGAATCTCTCGATGATAAAGTAAAATCACATCTCCGACTCGACATCCAATATCTCTGGCAATCACCGGACACTTAGCCAACAGGAGAAAAAAAACGGATCTCTTCGTTCCCGACAAACCTTCGAAATTTCCCTGCCCTTTACTGATCACCATGTCCGCATTTTGGTAAACCTCCAGAAATTTATCGGAGCACAACGAAAGTATGGTTCCCGGAGCATCCGAACCAGAGGACATGATCTTGGCTATGCAATCAATACCGCAATCCAGCGCATCTTTTTTCAATGCATCATTAATGATCGGTTTTTCTTTGACGGCGTAAATCATTTCTTTCTTATGATCCGTCCTTTTGATCTCTTCCAAAAGAATACGGTCAAACACTGTCTCACCTGCATTATCAGCCAGATAGAGAACCCTTTTGGCTTTCTTTAAAACCGATCTAAAATCCTCATATTGAAGAAATCTTCCGTCTTCATTTTTAATCACTTTTTGTTCGTTTGATAGAATTCTTTCCAGTTCTGTATCGACATCCAATGTGTTTTTGACTCCGTAATCAATAATGTTTCCGGCAATCGCCAATTCAATTGCTGTCAATAAACGGTCATGGCTATTCAATAATTTATTTCTTAATCGATCAACAATGCCCATTGCAAATTGGTTGCTTTTTTCCTTGATTTTCAGATAAGGATCTTCTTTACCGATATAGCTTTTGACCAGGTTATAAATAATTCGACCCATTTCTGGTGGGGATGCTTCCAATGAGAACTTCGGAAGCTCTCGGGCTACTTCATCTAATATCCGACGTTGTGTTTTTAAGTCCGCATCAGAGAGACGGGCGGCTTCCAGAGCCTGCTTAAAAAAACAGGGAATGCAATCTAAATAGGTTCTCATTTGGTTTTGTGTTCCTCATCAACAAACACGATTTTCGGCTTTAGAGTTTTTATCTCTTCTTCACTGGCAAACAGATATGAAAGAATACATAGCCTGTCTCCTATTGCACCCAAGCGGGCTGCTGGTCCGTATAAAGCGATGATGCCGGAATTTTCTTTTTCTTCAATGATATACGTCTCAAATCGCTCTCCGTTATTAAAATTTAACACCTGCACTTTCTCACCGGGAATCATGTCACTTTTCAATAGGAGGGATTGATCGATACCCACACTGCCTTCATAATTGAGTTCTCTTTTTGTTAATATTGCATTCTGAATTTTTGATTTGAGAACTTGCCTTAACATTTTATTTGATGTCTCCTCCTATTCACGCGTCATAGGCTGACCGCAGCTGGGACATGTTGTCTGCGAGCAGGGCATGCCCGGCTGATGCGCCGTGCGTGCTCCACATGCGGGGCACACGCACTGACCTCCCGGTCCTGAACCGGGTCTTTGCCCGTCCCCTCCAGGACCCTGCCCTCTTCGGCCCATGCCTCTTCCGGTACCCGGGCCTTGTCCAAATGGTCCTGTACCGTCTCTTCTCGGCATATCAGCTGCCTCCTTTCATTCCATAATGGGATTCCACATTCGCTCCGCCGGTGGGTTTCAATTTTCCGTTTTTATATTTTTCGACAGCATCCTGAACCGTACCAGATATGCCGGTTATAATTTCAATGCCGGCGGCACTCAATGTCTGATAAGCGTTAGGTCCGACATTTCCGGTCAGTACGGCCTTTATTTCCTTTTCGGCCATCAGTCGTCCCGACTGCACACCGGCACCGCCTCCAGCCTGAACCTGGGCATTATCAATCGCCTCAAATTTCATGGTGTCCGTATCCACAATAATAAAATAAGCACACCGGCCGAATCGTGGATCTACCTGCGACTCAAGTGTACTGCCCTGTGATGTGACGCATATCCTCATCATTTTCCTCCTCTATGATTTCTGTTCATTTTCTTCTTCATGATCGCATTCGGTTTTGTCAACACCGTATCCTTTGCCCAGACCCGGTTTGCACAGGGATTCGCCTCCCTCTAATGTTCCGTTCAATATGCGGCTAATCACATCTTCTATCTTCCCCGTGACTCCCACAATGGGTTGAATGCCATATTGATCGAAAAGCCCGGAAGCGCGCGCGCCCATGCCCCCTGCGATAATACACTCCACTCCCATCTCTTTGAAAAATTGCGGCAAATATCCAGGATGGTGTCCGGGATTTTGGATTTCCTCACTTTGTATCACTTTCCCATTCTGGATTTCTAAAATGGTAAATGTCGGACATCGACCGAAATGGGCGGAAATATATCCCCCATCGGTTGAAATAACTGCTTTCATAAAATTGCTCCTCTGACTTAGTATTTTCCGAAATGTGACGATTTCACACTGACCCCGGAACGGCTTTGCATCCCGGGGCCAGTAATCCATCCTATTTGGACGATTTTTTCGTTTCGGTTTCCAGTTCCGAAAGACGTTTTTGAATCGCCTCGATTTCATCCTGCAGGAATTTCGCCTGGGTTTTCAGCGATTCTGCTTCCTGCTCTGGAGAATAGTTCGCTCCGTAGGGAACTGCTCCATAGGGCACAGTCCCGTACGGCATGAAAGCTGGAACTCCCCAAAACCGCCATCCCCTTCCGCGGCCCATCCCGCGTCCAAATCCGCGGCCGAAGCCCATTCCCATACGTCCGCCTACCGGATTCATATATCCGGGCATGTTGTAGCCGGCGCAGTAGCCAGCCGCTCTTCCTGTCATTGGACCCATTCCTGCGGGTCCGGTTCCGTCTCCTCGTGGCATAATGATTCCTCCTTATGATTTATGTGAGTTGTTTAAATGATTTAATGATTTTTGCAGCGCCTGCACAGCCATGACAACACAGTGGATGTGAGACGCCGGCATGCCGTCTAAAAACCGTATCACTTCCTGGGGCGTGATTTTGGATGCTTCGTAAAGTGTTTTCCCTATTGCCAGTTCCGTGACTCCGCATCCGGAAGCCACACTGGCTCCGCATCCATCCACCAAAAAGCAGGCCTTGTCGATTTTGTCCTTTTTTAATTTGATATAAATAGTGATCGAATCTCCGCAATCGCCTTTAACCCATCCTTCACCATCGGGATTTTTTATCTCTCCGATATTCACCGGATCGTAGGCGTATGTGATGACCTTGTCCGAGTAGGGTTCGGAAGATTCTCCCATTATGTAGTGCTGCAAATTCTTAAAAATTTGATCGATTTCATTTTTATTTGTCGAATCCATCTCGCTTTCTTTTCTCCTAGATTTGGTCTGAATATCCTCCTCCCCTTC
>CAZIAH010000008.1:0-63143 GCA_964537715.1 uncultured bacterium | reverse complement strand
TGGAAAGGCACATTCTAAAGCTTGAATATCGTTTTACGGAATATAGAAATCGTTAAAAAGGATTTATTAAATGTCAAAAATAAGGTCATCATCACACTGGTTTCTATATACTAAGGAAATTTTAAGCCTTTTGGCGAATTTCGCAATTGTTTTGGGTATTTTGTTTGCTATAATTCAAATAAATAATGATAAAAAAATTGAAAGAAAAAAAATAGCCATTGAAACTATCGATAAAACTAGAACACAAGAATTTATCCGATCTTATGTAAGAATTAAAAGATGTATTGAAAATAATGAAAAACATAATATAGATGAAATCACTTTTCAAATTGATATAAATTATATTGCAAATATCTATGGGAATATCCAAAGATTATATAACAAGGACCTTGTTGAAAAACATATTATCAAAGATGGAATACAAGATGGCCTTTCAATGTTTTGCAATTTAATTAAACAACTAGATGTAAATCAAGATAAGTATAAATATCTTTATAAATTCGAGGACGAACTAAAGAACTTGAAAAAATGAAAGGATTCGTGACTATGAGAAACTTAGCTATTTTAGTACTAACCGTTTTACGATTTTCATTTTTATATAGTCAAGATATAAATACTAAAATTACTCTACCCCCCGATACTTCAGTGGACCTTAATTCAAGTAATAAAGCAAAAACAACGAAAATTTTAAAAATGCCTATTGTAAAAAAGATATTTGAAATTGGGACTTATGATTATGATTATTCTGAATTTAAAGTTGTTGATTCAAACGATGAATTTCCATGGATTTACGATACAGAAAAAAAAGATTCAAAATTTCCTATAGAGATTAATGATTTTGCAAGAAAAAAAATTATCATCCAATATAATCTCTCTAGTCAAGATTTTAATCTAGAGCTTCTTGTAGTATCTGCGGATGTTCATGGATATGATTTTAGTATAAAAATATACAATCAAATTGACAACCAAAAATTACAAGAAATTGGTGAATTGACATTCACAGGCCAAGAAGAGAAAAAGTTAATTATTGATAAATCTAAAATTAGTATTGGTAAGAATAATTTATATTTCATTACATCAAGTCCCCCTCAAACAGACAGATGGATGTTTTGGGATTATATTTCTCTAAGTTATTCAGAATAAATTATATATAACAAATTGCTACAAAGGACCCAGCCGCTGCGTGTCATTTTCATTTTTAGGCGAGTCCTTGGACAGCTTACAGCTGTCCACAAAATTAAAAGCAACGCGGACACTTTTAGCGTGTCGGGAAAATCTCTAACTTGCTCTGGTACGGCGTCCGTTGGCTGTGCCTATGAGCAAACCGTTAATCAAATATTGACAATGTTTTGTTCGACAAGGCGTTGAAAAACCTCACCGCTCCAGAAATGCATGCCTTTTAGCCAGCGTTATGCCAAGTAAAAAAATGAAAGAGGAATGGAAGAGGATGAATAATGAATAAGACAATAAAAATAACATTATTAATCATAGGTATTCTTTTGATGTTAAATGGCCTTTTCAATATTCTGGACGATTCGAGGGTATTGACGTTTGATATTACCGCAATTCTTTCCGGAGTTGGATTTATTCTACTTAGCAGAATAAAATAGAAAGCCTCACTACCACAATCCCACAATTTGATTCATTGCGGATATAACAACCCTCCATTGAAACTTCATTTCAAATCATTCGTAAAATAATGATAATCAATTTCAATCCACAACATTTATAGGAGGTGACTGATGGGTACCAAAATGAGGAGGAATTGCTTCATTCTATTTTTTGCACTGTTGACGCTCGTTTTCACGGCTTCTTTATCAGCCGAACCCACTATTCAGAATCCGATCGTTCCGGAATTCAATCAGCCGATTCCATTCGATCAATTCACAGCCGAAGCCGTGAACAATGCAAGCGAACAGACCATTCAAACCATCAAAACAGGAATTCAGCAGATCGCCGAGATCAAACCTAAAGAACGGACCTTTCAAAATACGATGAAAGCCCTGGATAATCTTTACGATCTCCTGAATACAGTCTGGGGCGAAGTCTACCTGATGGCTTACACACATCCCGATGATTCGCTCCGCGAAGCCTGTAACAACGTCAACATCGCCTTTGAGAAATTCGCCAATGAACTGAACATGGACGAAACCATCTTCCAGGCAGTCAAAGAATATGCAAAAACCAAAGAGGCCAAATCCCTGAAAGGGTATCAGAAAAAGTATTTGACTGAGACACTCCGCGATTTTCGAAGGAACGGATTCGACCTTCCCAAGAAAAAACGAGAAGAACTAAAAGCGCTCCAGGATCAGCTTTCCGAAGTCAGCAACCAGTTTTCAAAAAACATACGGGACTATCAGGATTCGTTGATTGTTACCGAAGAAGAAATTCAGGGGCTGCCCGAAGATTATAAAAAGGAACGGCGGAGAGAAGACGGCACGTACAAAATCGATATGACCTACCCCTCCATCATTCCTTTCTATCAATATGCGGAATCGGATCAGGCACGAAAAGCACTCTATATGAAATACAACAACCGCGCCGCGGATAAGAATCTGGATGTATTAAACGACATGCTCCGCATTCGTCAGAAAATCGTCGATATGTTGAAATACAAAACCTACGCCGATTACCAGATCGAAACACGCATGGCAAAAACGCCGAAAGCGGTCTGGGATTTCGAATACAATCTCATCGATCAATTGAAAGAAAAAGCCAAACTCGATTACGAAGAACTTCTGGAAGCCAAACGCACACACACGGGAAACCCGAATGCCGATACAATCTACCCATGGGAAAAAACATTCTACAACACACTGCTGCTGCGCACCAAATATAGTCTCGATCCCGAAGAAGTGAAACAGTATTTCGAATTGAATAATGTTCTGAACGGACTTTTTACAATCACACAGACACTCTTTGATGTTACATACCAGGAGGTGAAAGACGCTCCGGTCTGGGCCAATGACGTTCGAATGTTCGAAGTATACCAGGACGGATTGCTTGTTGGCCGGTTTTATCTGGATCTCTTTCCGCGGCAGAATAAATTTACCCATGCCGCCAGTTTTACGTTGCTGAATGGCCGGGAGACCAATCAGGGATACCAGCTTCCCGCAGCCTCACTGGTCTGCAATTTCCCCAAACCTACCGAGGATACGCCTTCCCTTTTGAGCCATGACGAAACGAGTACTATGTTCCATGAATTCGGACACATGCTCCACGGCATACTCACCCGATCTCCGCTGAGCGGTTATGCCGGCACGTCGGTGGTTCGCGATTTTGTGGAAGTACCTTCACAACTGATGGAAAACTGGATCTGGAATTATGATGCCTTGCAACTGTTCGCAAAACACTATCAGACCGGTGAAATACTTCCAAAAACTTTGTACGACAAGATGATTGCTACTAAGAATTTGAACTCGGGTAACAACAATCTTCAGCAGGTTTATTACGGCCTGGTTGATATGACGTACAATGACGGATTCGATCCGAATGGTGAAATGACCACCACGGATATCGTCAAAAACCTTCAGAATGAAGTCACGCTGTTCCCCTATGTGGAAGGATCGCACTTTCAGGCAGCCTTCGGACATCTCACAGGGTATGCAGCCGGATATTACGGCTATCTCTGGGCACTGGTTTATGCAGAAGACATATTCTCGGTTTTCGAGGAAAAAGGCATTCTCGACAAGGAAACGGGAATCCGGTTCAGAGACGAAATCCTGTCCAAAGGGGGCACGGAAGAACCCATGGATCTGATCAAAACCTTTTTGGAACGCGAACCCAATCAAAAAGCTTTTCTTAAATCCATCGGACTCAAAGTAGATTAAACTTTTGCAAATAATCCTCCTTCTCCCAAAACTTATTTTGGGAGGGGAGGATTTTCATTTCAGTTCCACAATTCCTCGATATTCCCATTTGAAAAAATTCCATAAAAGTCTTTGAATATTTTGGAAAAACAATTATATTTTATTTCATTCTTGATATCGATCAATTCAATGAAAGACAGTTCATTTTTTCATGTAATCAAAAATCGGGGAAAGGAGCCAATTCGTGGATCATAAAAAATTCAAACTTGGTATCGGAGAAAAAATCGGATATGCACTGGGTGACACGGCCGCCAATATTGCATGGCGTTCGCTGACGACATTTCTGCTTGTGTTTTACGTGGACGTTTTTGGCATTTCCGCAGCGGCAGCGGGTTTATTACTGTTGATTACACGATTTTCTGACGGTATTACAGACATTATTATGGGAATGATTACCGATCGGACCAATACCAAATATGGAAAATTCCGACCTTGGATTTTGTGGTCCACGGTTCCATTCGGTGTGCTGATGGCACTTACGTTCACGACACCCAATCTCGGCGCAACCGGAAAACTGATCTGGGCCTATACCACATATATCATGTTGACCCTAGCCTATACCGCCAACAATGTTCCTTATTCAGCGCTCATGGGTGTGATGACTCCGGATCACAGGGAACGTACCAGTTTATCCTCATACCGTTTCGCAGGCGCCTATTTCGGTGGAATCATTACTCAGGGATTTTTGATTTACCTGGTTGCTTTCCTGGGAAAAGGGAACAGAAATCTAGGATATCAGCACTCGATGTATTTGTTTGCCGTTTTGTTGATCGTCTTTCTGTTCATCACCTATTTCTCGACAAAAGAACGCGTGATTCCACCCAAATCAAAAACTTCGAACATTGCTGGTGATGTGAAGGATCTGATTAAAAACAAACCCTGGGTGATGTTGTTATTTGTCGGATTCTTTTTTGTGATCTACAATTCTATTAAGCAGGGAGTAACTGTTTTCTATTTCCATCGATACTTAAGTCAGGAGACACTGGCAGCCTCCTATATGGTCGCATTGCTGGTGGTTTCCATGATTGCAGCACTGGTTACGACACCTCTGGCCAATCTGGTTGGCAAAAAAAATCTTTTTATCTATGCGATGATTTTTTCAGGTGTGGCCAATGTGTTGCTGTTTCTACCCGGACATAACGACAGAATACTGGTCTTTATTCTTGGAACATTATCCGAATTTGGTGCCGGTATCATGCCGGTCCTCTTCTTTGCCATGTTAGGAGATTCTGCAGACTATTCAGAATGGAAAAACAACCGCAGAGCAACCGGTCTGATTTACTCTGCCGGAACATTTGCCATGAAGTTCGGAGGCGGTGTCGCCGGCGCGGTCATCGGTTTTGTCCTCTCTTTTTATGGGTACAATGGCATGGATGTATCCACCATTGCCGGTGCCGTTCCCGGAATCAGACTTCTGATGAGCGTTATTCCGGTAATCTTCATAGGAATTGCAGTGGCAATCATGAGCTTCTTTCCATTGACACAGGCAAAAATGGAAGAAATTCAGAATGAATTGACTGCGAGGAGATCCCAACCCGATAAATGATAACCTGAAATTGAAGATTTCGACAGACAAAGTAACATTATTTCAAAATGAATAATCAGAGTAGTTGGATGAAGAAAGGAATCCATCATGAAAAAGTTAACTGTGGTATTACTATCCATTTCGATATGGGTGCTCATTCTCGGATGCGGACTTAATCAAGAGGAAAAACAGTTGAAAGAATTTATCAACAGCCGTGTCGAAAAAATCAAGCCCGTTGAAAAAGAGGCCAACCTGGCTTACTGGAACGCTTCCGTCTCGGGGAAATCCGAGGATTACGAGCGGTCAAGTGAACTTCAAATCAAATTGAATAAAATCTACAGCGACAAAGAAGATTTCGAATATCTGAAATCAGCAAAGGCATCCGGCAAGATCAAGGATCCCCTTCTGTCCAGACAGCTCAATGTCTTATACAACGATTATTTGCAAAATCAAATCGATTCTGTATTGATGCAGCAAATCGTCGAATTGAGTACGCAGATCGAAAAACAATTCAGCACGTTCAGGCCGGTAATCGATGGGAAAAAGGTAACCACCAACCAGATCTACTCAATTTTAAAAACCGAAACCGACTCCCAAAAAAGAAAAGAAGCCTGGCTTGCCAGTAAAGCAGTCGGGCCAGTCGTGGCAGACGATGTCATTCGTTTGGCCAAATTAAGGAATCAGGCAGCACGGCAGTTGGGTTTTGACAGCTACCACACCCTCATATTGGCCACCACAGAAATCGATGTCAATGAACTCAACCGGATTATGGACGAACTGTACGGCCTTACCTATCAACCCTTCAAAACAATCAAACATGAAATCGACAGCCTGTTAGCACAAAAATACGATATCCCAGTTTCGGAAATCAAACCGTGGCACTATAATGACCCTTACTTTCAGGAAGTGCCCCTGATTTATGAACTGAACCTGGATACCTACTATAAAAACAAAGATGTCAAAGAGCTGGCCGAACTCTATTATGACGGTATTGGTTTGCCAGTGGAATCCATTTTAGAGAAGAGCGATCTCTATGAACATGAGGGCAAAAATCCACACGGTTTTTGTACAGACATTGACAGAGAAGGGGACATTCGGATTCTATGTAATTTGAAAAATGATGAACAGTGGATGGATACCATGCTGCACGAATTGGGTCATGGAGTCTATGAAAAATATTTCGATCCCAAACTCCCTTTTATTCTGCGGAAACCGGCCCATTCGTTCACAACCGAGGCCGTGGCCATGTTCTTCGGTCGGCTCAGTCACAACCCAGCATGGATGAAAGAAATGCTGGGATTATCCGAAGAAGAAGAAACCAAAATTGATGAAACCGCCACAAAATACACCCGTCTGAGACAGATTATTTTTGCAAGATGGGTGATGGTGATGTACAATTTCGAAAGAGAATTCTACGCCAATCCGAATCAGAATTTAAATGAACTCTGGTGGCGATTGAAAGAAAAATATCAGCTCGTCGAAAAACCGAAAAGACGCAACGAACCGGACTGGGCATCAAAAATCCATATTTCCCTGTATCCCTGTTATTATCACAATTATCTCCTCGGCGAACTGCTGGCCTCGCAGTTTCATCGTTATCTCGTGCATAATGTCTTGAAATTCGAATCGAATCAGAATCCAAGTTTTGCGAAACAGCCCGAAATTGGCCAGTATTTCACACAAAAGGTTTTTCAGCCCGGAGATCGATACCCGTGGAACACAATGATCCGGCAGGTGACCGATGAACCTTTGAATCCGAAATATTTTGTCGAACAATTTGTTTATTAAAAGTCTGTAAAAAGGAAGTAAAAGCTTGATTTTATCGCATGAATTGTGTAATATTGTTTAATCAACAACGTCAAATATATGCAATCCAAACCTGGAGGAAAAAATGGCTAAAAACAAGTCCATTATTCTCACGGTGATTTTAATTTTATTCGCCGCTTTCTATCTCACAAATTGTGATAACGACAATGGTACTGAATCTAAGAAGGGCGGTGGCACCACACCCCCTCTCTCTGAGATGGATGATCTGATTGGGAAATGGGAAGTCACCTATATTGCTATTACAATACCTAATGTAATTGATACTTCAGGAGCTCCTTCAGATTCGTTCTTTACCGAGCTCGGCATGCCCAACCAGATTTTCGTTTCCTTTTTCGAAGACAGCACAAATCAAGCAATTCTCATCTGGGCGGATTCGACCGATACGGTCAACGGCACGTGGAGTGTATCTGGTAATACATTAACAACCTCACTGCCATTATTGGCAGAGGAACAGGTGGTTACAGGAACCTATTCCTTGTCCGAGGATAAACAAACTATGACATTCTCAACCACCGTTGTCGCGGAGTATGCAGGCTTTATGATCACAGTTCCTGCAATTTTAACGCTTCAAAAAAGAGACGAACAACCAGCATAAATAACTAAAATAAAACAAGGAGGGAGCGATGAAGAAATCTATTTTCTTGGTAATGGGATTGTGCATCCTCTGCGTGTCCGTGATGTTCCTGTCCTGTGACAATGACACTTCCACTAACGGAAAAAATGACAATGATACGCAACCATCCGAACTGGTTGGCCGTTGGGATTATACCGACGGTGAGATGAGCATGATGGTGACTACTAATTCAAATCAAACGGCTGTTGATTTTATGAGTCCGGGAACAGGTGGACTGAATTTGTCGGGAGTCCTTGCCGGAAGTCTCACGTATATGATGATGATGGAAGATGGCGGCGAAACCATGGCCGTAGCGGCCAATGTTTCATTAACCGAGTTTTTCAACATGGTTGGGTTTAAGGCCAGAGAGAAAATGAAAAATCCCCGTTCACTGATGTCGGAACTGAAAGCCCAGCTAACCTATCCTGTTTATGTCCTCTATGTCGCATCGAATCAGGGTGCCCAGTTGATGGCCGCCACCAGTCAATCGGATACCACGACCTATTTCGGAACAGCAGACGGATTGACTTTTGATATTCCTAATTTCAAACTGACAGCGAACAATTTGACACTGTACGATGCTACTATATATCCTCCAGCAACTTTACTTGTCAATGGTACCCTTCAAAATCAAGTCACCAATGTACCGGCCAACACACCGACCAATGTTATGACAATACCTTTGCCGAATGAGGTCGAACAAACAGTCGTTCTTTCTGAAAATGGTGACTTTATGGCTATTGCTACATATGACAGCGAATCGGACACAAGTTATGGCACATGGGCCGTCACCGGCAAAAACACTCTAACAATTGTGGACTACGAAGAAGCTGACACAACTACAACAGTCGCAACCTACGCAGTAAACGGCAACAATCTCGACATTACCATGGACGAGGATGCCTGCGATGAAGATACGCCTGAAGATGTACAGGATTGTCTGAACGATATTGGAGCAGAATTTGGTATGGACGAAAATTCTCTTGTATCCGCAACAACGCTTATAGTAATGTCGTTCACCAAAGCAGACGCAACGAAATTGTAAGTAAAGATTTGAATATTGATAATAATAAAACCGGTTCGCTGTTTCAATGAACCGGTTTTTCTTTTAAGAATAGTAGACCCCAGAGGTTTAAACTTACATAATAAAACCTCTGGGTCTTAGCTCTTAATATCCGGTGGGCAGATCGATAAAAACCGTTTCCAAACCAAATTTTGTGTTGATGAGCCTGCCCACCGCTTTCACGCCCAGCGTTTCCGTGGCATAATGCCCGGCAAAAATCACATTCACACCGGCCTCTCTGGCTGTCCAATAAAATGAATGCTTCGGTTCTCCGGTAATGTATGTATCCATACCCGCCGCAATGGCCTGTTCCAGCATTTCTACCGCGCCGCCGCTGACATAACCGGCATGCTGAATCTGCTCCGAACCAAATGCCCAGACAACGGGATCGCATTTGAGCTTTTCCCGAATCTCCTGGACGATCTCGTCTCTCGATTTCGCTTTTTTGAATCGGATTTCTCTACCAATGATCGTTCCGTGATATTCTCCAAACTCACCTGTTACAGGCCAATTCAAAACATTCTGAACCTGCACATTGTTCCCGACTTCGGCATGCAAATCCAGGGGAAGATGAGCTGCATAGAGTGCCATGTCCGATTGGATCAATTTCTGAATTCTCGGATACATCACACCTGTCAAGGGAACCGGTTTACCCCAAAACAATCCATGATGAACCAGCAACAAATCCGCCTGAGCGATTCGTGCCTTCTCAATGGCGGCCAGAGATGCGTCTACAGTCAGCGCGACTTTGCTTACGCTTCCGCTGTTTTCTACCTGCAGTCCGTTGAGACTGTCATCGCTGATTTCATTGACGCAGAGAGTTTCGTTTAAAAAATTCACCAGTTGATCGAGTTTCATAGTCTTATCCTTCACTTTTATCCGACTCGTGTAATTTCTGCAAAACCAATGTCATATCCTCTGGTAAATCCGAATCGAAAAATAGCTTTTCTTTTGTAACGGGATGCTGAAATCCAAGTGTCTTGGCATGAAGCGCCTGCCGCGGCATCATCTCGAGAAGTGAGACGGCAAGCTGTGTTTTCGAATAATTCAATCCACCAAGTTGACGGCTCCTGCCCCCGTAGGTTTGATCGCCAAAGACCGGATTCCCCAAATGCGCAAGATGAACGCGAATCTGATGGGTTCTTCCCGTCTCCAGATTGAGTTTTAAAAAAGAAATAAAAGAAAACCGTTCCAATACGGTATAATGGGTGACGGCTGTTTTGCCCGTTCCGGACACGGCGATCTTTTTCCTATCCTTTTTGCTTCTATCCAACAGGGTTTCCACAGTGCCTGCCCCTTTTTTCATCTTCCCCCAAACCAGTGCCCGGTATTCCCGTTCAACCTGTTTCTCGGAAAATTGTTTGGCAAGATGACGATGTACTTCGTCCCGTTTGGCAATCACCAGCAAACCCGAGGTATCCTTATCGATCCGGTGCACGATGCCGGGCCGCGTCGGATCGTTGATGGTTGAAAGCGCATTGCAATGGGCCAGAAGGGCATTTACAAGCGTGCCGCCTGAATGACCATATGCCGGATGCACGACCATACCCGCCGGCTTGTTGACAATGATCAGATACTCATCTTCAAATACGATATTTAATGGTATGGATTCAGGAAGAATATCCGGAGGAGGAGGTCGGGTAATGATAATTTCAATAACTTCGAAGGGTTGAACTTGATGTCGAACTTTGACATGTTGTCCGTTTACAGTGATCAGTCCTTCTTTGACTGCCCGCTGTATCTGACTTCTTGAAACACCGGCGATTTCATGCGCAAGAAATGTGTCAATTCTTTCCTTTGATTTGTGTTCAGGAATCTCAATCCTGATGCGTCGATTTTCCATTCCCCCCTAGGATACAGAAATACTGGATACTTCCTCTATTTCGTTTGTTCTGATGACAGTGAACAACAGAATGAACATGCCTATAACCACTACGGAATCTGCCACATTGAACACAGGCCATCTCAGTGTTTTTATCCCCACATCGATAAAATCGACCACTTCCCCAAAAAGCAAACGGTCGATCAAATTTCCGACTGCGCCGCCTAATATCAGGGCCAAACTTGCTTTAATGGCCATTCCCTCTTTCAGGTGGGTGAACAAATAAATGGCAATCCCGATGCTTGCCAGAATGGATAGAATGGTGAATATCGTGTTGTTCGGAACGCGCAGGCCAAAAGCAATCCCGGAATTTTTGACATAGGTGATCTTAATAAACTCTCCCAATACCGGTATGGATTGATGAAGCACCATGGTTTGACGGATGGCAATTTTCGTCAATTGATCCAGAAGCAGGGCAATTCCAAAAATAAATCCGATTTTCACTCGGTTTCTCCTGAAAAATCGCTTATTTCAGGTTGTATCTCCTCACCGGATTTGCATTTAATGCAGAGTCGTGCATGCGGTACGGCTTCCAGACGGTCATGATGTATCGATTTCCCACATCCGATACAAAGTCCAAACTCTCCCTTTTCGATTCTTTCCAATGCCTGTTCGATATGATAAAGAAGACGGCCGTCACGCTGAGCATAATAAAAATTTTTCTCCCGTTCCGCCGCATCGGTTCCCTGGTCCGCCATATGGAACGAATAGGACGAATGATCTCCGGTCGCTTCTTTGAGTGTGGTCTCCATTTCGACTTCTTTGATAAAATCCATCTGATCCGTCAACTCTTTTCTTTTTTTAAGCAGTAACTGTTTGAAATGTTCTGTATCTTTTTTATTCATTTATTTCTCCTGTTGGTTCTGAAACTGCTGAATATTATTGGACCCGTTTGATCCCGATTTTTATTTTCTCGTCTTCGATTTCCCACTCTTGATAATAATCTCCTTTCTGACGTTGATTTTCAAGATGTACGGCCAATGTTTCCTCCCGAATATATTGATCTTTCTCTTGAATGGCTTGAATCATTTTATCTGTCGAATCGAAATAGATTTGAATACGGTCTGTCACATCAAATCCGGCCTGTTTTCTCATGTTCTGAACGCGATTGACAACCTCTCTTGCCAATCCTTCAGCCAAAAGATCATTGTCCAAGGTCACATCAAGCGCGACGGTCAGATTTCCGTTGGACTGAATCACAAGTCCGGGTACCGCCTCGACGACGACTTCGATGTCGTTCAGGTCGATTTCACCCAAAATATGATGACCCTGTTTGAGCTTGATCTTTTCACCCTTTTCTATCTTTTCAATCTCTTTCACAGCCAATGTCTGAATCAGTGTTTTGGCTATATTGACCTGTTTGCCGAATTTCGGACCAAGGGTTTTAAAATTGGGTTTGGCACGTTTGATCATAATCTGATCGGAATCTTCACTGAAACAAAGCTGATGCACATTCACTTCTTCTTTAATCACATGTTCGAGACTTTGAATGGCGTTTTGTCGTTCGATCGATCCGGCGACAACGATGGCCCTGCCCAATGGCTGTCTGACTCGAATTTTGGCCTCGTTTCTTGCTGAACGGCAAAGTGAAACCGTTTCCTTGACCAGACCCATTTTTTCTTCCAATCGAGGATCTGTAAACCGATATTGGGATTCCTGAGCAGAAGGATAGGCGGTTAGATGCACACTCTCCCATTTTTCGGTTCCGATGGAATTGAGATTTTGAAACATCTCATCAGATAAAAAAGGAATAAAGGGAGCGATCAATTTCGTAATGATAAACAAAGTTTCATACAATGTCTGATAGGCCGCCAGTTTATCCTCGCCCATTGCGGATTTCCAAAACCGCCTTCGGTTGCGGCGAACATACCAGTTCGAAAGATCATCAATGACAAAATCCTGAATCTGTCTTGCCGCTCTGGTGATCTCAAATCTCTCAAGATTTTGATTGACCCCTTTCACCAGAGAGTTCAGCGCCGAAATCAACCACCGGTCGATCTCGGGACGTTTTTTTACCGGAATGGAATTTTCTTTGTATTCAAAACCGTCGATATTGGCATATAGTACGAAAAAGCTGTAGGTATTGGTCAGCGTGACGAAAAACTTTCTTAAAACTTCCTGAATCCCTTCTTCGTTAAAACGCGTCGGCACCCAGGGTGGACTGACCGTAAAAAGATACCACCGGAGCGGATCGGCTCCGTCTCTGTTCAAAATATGGTTCGGATCGACCGCATTTCCGCGCCGCTTCGACATCTTCAGACCGTCTTTATCCAGAATCATTTCGATTGATAAGCAGCGTTTGTACGCAGATTTTCCGGAAACGAGTGTGGCGATGGCCAGAAGGGAATAAAACCATCCCCGCGTTTGATCGATTCCTTCCGAGATAAAATCGGCGGGAAAGTTCTTTTCGAAAAGATTCTTTTCGAAAGGATAATGAAACTGCGCATACGGCATGGCACCCGAATCGAACCAGCAATCGATGACTTCCGGTGTGCGGGTCATCTTGCCTTTGCACTCTGGACAAGGAAATTCGATTTCATCAATAGTGGGTTTATGGAGATCCGGAATATCGTCCAGACCGGAAAGTTTTTTCAGGACTTCGATGCTTTCTACGGCGAGTTGATTTTTACAGTGGTCGCAAATCCAGACATTGAGAGGCGTTCCCCAGTACCGTTCGCGGGACAGGGCCCAGTCCACATTGCTTTCGAGCCATTGCCCGAATCTTCCCTCACCCACTTCACGGGGATACCATTGAATGTCTTGATTATTTTTCAGGAGTTGATCTTTGATTTCGGTCGTCTTCAGATACCATGACTTTTTCGCATAATAGAGCAGCGGAGAATCACAGCGCCAACAGTGCGGATAGGTGTGGGTATATTGTTCTTCTTTGTAAAGCCGCCTGTTTTCGCTGAGATAGGTAACAATTTCATGCTCGATGCCGGAATCCTTGACAAAACGTCCCTGCCATCGGGATACAAGCTCGTTGAATTCGCCCATCTCATCCACAGTATGTTTGGCAGGCAGCCCTTTTTCCAGACCCAGTTTGTAATCGTCTTCGCCATACATGACCGCCGTATGCACAACACCGGTTCCTTCTTCCGTGGTCACAAAATCGGCCAAAGCAACATAATAGGCCGGATGTTCCGGATCGGCAAGATTAACAAAATCAAACAGGGGATGATACTGCCAGCCTTCCATCTCCTGACCGGGGAATTTGTGCACGATTTCATATTCCCCCTCGAGTATTTCCAGACGGTTCTCGGCCAAATAATAAACCTCTCTCCTGCCATTGACTTTTTGAGCCACTTCGACATACGGAATCTTGGCGCCCACGGCCAGAGCCACGTTTCCCGGCAGCGTCCAGGGTGTGGTCGTCCAGGCCAGGATGTAATGATTCTCTTTGTCTTTGAGAGGAAATTTTACGGTTAAAGCCCGTTCTGTGACTTCCTCGTATCCGAGTGATGTTTCGTGGCTGGAAAGCGCGGTTTCGCAGCGGGGGCAATAAGGCAGAATCTTGAATCCCTGATAAAGCAGTCCCTTCTTCCATATTTCGGCCAACAGCCACCAGATCGATTCGATATATTCGCTGGTATAGGTGATATAGGGATGTTCCAGATCTACCCAGTAGCCGATTCGCCGGGTCAGTTCATTCCATTCTTTTAAATATCGAAAAACCGACTCGCGGCATTTTTTATTGAATTTATCGACACCATAATCTTCGATCTGAGCCTTGGTCTGAAAACCCAATTCCTTTTCGATTTCGATTTCGACAGGCAGCCCGTGAGTATCCCATCCCGCTTTTCGGCTAACGCGATACCCCTGCATGGTTTTGTACCGACACACGAAATCCTTGACACTCCGTGAAATAACGTGATGTATACCCGGTCTGCCGTTGGCTGTAGGTGGTCCCTCGTAAAAAATGAAGGGCTTGTTCTCGGGTCGCGTTTTAACGGACTTTTCGAAAATACGGTTTTTCTCCCAGAAATCAAGGATCTCTTTTTCCATCTTCGGAAAATCAACGGGATTTTTTACTTCTCGAAACGACAATGAATCTCCCAATTATGGACTAAATAATTCTCTTCTTTTTAAAAATAAATCGACACAAAACCAGCCGTTGCTGTATTGATATTCGTTTTACCGGGGTTTCCGAAACGGCCGGAATTCTCATCTGATGTAGCTGCGTTTACCTGCGCTTCAAAACCAATACTGAAATTTTTATCAATAAAATATTCACTTCCGATTCCGATACCGTATAAGAAATCGGTAGTGCTATCTCCATCCTTGGGAGCATTAAGATAAAATCCCACTCTTCCGCAGACAAATGGAGCAACTTTACTCTTGCGCAAATAATTTCTCAATAAAATGCCGACACCAATATCGCTTCCTGCATCCTGAATAGAAAGCACATAGAGACTGGGTGCCACAACAAATTTTGGACTTGTCCATATCGGCATTACAATATCCATCTGATCACTCTTTACAATTGAGGACACCAGTGCTGAAATACCAACTTTCGGCTGATCATCAGTTTTTTGAGCAAATATCGTGCTTGACATCACAACCAGCAGAAAGAAAATAATGACATTGTTGAGCTTTTTCATCTTCCACTCCCATATTAATTATCAATAAATTAGTTTAATGATAATAAATGTATGTTTCCAAATCTGGAGGCAAATCACCCGGTTCCCTCCAAACAGCCACATCACGCCACAATAAATACTCATCTGCCTGTATGTAGATACGATAGAAACCACCAGGTACTTCATTTCCCTGACTATCTCCACCACTCCAATGAACCTGGTAAGCCCCAGGAGGTGATTGTCTATCAACAAGAACAGCTATTGCTATACCTGGTTTAACCAACAAAGTATTTTCAAGATTAACAATATTGCTCTCATCTTCACCAGACAATACAGCAGGTACAACCCAAATTTTTACATGAGAAGTTTTTCCTATATCATATCTAATAACACATTCACCATTCGTAGGATTGGGATATGGCGTTCTCATATCTAAACCACACATTGGTACAAACACATGTATTCCATCATCATCAGGTAAATTCTTATATTGTTCGACTTCACCAACCGGGCTTTCTGGATCTGAAAGATAGCCCCAGACAGCAATTTCTTCCGCCATTTCATTCGTAATCCGGATCCCAGTGACCACGGGTGTACGCAAATCAGGAGAATAGAATGTTTCTATTTCACTTGGATTTTTACATGAAATTGTGACGACACTCAAAAGAAAAACAAAAACGAAAATTTTACAGTATCTTTTTTTAAACATAATCAGGTCTTCTCATTTAGTTTTTATGCGACTCATTCATATATTTCCCTATAATCGGTTCCAGTTTTTTCAGTGTCTTCTCGGGAACATGATTCAAATCCGTGACAATTGTATTTTTCAATGTATCGGCGCATCCGCAGTTTCGCTCTTCCGGGATTTTCGCAATGGCGTTCCGTATAATCTTCTTGACAACTTCGATATTCTTCTTCTGATTCTGAAGCACCATATCCGCATTGACAATCTCATCCGGTTTACTTTCTTGCCAGCAATCGTAATCTGTGACCATTGCAATCGTTGCATAACAAATTTCAGCCTCACGTGCAAGTTTAGCCTCAGTCACATTGGTCATTCCGATGACATCACATCCCCAGGATTTATAGAGCAGCGACTCCGCCTTGGTGGAAAAAGCCGGACCTTCGATGTTGAGATAAGTCCCTCCCCAGTGGATACGTCCTCCCTCCCCAACATCTTGTCCTGCTTCAAAAATCACGCGTCTCAATTCATCACAAACGGGATTGGCAACCACAACGTGAGCGGCAATCCCTTCTCCGAAAAATGTGCTTCTCCGCTGATTCGTACGGTCGATGAATTGATCCACAAGAACCATATCGAGGGGTTGAATTTCATCCTTGAATGAACCGACCGCAGAAATCGAAATGATCCATTCGACCCCTAATTTTTTCATGATCCATATATTGGCCCGATAATTGACATCTGTGGGAAGAATACGATGACCGCGGCCGTGCCGGGGAAGAAACGCAATCTCTTTTCCATTCAGGGTACCAATAGTCAATTCATCGGACGGCTCCCCAAAAGGGGTAATTTCTCTGATACGTTTAAGAATCTCCATTCCGTCGATATAATATAATCCGCTGCCCCCGATAATACCGATGCGTTTCTTTTCCATAAATTACTCTTTTATATTTTTACTGGTTCTTGTCCGTTTTCTCCAGTTTCTTCAGAAGTTCTTCCCGTTCTTCTCTGAGTTTTTCCTGTTCCTTTTTCTCTTTCTCTATAAGCTTGTCAATTTCTTCGGAACTTGTCTTCTTCTGTTTGACCTGTTTTTTCTGATATTCCGTGACTTGGCGTTTCTCTATAATTTTGTCGATGGCTTCCTGACGATCTTTCGCCTTGCCTCCGTTGACAAAGAGAAGTACGCCGATTGTCCCTCCAACAACCGTGGAAGCTGCGACAATCGTTCCGCCTTCTTCCATATTATGTCCGATCAACGAACTGATAAAAAAACTTGCTCCAAGACACAATGCGCCGCCGCCAATCCCATAAACCGTTGCATTTCGATTCTGCTGAACCGATTTGATTTCTTCTTCCGAGATCCCTTTGCCGAAATCATCATAAACAGGAGGTTTTCGTTTGATCTCACTGATGGAAGATTGCAATATGGTCTGTTTAGTACGATCTTTTTTAAAAATGGTTAATTGATACGGTTCGACTTTGAGCACGGTTCCTTCGATTATCTTGCCAGAGGTGAGTACAATTTGGACATCGTTGGTTTCTTCAACATCACGATAAGAAACAGAAGTTCGGTGAACACAACCGGAAAAAATGAATACAACGAGTACTAAAACGAAATATACTTTCTTAAAAATCATCTTCACCTCCAAAAGAATGATATGATTAATAAATGAATCCGGTCATACAGAATCCGTATCACTGCTTCTTCAGGATTTCACTTCACTCTTCTTTGCTGCTGGCTGACTGTGCACTGTAACGCCCGAATTCTGATTCCTAAGTTCTTTCTGATGCGGCGCAGACCCATCCGACTTATTCAGGACACCCACATCTTCGATTTGAAGCACTTTAATCAGTTCGATCTGCGATTCTAGAAGGTGTTTCAAGCGTCTTGCAAAGGACTCTTTCTGAGCCCGAAGGATGGATAGCTCGTTTTTCATTTTGTCAAGTTTTTCACGGGCCTCATCCAGAATTCGCTCGGCCTTGAGTTCAGCCTCCCTCATGATAATGGTCGCCTCCCGTTTCGAATTCTCCCTGGATTGACTGACCGTTTCCTGTGCATTCATCAGGGTATCTTGAAGTGTCTTCTCGACCTGCTGATAATCTTTAAGCTGAACTTTCAGTTTTGCCACTTCTTCGGACAAATGATCTCTGTCGCTTAAAACGTTCTCATACTCGTTCGCCACCATTTCGAGAAACGATTCGACTTCGACGGGATCCAAACCGCGTACCTTGGATTTGAATCGCTGTTTCTTGATCTCAAGAGGCGTTAATTTCAAGAAAGGTCACCTCCTTATATTTTTGTGAATTCAATAAATATAACCGTTTCGACGCTAAAAATCAATACCAAATTCGGCGTCTATTTCATCAAAATCATTTTACGAATCTGGCGATAGCCGCTTCCCTGAATCTCAACAAAATAGACTCCAGACCCTGCTTTCTGTCCACGATCATCTTCTCCGTTCCAGATTATTTCTTTCCTGCCGGGTGCAATGATTCCGTCAAAAAATGTGCGGACAAGCTGCCCCCGGATATTGAAAAGCTTTAAAGTAATCCTACACGTTTTCGAAATATCGAAAGCAATCGTCGTGGTAACATTGAACGGATTCGGATAATTTTGATGAAGATCGAATTGTTTGGGCATCTTTTCAGAGATGACGATTGAATTCGGAAATTGATCTGAAAAACTGTACAGAACATCTGGGGCGCCGCATGGTACCACAGAAACCGAATCGCGCGAATCGATAACGGAAATATAGAACTGACAGCTGCCCAGCGGAAAACCGAATGGACAAACTGCTTTATACCGGACGGATTCCTCATCCCCCAGATGATCCGGCACAATTCTTTGAAATGTCTCGTAACCGGGTGTCAGGCAGAACAGAGCGACCGAATCGGATTGAATGGCGTGTCTGGATAAAATATCGAATTCGATACTTCGGTTGTGATCCAATGGATTTTCTACATATTTAAAATCTCTAATAATAATGCCGTGATAAAATATCGCTTCATACGCATTGACCAGTCCCCAGCCATACTGATCATCTGGATAATCGGCCCGATCCGCCGTGTTCCAGACCGCATCACGCACCTCCATCGGTCCGAGCTCGGGATGCGCCTCCAGCACCATGGCACAGATACCCGCCACCTGCGGAGCGGCAACAGAGGTTCCGGTGACCCATACATATTTCGATGGACTAGTTCTATCCGGGTTCACTGCATAAACGCCTACACCCATGGCAACCACATCGGGCTTGGTTCTTCCATCTGCAGTAGGGCCTGTCGAACTGTTGTACCATAAATTGTTATTCATAGTTACTGCTCCGACAGCAATGACACTGTCGCCATCAGCAGGCGGCGTAATATACTGCCAGGATTTGTGACCTTCATTTCCCGCACTGGAGACCACAACTACACCCTTCTTGGCCGCAATATCCGCAGCAACTGTGACCTCGCAAGTATTGCCGTCCAGATCGGAATACGTATAATCCGGACCATTCACAAAATGGTAATAAGCCAGTGAACTGGTTACGATATCGGCACCCAACGCTTCCAGCCATTCAATCCCTTCTACCCAATGGTCTTCTTCCAGCGTATCATCCGTGACAGAAATCCACTCTGTCTTTGCAAGCGCATAAGAAGCATTGTAAGCCGGTCCGATGAGATCCCCGTCATGAAATCCTCCGAGAACGGACAAAACCTCTGTGCCGTGATCGTGCTGATGGACATCGTCATTCGTTTCATTGGCAGTGATTTCATCGTCCCAGTGAAAATCATATTCCGCGACCACATTGAGACGTGAGAATACGGATCGGCCATGATAATCAAATCCCGTATCAAGAACACCGATGAGCACATTTTTTCCGGTAATGCCCAGTCTGTGTACATCGGGTATATGGATGAGTTGATTTTGCGTATAACTGTAACCATAGTCCAAGGCATAGGCTTCACAAATCTGGGATTTTTCGAGCAGAGGGTTCTCTTGAGAAAAATCGGATATCGGATATCTTGAAACCGGTTTGATTTCTTTCACAAACGGAAGTATCTTTATTGAATCGATCATATTCTCCGGGATTTCGGCAGTGACCGCATTGAGCCAGCGCGACACACTGTGTTTTTTCAATCCCAACGCTTCTATTGTCTGGATATATTCGGATTTGACCGGCAGATCCGTTTCATCCAACAATGCGTCTCTTTCCCTAACTTTGGCCCGTCTTTTCAGAGATCGATCCGAAAGTCCGATTTCACGACTAAGCGCATCCACGGATTCCTTCAAGAGTAACCGATTCTCTTTATCTTTGAAAAAGATCCAATAGCGTTTTCCGTTCGCATCGGCACGGACATAACCGATAGCATAAAAAAGAAAGATAAACAAAATAATCAGCCTCGTTTTGGCTGAAACGGTCTTCATGCAGAATCTCCATCTCCTCAAAAGGATTTTACTGTTTTATTTTAATAAACTTTACACTCTTTTCCAACAGAAAAATAGAATGTAATTTAAACTTGTTTTTTTGGTAACATCCTTGTAAATTGATCGGTCGATAATTTCCGGAGAGAATCAGCAACCAATGTTTTTTAGTATCTTAACAATCACCACCGCTGTTTTATTAATCATTTATTGTGCGTTGCTTCTCTATTTCAGTCAAGGTTTTGATCGATTCAAACAGGGAAATTCGATTGATCAGCCCGCTGTCACAGTGATCGTACCCGCTCACAACGAAGCAGACAATCTTCCTTCTCTTCTTGGGCGACTGTCCATTCAAATCTACCCCGAAAAACTGACAGAAATCGTTCTTGTCGATGACCGGTCCACGGATGATACTTTCGAAATCATGCATACTTTTGCCGTCGAACATCCCAATGTCAGGATCATTCACATCCGGGAAGAAGAGATTTCTCCCTCTCCGAAAAAACAGGCCATCATACGGGCCATTGCAGACTCCACGGGTGAAATCATTCTGCTCACGGACGCGGATACATTGCCGCCTCCAGACTGGATTACCGAAATGGTTAAAATGTATGACAAAGAGACCGGTCTCGTTTTCGGTTACGCCCCTTTTCGCACCGACGGACGATACAATACACTCTTTCACCGTATGCTGGCGCTCGAAAATTTCAGTATGGGCGCAATTGGTGCGGCAGCCGCAAGTATGAATTGTCCGGTCACTTCTTTTGGCGCCAATTTTTCATATCGGAGAAAACTGTTTGAGGATCTCGATGGCTTTGGGGATTCGATCCGGCATCTTTCCGGCGACGACGATCTGTTTCTCCATCGTGCACAAAAGCATCCGTTCTATCGGACTCGATTTTCGGCAGCACCAGGAAGCATCGTATTCACCAATCCGCCGCTGAATTTAAGACATTTTTCCCGCCAGAGAATCCGGTTTGCCTCAAAACATCTTGCCTACCCCAAACCGGTCGTTACAGTATTGGCAATCATCTACCTGTTTTATCTCTGCCTGGTGATGAATCTAATCGGGTGCCTTTTCGATTCTGTATTTCTAATCGAGACCCTATTTTTTCTGGCGATAAAAACTGTCTTCGAACTTATATTTCTGTACAAAGCGCAAAAGCGATTGGAAAAAAGAAATCTTTTGGTTTACTATCCCCTGGTTGTAATTCCCCATCTTCTATATGTCGTTTTCTTTCCGGTTCTGGGCCAACTTTTCAGAAAAAAATGGTAAAAGAAAAACCCAAACAGGGTTGATTGCCTGTTTGGGTAACAAATTTTCTGTTAACTTTCTAATTTAAATTTTAACAAGAAAAATGGATATTATCCCCTTTTTCCGATTATTTCAAAAGAACACATTTCATTTTCTTTTCGAAGGAACCGGAACGCATGAGATAAAAATAGAGCCCGCTGTTCACTTTTTCTCCCTGATCATTTTTGCCATCCCAGTTCACCCGATAGGTTCCTGCCGGTTTAAATTCATGAACAAGTGTATTGACTTTTTGGCCAATAACGTTAAACAACACGATCGAAACTTGACCTGATTTGGGAATATCATATTCTATTGTCGTTACTGGATTGAATGGATTGGGATAATTCTGCTTCAGAGCATAGGACCGGGGTAGATTCCCGCGTTCACGATCCACCGATACCGAATATGATTTTCCAAAAAGCAAATAACAGAATTCTTTTACCTGGACTTCCACATAGCTGCCGGTTGCATAGATAACAGTCAATAACACCCATTGACCGGAAATCGTCGAGTAATAGTAAATTGGCAAATCATAGGGATCGGTCACTGCCGCGTTCACAAGGTCGCTATTGGTGTACGGAATACGAAGAAGAACCGAATCGGCAAACTGAAATCCCTCCGGACCAAAATGATAGGCCATATCGACATAACGGACCGAATCAGGCAGAGGCGGCGGATTTTGATAATATCCGATTGTAATGTGTGTGGTACCTTCCACCGCACCTGTAGGAATGACCATTTCAATCCCTGTCAATGCATCCGTAATCGTTCCGCCTGTTTGCCCGACCACTTTTTCCAATGTGAATACCACCGGAGATTGGCCTGTTTTGAAAGTATATGTGCTGTCCAGCGCATTTTTGGCCGATGAAATATCCTGACATTGAACATGGACGGCTACAAGAGACTCTTCCGGAAAATCATTTGCTGGCCGATACTGAATCTGATACCCCGATGTTCTGCTTTTTATTTCCACAGCCAATTCGCCCTGGACAGTCCCATTGGAGATAATGTTGACATTATTAACTGATACATTGATTGATGAACGATCGACTCCGGTACCTTCGTTTGCATCGATCACTGTAAACTGGATAAATGAATTCCTGGGAACAACCTCTGCGCCGTGGGGAGGGTAGCAGCCCGTGAGTACTGGGGAACTGGAATCTTCATCCATGAAATTTGCAATAATTTTTTTGTCCGCATTCATTTGAATCGTAATCGGATTGTTGGCAGTCACTGTATCGCCTGTCCAGTCTTTAAATAAAAATGTTTCTGCAGGAGTAGCGGTTATTTGTACAAATTCTCCGCGATCGTATATTGTCTTCGCGGGATTGTAACTTACCGTCCCCGCACCGGGTGGATGAATATCGACGGTCAATGAACAGGTTTTTGAAATGAAATGTGCGATCACCTGTTTGGACGCATTTACTTTGATGGAATCGGGATTATGAGTTCCGGTGAGGCCACCGCTCCATTTCCAAAACATAAATCCGCCACTAGTATCGGGAACCGCCTGAAACACAACCGTGGTTCCTGCATCAATCCAGGAAGTATCGGGTAAAGTATTTACAATTCCACCTTCATACGGATCGCTCTGAACGGTTAACTGATATTGCTTGACAAATTCCGCCATATAAATGGAAATACCATCAATAGTGATTCCATGCGTCATGGCTTTGCTGTCACTCCATGAATCAAAGACATATCTTAATCCATTGAGTTCATTTTGCGGAGAAAATGTTCCTATGGTGTGACTGCTACCCGATGACCAGTTGAAATCTGCAGGTGCCGTGCGGAGAGTGTCATCGACAATAATATTCAACCCGGAAGGACTGGTCGTAATTCTGATTTTTCCAATATAGATAAAATTCGCAGTCATACTTTTCGAATTATCCATCACTATTGTAATTAACGAATCCATATCTGTTTTGTCTCCGGTCCAGCCGCCAAAAGTAAAATTCTCTTCCCGATTTGGAATGGCCCTTAATTGTATTTCGGAACCTTCAGCACACCATTGACCCGGCGGTGGCGGAATCACCTCGCCGCCTTCTTCCGGATTTTCTTCAATGGACAGGTAATACTCGGTTTCCCAATTGGCAGTCATGTATTTTGGGCCATCCATTATAATGACACCAGATGTGTCCGTTCCCGAATAATCCCCTGTCCATTCCGTAAACATATGCCGGGTAGTTCCGTTGATTTCCTGTGAGGTAATTGAAAAATAGGCCGTGTCATTCTCATTGTACCAGCCGTCAGACTCCATCTGAATCTCGCCGTACAAGGAGTTGATCGCCAGCTTATATTGATGTTTCCAGAGAGCCGTAATATTCTTCGGGGATGTCATTTTAACAAAACCGCTGGTGTCGATCCCCGAATAGTCCCCGGTCCATTGCCAGAAATCATACCGGGTATCTTCGGTTGTTTCACTCGATTTTACGGAAAAATAGGCATATTCTCCCTCATTGTACCAGGTTGGCTCGGAAGGGGTAGGATCCCCTACATCCGAATTGATCGTAAGTTCATATTGCGTTTTAAAATTGGCAGTGACTATCTGATCATATGCGGGAACCGTATAGGTATGAGAACGGGGCATGGAATTGCTCCAGTTCAAGAAAATATAACGAACTCCCGTTTCTCCATATTGCTGCTCCTGGGTCGAAAGCATATGCTTACTGTTTTCGACCCAATCGAAATTCTTCGTGCTATTTTCAAAATTGCCATCCACAAAATAAATCTGTCCGGCAGGTGATGTCGCTACCGTGATCTGCACCAGTTTTCCAAAAACGGCTGTCACGTTTTTTGTGCCGTTGATAAACAAACTTGTGGGATTGTCGGTCCCTTCCAGATCGCCGTCCCATCGGGCGAGATTATATCCGCTTTCAGGCACAGCACTGATCGATTGAATCGTACTACTGTCACACCAGGTCCCCGGTGGCGACGGATAAATATTTCCATAATCGGGCGGACTCTCTGCAGTGTTTAAATAGAACTGCGTCTTCCAGGTTGCACTTTCATGGATCGGATTGTTCATTGTAACTGTGTGCGTTTCATTACTTCCGGAATAGGATCCTGTGCCGGTTCCGCTCCATCTGATAAATACGTGACGTTTCCCGGTTCCCCCGCTAACGGGTGTCGTGATGCCAAAAGTCGCAGGATCACCGGCATCGTACCAGTCCTGTCCTGTCGGAGAACCATAAGAAGAAACGATCTCTAAATAATACTGGGTCTGCCAGGATGCCGTCACACTTTTCACACCATTCATGTAAATCGATCCCGAAGGAGAAGTACCCGTATAATCTCCGCTCCATTCCAGAAAAACATACCTTGTATCCCCCTGCAGATACGGTGACCCCACTGAGAAATAAGCATTGGCGTTTGCATCCCACCACCCGGCTCCCTGTGGATTTCCATATGCGGAATTCACTGTCAAATAGTACTGCCTTTTAAAATTGGCGGTCAAAGTTTGGTTCGAACCTGGAACTGTATAGATATGGTTTTGCTCCATCCCATGACTCCATGAAGTGAATACAAATTGTTCCCCGGACCCCCCGCTTTGAGGAGAATTGATTGAAAGCGAATGCGTTTTGTATTGCGTCCATGTAAAAATTTGCGGACTGTTATAATAGGTACCGTCCACATTGAATGAACGGCCTGCGATACCAGTATTAATCGCAATTTGAACCCTCTTTCCAAATTTTGCTGTGACACTCTTCGGTGAATTCATCAAAATTGGCGAGGGATTGGAATCACCGCTGAGACTTCCTTCCCACCAGACAAAACCGTAATTGCTGTTGGCAGAAGCGGTCACTGTGACTATGGATGCACTGTCACACCAGGAATCCGTATCGTCAACAGTCACATGTCCTGCATCTAATGGGTCTACAGCCGTAGAAAGAAAATATTGCGTTTTCCAGAGCACCGTTTCTGTAATGGGGTTATTCATGGTTACGATATGGCTTGTAGCCGCTCCGGTATACGATCCCGGATCCTCACTCGTCCAGCCTGTGAAAACATATTTGATACCAGAACCACCGCTTATTTCTTGAGTCGTGACATAGAAATGTGCAGAGGCCCCTTCATCTTTCCAACCTTCTCCGCTTACATATCCGTGCCTTGAATTAATTTCTAAATAGTATTGAGTATTCCAGGATGCTGTAATTGTTTTCGGACCGTCCATTCGAATCGTTCCCAAAGGATCGGAATGACTCAGATTTCCGCTCCAATGGTCAAATAGATATCGCGTCATCCCCTGCACATCCGGTGTGGTCAATGAAAAAGGAGCCATCACATTATCATCATACCATCCAGCCCCCTGAGGATCGCCGTGATCAGTGACAATGGTCAAAAGATACTGCCTTGAAAATGTCGCTGTCACGGTTGCATCCGAACCAGGAACGATATACGCATGAGTTTGATCTTCGCCATCTGACCAGTTTGAAAAAACATCCCGCTGTCCTCCACTTTCATTTTGGGGAGAATTCACTGAAATGGTATGTGAAGTCGTCTGTTCCCAGGTAAAAATGTGAGGGGCTGTATATGATGAACCATCCGCGATAATCGAAAATCCTGGAGGATTGGTTGTAATTGTAATTTGCCGATTTGGATGCAAAAGTGTAGTCATTCCACCATTGTCAATCGAATTGTTGGTCAAGACAATTTCGTCTGACCCGGTACCCTCTACCCCATCATTAAAATCGATGTGTAAGGTTTCACCCGCACTCCAATTTGTTGGAAAATTACCACACTGTACATACCACTGACCCGAACTGGTTTCATAACCGCAGCCCACTGAATATTCATGCAAGATTTCTGCCGGGCGTGTTGTAATATACGCAGTAAACGAGACCGAAGAAGGAATCGAATGATTCGAATACTCAAGATTACCGTATGCAGAATGAATCGTACCTGCAAAATTCAAGGAAGGAATCATCAATAGAATCAGTATAATTTGGGAACAAAATTTTATAATATTGGATCTTTTTCGCATCATATCACACAAGTTTGGACAATCATTGGAGAAAGACCATTTTCCGAGTTTCAATGTAATTACCAGCTTTCATTCCGACAATATAAATGCCGCTGGGCGTCAAGCGATGATTCTGATCCCGGCCATCCCATTTCACTTCATAATATCCGGCACTCATATCACAATTTACAAGAGAGGTTATTTCCTGACCGATGAGATTGAACACCTTTATCGAAACATGCATTGGTTCCGCAATCTGATATTTGATCAGTGTTTGCCCGTTAAAAGGATTCGGTACATTCTGATAAAGTTCGTATCGATCTGGCATGAACTCCGTTCTCTTCAAATAGATAGAATCGGCCCTGTCTTCTGGATTGTAACTTAATGGGATCACTGTTTCTCCGCAATACGAACTGTTTTCATCTTTAAAAATGATTTTTAAATCTTCACCCGCTTTCCATCGGGATGAAAAGTTACCGCACTGAACAATCCAGATACCATTTTGCAACGCACAGCCAGGAGATGATTCTGTCAGTCTTTCGAATGGCCTTGTAGCAACATTAGCAATAAAATGGACAGGAATGCCATAGGATGAATGATCGGAACACTCGTACATGCCCCAAACCGCATGCGGGGCTTCTGAACCTTGAATATTGATTTCCGCAATTTCATTTCCGGAATCGGGACAAGATTTTGCCGGCCCCGCTGTCGGCCAGCTGACATTGGCCGTAACATTAACATAATAGGGATAACCGGGACTGACATTAAAATCCGTACTCGAAAGACCGGGAATATACTGCTCGTAGCCCTGCAGTGTCGTATTCCATTTCGCTACACTGTTACAACTGGATATATCGGCCATTAAGTCCGATGCTTTTAGAATTTCCGTCTTGTTTAGAGGAATCATAATTTCATTAAAATCAGTACCTGAAGTTGTAATCAAATCAAACGTCGGATAGGCAATCTCCCCAACCAAAGAAAAAACCGTGTTTTCCGTTGCATTGACATAATAAGGATACCCTGTTTCTACGTCAAAATTAGTTGCTGAAATGCCGGGAATATACTGCTCATATCCCTGCAAGGCTGCATTCCATCTGGCAATCGAATTGCATCCCGAAATGGCTCCCATCAATTCCTCGGCATTGGAAATATCCGGAGCAATCAAAGGAATCGCGATTTCATTGAAATCGGTTCCAGGTGTTACTTGCAATTCATAATCAAATTCCCCAACAATATCGGAGAACTCTGACAAAAGTCCAATCGGATCGACAGCTTTAACTTTATAAAAACAGTTGTTAGTGGGATTAGCTAAAAAATTGCTAGATGTATCGATATAACATGTATCTACTATGCTAACTATAGAATCAACAGAATTAGAAAAACTACAATCAAGAGATCTGTAAAGAATATACTGTTCTATTTTGACAGGATATCCGCCAGTATTTTCAACAACAGGATCCCAATTTAGAAAGATTTGATTACCTAAAGAGTCGATATTTATTTTCAAAATTTTACTTGGTGGAAATCGATTCGGTCTGAATAATGTCTTTACCATTAAAAAAGCACCCAAACCCCAAGATAAATTTTCCTTAAGTGGTATGCTAATATAATGAATATAATTACCAATTGATGTTCCCCAAGAAATATCCTTAACGACTGCTAAATTATTCGCATCATTATAAATCTTAGTGTTCAAACCAATATTTCCCTGATTAACATTTTCCTGATAAATATCATCAATAAGACCATAAATAATCCCTTTTTGAATCGCATATACAAACATTGCCGAAGCCGATGTTTCTAAATAATTGCCAGAGTGTCCTTCTTCCTTGAGTACAGTATACCATAAACCTTTATCTTCATCCTGAAGCACAGCAATCCCTGCAATAATCTCTTTAAATATATCAATTAAAGTATTTCTCTGAGAATAATCGTAGGGTAAATATTCAAGCACTTCGAATATAGTAAGCAGTGCCCAACCATTTCCTCTGGCCCAAAAACAAGGCGATAGATGTGTTACAGAATTTGCCCAATATAGCTTACCATCCTCATCCCACCCATGATATAATAATTTTTCATTGACATTTTGAAGTTTTTCAACATGAAGAAAAATCTGATTCATAGCTTCATCAAAATACATCGTTTGTTTAGTTAGCCAACCCATTCTTACCAAAAATACACATAACATATAAAGTGTATCCAACGCTTGTATTTTGTCATATTTATAAGCAGAAAACGCTCCACTTTCTGTTCTTGTAGCATTATTAAATAAATAGTTCGATAAAATATTTGCGGCATTCAGGTATTTAATATCTGATGTGTAATAATATAGGAGTGGCAGAAGCATTCCAGGGGCAATTTTATTTATATAGTCATCTACATCAAATGCAACAAGAATATTCCCGTTGCTATCAATATAATGGTCAATATATGATTTTATATAATTAAAATAGGTTTCATCATTTGTTACTCTATAAGCCTTCCACATACCATTCATCATTACAGCTTCACCCCAATCCCATTGAAAGACACTTGAATTTGGCCATCTTGAAATCATTGAATCAGCTAACTTCTTCAACCAATCAATTTCATCTTTCGGCATCGAATCGTTAAGATTACCGGATTCAATATATGAGGCATTTTTATTGAAATAAGTATAATCGGATTTCTGCCAATCTACTAATCCACTCTGCGCAAAACTTTCAACAGAAGTACCAAACAATAAAATCAAGGCAAGAAAAAAGTATTTGCCAAGTTTCAATATAGTATTATTCATTGATTGTATTTATAATTTTACAGATTATCTTAAATAACATCGGTCACTTTTTTGGGAGAAGCCATGCCGGTATTCTTGCGTTCGAATGAATATCTTTAATTAAAATTTCCACTACTGACGATATTTTCGTTAAGCAATATGTTCCATCTAACTTCAACCTGCGTATTTTCAACTTCGTCGTTTAAGATAATGAGTAATCGCTGTTTCATTATATGATCATTGTATCGTATTTTTCGTTTAGAAATTCGGATAGTGTTAATAGTGTAATATCAGTTTATTTAAAAATCAAGCAAAATTATTATATTATATAGCTAAATGGTTCTATCTTATTAATATCACTTTTTGTCTGAATAACTGATTTTTTACTTTCATCACAACACAATAGACACCACTGTTTACCATCGTACCATCATGACTGGTTCCGTCCCAATCCACTTCATGAAATCCGGATTCTACATCTCCTGCGAGCAGCGTTTTCACACTCTGCCCCAATGAATTATATATATCGATGACAACATATGAGACCGCAGGAACCTCAAATCGAATACTGGTTCTGGGATTGAATGGATTCGGATAATTCTGACAAAGTTTGAATTGTCGCGGAAAATGGTTCAGATCTCCATTACGATCCGAAACATCCGAAGTGGATATTTTCCCGAATACCAGATAACAAAATTCCTTTACCTTGATATAAAAATGTCCAGAATCATAATCAGCGATTGGAATCCTTTGCCACACACCTTTTGCAGTTGAAAAATAATAAACAGGAATCTGATCAGCACTTCCCACGCCTATTTGCGTTAAATCTCCCTGCGTATACGGAATCGCGAGTGTGACAGAGTCGGAAAACTGAATCCCATCAGGTCCAAAATAATAAACGAGACTCATCCGGTTCAAAGTGTCCGGCAGAGGAATCGATGTGGCAAGGAAGCCGCATAAAATTTCGGTTGTATCCTCCAGTGCTTCTTCAGGAATGTTAATTTGTACGTTCAGAACAAGATCATCTATGATACCGCCCAACATATCCATAATTTGGAATTTTGTAATGACAACTTCCGACGGTCCCGTTGTAAAGGTATAGGTGCTGTCAAGGAATAAAATGGAAGAAAGTTTATCTTGGCATTCTACTCTAATAACTACATCTTTAGAAGTCGGGAAAACAAATAATGGATTGTAAAATATATTGATTAAATCATCTTGGTTTTGAATTTCCACCTCTTTACCGGACTGAACTATTCCATTCTGGATGATAAGCGTATCATCGACAGTGACATTTAAAGAATTAAAATCCAATCCGCCTCCCCAGGAATCGCCTGCGACGGTCATTTGTATGTCCGTATTTTTGGGAACATAAACACTTCCGTCCGGCGGATAACAACGAATTAATTGAGGAGGTAAAACACCTTCTTTGCGAAAATTTGCCGTAATGGATCGATCCTGATTCATCGTGACAGAAACAATTGAGGATGTGCTTGATATATCCCCTGACCAGCTTTGAAAAACAAAATCCGTATCCGCAATGGCTTTTAGTTGAACGATTTCGCCAAAATCGTATTCCGTTTTTTCCGGGTTGATGGTGACACTCCCGCCATTGGCAGGAGATACATTGACCAGGAGAGAATGGGTTCTCAATCTAAAATGCGCAGTCACAGATTTAGGAATGCTTGTCATATGCAGTGTATCCGGATTGGTTTCTCCGGATAAATCTCCGCTCCACTGACCGAATAGATAACCATTCGCTGTATCCGGCTCGGCATTGAGTGTCACTACGGTTCCGGGAGAATAAAATTCTCCGGCCGGAGTCAGTTCGACCGATCCGGAAGATACCGGATCGGTATGGGTTGCCAAACGATATTTCGTTATAAAATGAGCGGTAACGGATTTATCCATATCGGCAATAATTGTATGTGCCTGTGCTTGGCCGTCGCTCCAGTCAGAGAAATCATACCGGATATCCGCTGTTTCACTTTGGGGTGAAGCCACTGAAATTTCGTGCTGAGAATCTTCAAGCCAGTCGAACACATGCGTTTCGGAATAGAGCGTATCATCGACCGTGAATTCCAGTCCTTCCGGAGTTGTACCGATGGTAATCTCATAGGTGGTAATTTCGATGACGATATTCAACGGATCGGAAGCCACATAGGTCAATGTGACCTCTCCTTCCGATGAAAATCCGTACGCATCCGACACATCGATATGCAGAACATCACCGGCTTGCCACTCCCACTCGGTAGAAAAATTTCCGCACTGGATCCAGTAATATCCATTCTCATAGCCACAACCGAAAGAGTTCTGCGTTAAAATTACACCAGGGTGAGAAGTAATATATGCCTGTAACGTAATCGTATCGGGAACATCTCCATTATCGTAACGGATTGTCCCCGAGACCAGATGCATTACATTTGCAGCTGAAATTCCAGTTAGAAGAAAAACAAGACCAAAACAAAATATTAGAATCCGCTTCATACGTATACGCAACTCCTATTTCATTAAGACGATTTTACGAACCTGGAAAAATTCACCGCAATCCATCCGAAGAAAATAAGTTCCACTCGGCAGTCGATTCCCGAATCGATCCAGCCCTTTCCAACGGACAGTATAGGACCCGGCTGCTTTGTTTTCATCCGCCAGTGTAATCACATTTTGTCCAAGAAGATTGTAAATATCTATTTTCACATGACCTTGTTTTGGCAGATTGTACTGAATAAGCGTTTCCGGATTGAATGGGTTTGGATAGTTTTGGGAAAGAATATATCTTTCGGTGAATCGTTTCTGAAATTGGGAAACAGAAGTAAAATCTGATTCATATGCCCCCATATCCGGGGCATCGCCGTTGTAATCCGCACCCGAAAGATTTAGAATCGTATCCCCCTGCCAGACAAAAAACGGCGTCCCCGCATCGATACAAGGCGATCCTTCCTGAAGATTGAAATCACCGCTGTCAGGATTCACAAAAAGAGGATCGGCATCGATGTTTCCTTCGAGCCAATAAACGGTGTCTTGCTCACTCGTTACCAGTGAATCCAAACCTCCCTCTATATCTGAATAAACAACAGTGATAGTACTGCTCTTATTCTGCCAGATTGGAAAATGTATCTCTTCTTTTTCATTATCCCAAACAATTGTGTTAAGCAAAAATAGCTGACCGCCGTTCTGATAAATGCCATCACCCTCATATGCCTGATTCCTGCTGACCGTAACATTTTTCAATATTAGATTATCACCATAATAAGCTATACCGCCCCCATATTCAGGCAACAAATTCTCACTGATTACTACGTCATCAAACCGTACTGCGGAAGAATCATCAATATGAACACCCCCACCACTCAGTTGTGCACCATTGTTACAAACACTTACATTCTGTAAATCAAGAGTCGCATTAGAACAATAAATTCCCCCTCCCCATCCATTGCCATCATTATCATCAATGGTTGCATTTTGAATATAAACCTTTGAATTAACACTATAAACCCCCCCCCCTGATCCATATCCGTCATATCCCCAATCATAGGGCGGCGGAAGCTCAATCCATTGGGCTCTATTTTTCCATAAGCGAATATTTTCTAAATTTAAAATCGATCGATCACAGTATATACCGCCACCAAGATGACTATACCCTCCCGTAATGGTTACATGTCGAATCTTTGCCTGATAAACGGCATTAAAATAAAAAACACTGTTGTTTGACTCTGCATCGATTGTCACCTGACCCACAGAATCTCCACACAAAGTCAAATGATTTTTCATTTTTATCGGAAACACTTCATTGGTAGTGGATGCACTGTATTGTCCATCGGCCAAGAATATCATTCGGGGATTGAGACTATCCACAACCACTTTTTCGATTGCCATTCGTATGGATTGTAATGGTTCTGATGGTGTCAATCCGGAATTGGAATCATCTCCCAAAGGACTGACATAGAGATCCGCAACTACTGGAACAACTTTAGCGTGAAGGATATTGTAGGTACACTGATCCATTGGATCGATATGATTATCTGACGGATTAAACACAGTAAATGTATCCACAACTACTGAAACGGTATTTTCATCAGCAATAAAAATCTCATTCCCGAAAATGGCATGATTCCAGTAGATATTACACCGGTTTTCAAAACTAAAATTCAAATCAGAATCATAGCGGTATATACCACCTCCCTGATCCCCATAATTATAACTGATCGTCACATTTGTCAGATTTAGATCCGATCCTTGACAGTCAATGCCTCCACCCGCACTTCCCCGAGCATAAACCGCTGAATTTCGGGTAATCACAACATCTTCCATTTCCAAATTTGTATCCAATAAACGAATACCCCCACCTTTCCGTGCATAATTATTCTTTAACAAGACATTGTTCATTACGACATCAGAAGAATCACAATAAATGCCCCCACCCAAACCACAAGGTACATAAATATCCTCTGGTAATCCATATGCAGAATTGTCACTAATATTCACATTCACCAAAGTCAGATCGGAATTTATACAACAGATACCTCCCCCCAAAATAGAACGGTTGCCCGTTATTGTTACATCGTTCAATTGGGGAGATGCACCCGATTCGCAAAACACCCCTCCACCTGCAAATTCCCAATCCGCATTCATAATCCCTTGAATGACCAGATTCATCAATCTCGGAGCACCCCCCCTGCAAGCGATTCCACTTCCCGGAAATCCATAAATTCCGGTTTTAGTAAGCGTAAAACCACACAAAACTGCCATTGAATCTTCACCATTTTCAAATGTCACAACCGTACCATTGTTACCATCAATTATTGTCTGAGAAATATATGAAGTATCCCCTGTAGCCAAAAAAAGTGATCCGACAACGATGCTCTTTCCGTTGAAATTGAGATTCTCTAAATATGTACCCGGCTGAACCAATACACTATCCCCGATTGCAGCACTATCAATTCCCGCTTGAATGGTCGCCTTGTCTTCAGGAACATGAATCGTCTTAGAAAATGCTATCCTGCACAGGAGCAACAAAGTCAAACAATACAATGACCTTCTCATCTTGTCCTCCTTTCTCAAATTGAACTTGTGAGAAGATTCCTCCTTAAACAGATAGCAGCCTTCATTTCATATAGATGCACTTCTCTATTTTACTGTAATTTTGATGTTCGTTTTCTGTTCTCAAGTGATAAAAATAAACACCGGAACTTATATTTTCGGCTTTCCACTGAACCTGATAATGCCCCGCAGGTCTTGTTTCATTGACAAGTGTCTCAACTTCTCTGCCCAGTGTATCATAGATTTTAAGTGTGATTCGGGAATTTTCCGCTATTCCAAATTCAATTTTTGTTTCCGCATTGAAAGGATTGGGATAATTCTGGGTAAGATAATATATTGCTGGCAATGTTGTTTCAGAAACGCAGCTGTAGCAATCCTCAATTTTGTCGGTCGGATTCCAGGTCAATTCAATCTCTGCTTCTAAAGTTTGATCTGTCTCGGAATCTCTGAAAACGATTTTAAATTGATCTCCTGCTTTCCACCCACTGTTTAAACTGGCACACTGGACTGCCCAATACCCATCTTCAATAAGACTCCCGGGAGACTGTTCGGTCAGCCTTTCGTTTTCATTTCCGATTAGAAAAGCTTCAAATCGAATTCTCTCTTTAGGAGCTTCTTTGAGTTCGGAAGGCAGTTCTCCCCAGACCAGATGAGGTACATGACTCACCGCTTCTTTCGAATTTTGAGTTCGGTTTACAGCCATATCTCGCTGAGTACTTTCCGGCCATTGGCTGTTTTGTGAAACATTGACATAGTAGGGATAACCGACCCTGACACTGAAATCGGTCGGAGGAACCGAAGGAGCGTATTGCTGAAATCCCTGAGTTTGCGGATCCCATTTCCCCACGCTGGTACAGTTGGGTATTTCATCTGCCAGTTCAGAGGCTTTGGTGATGGAGAGCTTGCCCAGAGGCAGCATGATCTCATTGATGTCGGTCTTCGAACTTGTTAGCAAATCAAACTGCGGATCAGCAAGCGCACCAACTAAAGTAAATACCCCCTCCTGTGTCACATGGACATAATAGGGTTTCCCACCTTCCACAGTAAAATTGTTCAAAGGTTCTTGATATTGATCATAACTTTGCGTATTGGGATTCCACTCGGCAACGGAATTACATCGGGTCCCCACAAAATCCTTTAAATCTTGGGCATTGTTTACACCTTGAAGAATGAATGGTAAGGCGATTTGATTGTAACTTGTGGTACCTGTCGTTACGAGATCGAAATCGAATTCTCCGACAACATTGGACAATTCAGATTCGTTGTTATCACTGTCGATCGCTTTCACCCCATAAAGATAGTTGAGTTCCGGATTCTCTGTGATTCCGGATGAGTTATCTGTAAAACTGGTCGATGTCGTTTCGGACAGCTTGCTTGATGCGTACGATAATGAAACCAGATCCGTGGCACGATAAACATCGTACCGAGAAATTGTGACAGGCGTATTATCCAGATTCTGTGTGACCGGAGACCATGAAAATTGCAGGCTGTTTCCATTTCTTTGAATATCGACATCCGTCACCTTTTTTGGAGGAGCCATCCCTGTATTCCTGGTTTTAAACTGATACCTTTCACTAAATTTTCGAACCCCATTTTTCCAACTGCTCAACTCCAAATCGAATATCTTGTTCTGAGAAACATAAGGTGCATTAAACGTGATTTGCTTTTCTTGAAATGTGCCCAGGTTGACATTAACCAGAAAATTTCCACTATCAACACTCTCTTCATCCACCAAAATACGCCACTGGACTTCGACCTGTGTATTCTCTTCCTCGTCATTAAAAATGATTAAATCGCGGGTTAATTGAACACCCTCATCAAATTCAGGAATCGAAGGATAGGTTGCATACTCATAATAGTGCTTGTCAAATACCGCTACCGGATTCATGGTATTGCTTAAAAATTGAATTTCTGCGGCAGTCGGCTGCCAACCGCTATAAGTAGAGGATGAATATCCAGGATCCGGGTGCCATGCCCAATCCAGCCGAAATGGACGAACATCGTCAAAACCAACATATCTCCCTGCCCGTGTTTTCAAACATTGTAGTCTCACACGATCCGTTTCGGACAAATTACTTTTTTTCCAATTGAATTCTCCAAAACTGGTAGGTTTGTATGAACTCACATATTCGGCAAGTTGATAAATGCTTCTTCCTTCAGGCCAGGCGGAATAATAACCCCACGGATAATGTATTGATTTGATATCAGCATGAAACGAAACATCTTCGTCTCCCTCATACATAATGGGACGCGTCTGATCAACTTCTTTAATGGCATCCCCAAATGTTGCTATTTGCTCCGCTGTGAACACATTATTATAAACCATTTCATTCTCTGCGCTCCATACAACAATTGAAGGATGGTTTCTATTGGTTTTGACCCAATCTTTTAGCCACATTCGACAATTATTAAGATAATTTTCGGGATAACTGAAAACCAATTTATAATTTGAAAGGATGTGGGATTCCGCGACCACAAGCATTCCTTTTTCATCACAAAGATCGATCATCCATTGAGGCGGAGGCTCCTCATGGAATCGAACAACATTTATATGCATAGCCAGCATTGAATCCAGACTGGTCGACCAATTGGCATGATCATTTACCAGATAGTTCCAATATTCACCCTCACTCTGAATAGTCAAATTATCGCCTCTCAAATTCCATCTTATTCCATTCAGGAAAAAGTTTGTCCCTTCAATCCAAAATTCGCGGAATCCGAAATGCGTTGTTTTGCCATGGATTAAATTTTGATTTTCATAAACGTTTGTAACACAATTGTACAAATGCGGATTTCGGGGAGACCATAAAACCGGGTCCTGCCACTGTTTTTCGAAATCCACTGTAACACTCCCCCCACCAGGGACCTCAATCTGCTGCTCCCCAATGACGATGGAGGGCGATTCGATATGACTTGCAACATTTACAGTATGAGCAAGACTATCCACATTATTCACAGTAATTGTTGTAAATATCTTTTTATTGCGAACGGAGGTTCTGACAAATACATCATCAACATAAACCGGTGATCTGGCAACCAAATAGACATCATTAACTATTCCCAGGAACCAATAATTTCTATAGAACCCAAAAGGCCAATACGGACTTTTGGTACCCCACAATTCAATAAAACGAGCATCCCAATATTTGATAGCTACTTCCAATTGGTTACTCGAACTCCAATTGACATAGGGCGTAATATCCAATTCGAATGGAACAAGACCACCGACATGATAGCCAACAAGTTCTTGATTGATATAAACATAAGCGAGATAGTTGACTGCTTCGAAATGAAGAAAAATACGCTTTCCTGCCATTTCCTGAGGTATATTGAAGTTTCTTTTATAAAGAGTTTCGGGATGATCTTCAATAATCTTCCAAGGTCCATTTTCATCATCTCCAAAAGACACGCTTCCGTTAGTATTGGGTACAATTTTCTGCCACACATAAAAACATGGAACTTGAATGCTCATTTTATCCAATCCTTCGGGCGTAAAGTCCCATATTCCGTTTAAATATAAAATTGAAGTGTTATTCTCCGAATCTGAATTTATCGGATCACTATATTCATTGGCATATTCTGCTTCCTGTGCGGACAGAAGTGAAAACAACAGTAAAAATAATAGGGAAAAAATGGCAAAAAAAGATTGTGTTTTGTTCATGGCTGGTATTTTCCTATCAATTTTCATAGAAATAGGTTAATATCGCTTTAATTAAATATCTGTATCAAAGATCATACCATGAAATCAAGGTTCCCCTATATCTAATATTAATAAGTACCTACAAAAATCTTATTTATAAATGGAAAACCAGTTACTGGATGAATTTCGCATACTTGCCCGATATAAATCAAAACTGCAAAAATAGTGAATCAATTCTTGAAATATGTTCAAAATTATGACGAAATTTGGTGATTTTCAACCAATAAAAATAGTCGTTTACCAAAGTCATTTAAACTGTCCCCGGTAAACGACTTATTTTTAATTGAGACAACCCATTCTGTACGCCCGTTGGGAATCGAACCCAAAACCTCAGGCTCCGGAGGCCTACGCTCTATCCAATTGAGCTACGGGCGCAACAATTGTCGTTATATTTTAATGATAATTTAAAGGAATGTCAAGAAATATGTCTTCGTTCTTTCGGACAAAGAAATGGGAAAGACTCAATTGTCTTTGCCGATCACTATTCCTTCGATGATGACCTGTATCGAATCACGACCAACGGTTCCCGTAATATTGGCAAAGGCCTCAATCTTTATTTCTTTTTCACCAGGCGATTCCGAACACTGATGGGGAAATTCATACTCACTGGAAATAATGTGCCCGTTTATTGTTGCTTTCAGAGTATCATCTACGAAAAGATTCAGGTGATTGATCCCGTTATTGTGCTGTGCAAAAACCTGAATCGCAACCTCGCTGTATTGAATCAGATAATCACCATTTTGGGGAACCAGTATTTCAACGATCGGTTCGGTATAGGAACGAACCGTCACATTCTGGCTTTTCGTTGTCGATTTTTTTTCATTCGAAACCTTGACGGTAATTCGATACTGCCCTCCCTCGCGGGGCGCTTTCCAGAAGACCTCGGCCTGATCGGTCGGTGGAACAAACTCGCCTCCGCTGGCAGACCAGTTGTAATGCAACGTGGCATCTGTATCTTTGACCTTCAATGTAATTTGGACTGAATCGCCGGGATCGACTTCATACGCACTGAAATTCATGCTTTCGATTTCAGGGGCTCGGACAATTTCGAAAATATCTGAAGAACATCCAAGAATAGTCAAAAAAGCAAGAATGCAGACCGTCAATATGAAAGTTTTTTTCAGGTTCGTCATTCACCTTCCTTTTCAATGATCATTCAGTGAATCTGTAACGATGCGGATTGATAGATGATATGATCGTTCTTACCCGCAACATACACAATCAGTCGATTATCCGACTCTCCGTTCAGTTGAATTTCGGGTAGCGTCTGCTTCTCTGTTTCTCCGTGCTTTAAAAGAGAAATATCCAATCCTTCCACGCTTCTTCTCACTACCCGTTTATGATAGCCATTGTCAATCTTTGAAACGAGAACCGCTTTAATAATCAGGTCGCTTGCATCTCCGCTTCCCAGCCGCGCAATCGTAACCAGCGGAGTCAGACGACCGTTTTCGATACGATAATCGATCTCAATCGCGAAATGACTGATATGGGACAACCGGGGCAGAATCGCTTCCTGCAAACGAAACAGCGCTGAAGAAACACTGGATGCACCCTGAACTCGTCCCTCAACTCCATCGATAAAAACATCCGGTACACCTTTCAGCGAAGCATCCAAACTTTCCAAATAAGTCTGATAGAGAATTTCATTTTCGACCAACTGATAATCGGACTGATAATCCTCCGTATCGCGGTGGTATTCAGCGATAAACAGCTGATTCTTGTAAAGCTGCAATAGAGAATCCAGAGCGCTCAGCATGTACCCGTTGTAAGGATAAGGATTTTCCGTATTGACAAAAGCCTCGATCATGATCCGATGCGATTGATAACTGTCAGGATTTTGGGGATCGAGAATATTATCCCGCGGAATATTGCATCGCAAAATAAAAAGAAACGGGATTGAAAAGACAGCGATTTTTTTAAAATGAGACATGAATCCCAACTGCGAATTCTCCTTCTCTTGTACTCATTACATACGGCAGAACAGGCGGTTGACTGGCCAGGATTTCTTCGGGAGACAAATTCCGAAGCCAGCAATAGAGGGTGCCGGCAAGTCCCGCACTGGTCACCGAAATGAGTATGTTCCTTGCCTGATACAAATGATTAGCCGAATCGTACGCAGAATCGAATGATTCCAGCTTTGTAACCTGCCGGTATTCGTCTTGTTTTTTCTGATACTGATCATGAACAAACAGTGTAGCCAATCCGCTGCCCAATGTACCGACCAAAAAATAAGTCACAGGACATTTCTTCAAGGATATTTTGGATTGGTATGCGCCCTTTCCTGCGAGCTGGTATCGTAAATTATTCGCCAGCAAAGAGATCATCTTATCCAGCTGATTTCGATCCTTGCTTTGGACTTTTTCGCTGACGACTTTGCCCGTGCCAACATTGATAACCCTGGCATCAATACGCAGCCAGTCCCCCGTTTCATGGATCGAACCGGTGATCATGTACCGCGCACTCAAAAGCTTGCCAACCTCCTGAGCGGCAGAATCGATCAGACCGGACATACTTAAAGCATGCTCGTCCAGAATGGATTTCAGGTTCTGACGTTCAACAAGAACAATGTCCTCGGACCGGGACAATTCACTTTGCAGAAATTCGGGAATCTTTTGTTCCCATGAATCGAGATACATTCGATCCGTCCGGTTCGTGAAATCTGCAATGGCCAAAGTGATTTGAGCGTGTAGATTAACCGTCAAAATCAACAAGGAGACAAATAGAAATACGAACTCTGTTAACGATTTTCGAAGCCGCATAACAAACAGATCCTATTCTATATTTATAAAAATATCAGAAAGTTGTTGTTACAAAACCACCTCATTCACTTCGTCCTTTCATGAGTTGGGAATTCACTTTCGATTAAATTATTTTAACAATGGATCTTCATGATTTACGTGAAAACATGAAAAAAGTTCACCCTGTCCTTATTTTTTTGGATGAATGACCACTTCGATCCGACGATTTTTTCGCCGTCCTTCTGTAGTCTCGTTTGATGCAATGGGCTTTGTCTCGCCGTATCCAACCGCTGTAATTCGCGCGGCATCAATCGAGGCTGTGGAAAGCAGATACTCACGCACCGCTTCGGCACGGTCCGTGGAGAGTTTTTGATTGGCTTTATCTCCTCCCCAGGAATCGGTATGTCCTTCGACGGCAATACCACATTCCGGATACGATTCGATGGCTTTGATTACTTTCCCGAGCAGCCCGAAATATTGAGGTTTAATGATCGCCTGACCGACTGGAAAAGAGAGTCCGTAAAGACGAATGACCACCTGGTCGCCGATACGGGTCACCTGCGCCTCTTCCGGATCAAACGATTGTTCGACCTTTTGAAATTTGTCCTTCATTATTTTTTGCTGTTCCATGAGCATGGACAGAGTCGCTTCTTTGGATTTGAGATCGCCAAGCTGAGATTCCAGTATGATCACCTGTTCTCCCTTGTCCTTCAAATCCTGCCTCAGATCGGCTACTTCTTTTTGTATTTTCTGAATGGCTTCGATAATGGAAAAGGTCGGTACATCGGGGCCTTGATGAAAACGTGCATTCATATCCAACTGATCGGCAATCTTTCGGATCGGCAGTTCGCTCTCCAAAAGAATATTTTCGTATGATTCTTTTGTTTCTTCTATTTTTTGAATCGATTCCGACAGATAGATCGCATGCTGCACTTCGTATTTCGCTTCCTGGGCAAGCTGTCTTGCCTCATCGGTATCGTAACGGTTCTCAACAAGCAGTTTCTCTGCTTTCGCAAGCAAATCCTGCGCACGCTGCAGCGTCAAGGGAACACGCTTTTTCAGCTCTTTCTCCTTTTCCTCCAGCAGCACTTGGGTCTCGTCCAGATAATTGGCTTTGATCGCTTCCAGTTCGACGGTTCGATAGAGCTGTTCGGCCTTGCTGGCGCGCGACTTGGCCTTCTCGATACTTCCCTCTTCCAGAGTGCGCATCGTATGATTGAATGCCAGTTCCGCATTCTCCCAATCCTCCTGTCTGAACCGTGGCGCCTCCGCTTCAAGCGCATCGTTTCTTGCATTGATACAATCCTCAAAATGGGTCTTTGCGAGCATTGTATTCTCCACCGCTTTCAGAAAACTGGTTTCGGCAGCCTTAATTCTATTTCGGATAGCTTCAAGATTTTTATTCTTTTTATAATCCTCATCTGCCTGTTCATAAAATTTCTGCCCTTCCTGATAAAATGTCGGCGAATACAAATTGGCCTGCATTTCTTTGGCTTTTTGCATCGCTTCATCTGCTTTTTGAAAAAGGAGATTCCTCGGATCCTGCTGGGCAAATAAAACAAGTGTTGCTGAGAGAAAAATGAACACAGATAATATAAAAGACACTCTTTTATCAAATAAACGAGCAGACATAAAGCACCTCCATTCATTTAACAATCGGATAGATATAATATGTACAAATCATACAAAATAATCAATAAAAAAGCAACAACGAATCGATCTAAAATAAAATAAGTCATCACTTTTTCTTTCGTGGAAATGTATATTTATGAATAGATCAGGCTATTTCTTCTTGACAAGGTTATTATTTTTAATTACATTTTCTTGATTTAAATTATCCAGTCTCAACCGAGGGGAAGGTAAAATGAAAAGAATACTTGTGGTGGAAGACGATCAAGATATTCGAGAATTACTTGTTGAGACACTGAAACGATCCGGCTTCGAAAGCGATACGGCTGAGAACGGCAAAAAAGGCCTCGAAAAATTCCGCAGTCAAAAATACAATCTCATTCTTACAGACATCCGTATGCCGGTCATGGATGGATTGAATATGCTGAAACAGATTAAAAAGGAAGATCCCCAAATGCCCATTGTCGTTGTAACAGCCTACCCATCTGTCGATTCCGCGGTTGAATGTCTGGTTGAAGGCGCAGACGATTATCTCGTCAAACCTGTTCAGTCCAACGATCTCGATGTAAAAATCAAAAAAGCATTGGAGAAAAGAAAATTACAACGTTCACTCACAGTCAGAAAAATTCTCAATATTGTATTGATTTTGCTCATCCCGATCTGGATACTGATCGGTTTTTTACTCTCAAAAATATTCTGATGCACATTTACCAAATCGATCAACGTTTTCCCCTTGGCATCATGTCAAGGGTTTATTGTAAATAAATGTAATTCGGAGAATATCCCATGTATCATCAAATAAAAACACGGCTGATTGTATTGTCGATTTCTTTTCTTTCATTTTTTTCGTCATCGCGAGGAATCTGTCAATACAGAGACATACCTCGTCAAACCATTCCCGAGAAAGATAAATTTTCTTTTGTCCTTGTTGGGGACCGCACAGGAAGTGATTCACAAAGCTGGCAGATCTTGGATCAGGCGATTGGCGAGATTAATCTGCTCCGGCCCGATTTTGTCATCATGATCGGGGACATTATCGAGGATTTTCCCGGCCGTACAGGTTCAATTCAATCGCTCTGGACCGAAGCTTTTGAACATTTGAAACAATTCAAAATGCCCTTTTTCATCGTTCCAGGAAATCACGATATCTGGGATCGGCAAAGTTATCAGATATGGAACCAGAATTTGGGAGATACTTACTATTCTTTCAGCTACAAGGGATGCCGCTTCATCATTCTAAATTCCGAGGAGCATCACATTACCGGCGAAACAGGATTTGGCGAGAAACAGCTGTCCTTTTTAAAAGAAGAAATTCAACGCTATGGACAGACACGGCAGCTGTTCTTATTTTTTCATCAACCGGTCTGGCTCCCTTCGGAAAAAGACAAATACCTCTGGCCCGAAATCGAATCCCTTCTCGATGGTACCAACTATTCAATTTTTGCGGGACATCTGCATCTATTGGCATCGAAAAAGCAGGAGGGACATCGGTATCTCATCGCAGGCCCCACAGGCGGGAAAATGCGCCTCGCAAGAAATCCCGCTCTGGGATTCATGCATCACTATACATGGATCACTGTGGAAAACGATTCTTCCTATATCGCTTTTATCGAACCCGGGAAAATCTATAATGAAAAACTGTCCCAAAACGCATATAAAAGATATCTTCAGGGCCTCTATCTATTAAAAGGGCCCAATTCTTACTAGAGAGTAAACGATCACCCTGAGCATCGGGATGGTTTGAAGATCAATCAAATATTGTTGAAATCGAATGAAATCATTTCCAATTTTACCTAAGAAATAACTTGATCCTCGCATCTGGAAATCGTATCTTTTATAAAAGCGGTTTTCAAATAGAAGCTTTGCAGATATGATATTCGAAAAAAATTCAAACAAGAATAAAATTTTACTCAAAAAACCCTGTTTAATTGCAGCCTGGCCGGGTATGGGAAATGTCGCAATGACCGCTGTAACCTATTTGAAAGATCAGTTGGGCGCCCAACCCCTCATGGATTTCACTTCGGAAAGTTTTTTCACACCCATCAATGCAACAGTTTCCAAGCAGATCATACTGCCACCTAAATTGCCCAAAAACCGGTTTTACTACTATAAATCTTCGCAATCAAAACATGACCTCTTGATATTCATCGGCAATCTTCAGCCCATCGCGCATCGGGAATACGATTTCTCACTCGAAATCCTGAAAATCGCACAGAGCCTCGGCGTACAAAAAGTGTACACTGCTGCGGCCGCCCCCACGGATATGCACTTCAAGGATGAATCGAGGGTTTTTGCCGTACCCAATCATAAAGATATATTAAAAGATTTAATGGAATACCACGTCCATTTTATGAGTGAAGGAACCATTGCCGGAATGAACGGTCTGCTCATCAGTATCGCTGCGGAAAAACAGATGCAGGGGGTTTGTCTGTTGGGTGAAATTCCTTTCTTTACCGCACAAATCGAATATCCGAAAGCCTCGGTGGCAATCCTTGAAGTATTGACAAAAATTCTTAAGATCAAAGTTGATCTTGTGGATTTGGAACTCTACGCGACCAAAAAAGAAAAAGAAATCGAACCGCTCGCAAATCTTCTTTCAAAAGAAAATGCTGAATCCGAGACCCAGGAACGGGAAGAAAGCATTCCCAATCCGGACCCCCAGATCCCCAAATCGGTAAGATTGAAAATTGAGAAGATGTTCAGACAGGCCGAATTGGACAAAACCTACAAAAGCAAGATGCGCCTCAAAGAAGAACTGGACAGTTGGGATTTGTTCAACGAATATCTGGATCGTTTCCTCGACCTTTTTAAAAAAGGAAAAGAGGAATCGTGATTGAAAGAGATTTCAGAAAAAGACAATATCCGCCATTTCCGCTTCCTGCAGTTGCCGGTTTCATCGTAGATTCAAACAGCAGAATACTTCTGATTAAACGCGCCAGTCCACCCTCAAAAAACAAATGGAGTCTGCCCGGAGGGATGGTAGACCTTGGAGAAAAACTGGAAGCAGCCCTGCACAGAGAAATACTCGAAGAGTGCGGTATTGGTGTTCAAATCGGCCCTTTATTCAATGCTGCTTCCAGAATAGTGAAAGACCAGAATAACAATATTCAATACCATTATATCATTCTTAACTATCTTTGCCAGTATATGGGCGGACCGGTTCAGGCAAATTCCGATGCAGGCGAGGCACAATGGTTTCATCTCAAAGAAATTGAAGAACTCGATTTGTCTGAAGGAATATTCGAGGTCATTCAAAAAGGAATTCAAATTTTGGCGGAATGAACTGACCCGCCGCAAGCAGTGGAGTATCTAAAGCAAAAACATTGAACGCCCCAAGGTGCGGAGAATAAAACCCTTACCCGTCTTTGGCAGGATTCAAAAAACGGAGTAATCGCAGAATGAAAACGTTCAAAAACGGATGGTTTCTTTTTCTTTTGATTTTAATGAACTGCCGAACAACCCGATCCACGATAGAGCTTGGCAGATACACGTTTAACTACAACAATTTGACATACCAGATTGATAGTGTTACTCCAAGCAACATGGAAGGATACAATATATTGAGCCGGCTCGAAAATGAACATATCGTCTTCAAGGCCATCGACAAAGAACAGAATGGAATGATCAATGAAGTTCTGATCGGTACTTTGAGCCTAGAAGAAGCCAATGCGATCTATCAATTCGGTATCAAGGAAGGCGAGCGATTGGGTTACATCAAAAAAAAGACATTTGCAAGAGAATACCGTACTTACGACGAATTGAACAATTATCTGCTGGCTACCTATATTCTGGCAGTCGGAGATGTGTACAATAAATTAAGAATTTCGAGCAGACAGTTAATTTCGGGTGAAACAGTGGTGATAGACTTAAACGCGGACGGAAAGCTTGATGAAGTGGAAAAAGGAGACATGGGATTGAATTTTTACCAAAAGTTATATGATAAAGTCCTGGATCGCGGCATCAAAGAAATGAAAATAGAAAAAAAGAATGGAATATACATCGTCATCCTGTAATACGGTGCGAGACGGCATTAACGATTTTTTTATGAAAAAACCAAGAGATAGAAATATTGAAAAATTACATCACCGCGGAGGAAAGGGAGCCCATCGAATCAAGAAAAAAGATGCAAAACGGATCAGAAAACGATTGAAAGAAAAAATCAAACAAATACTCAACAAAGAAATCGACGAATCACTTTGATGAATAAGTCTACACACATGATCAGATCTATCACAAATGCTATCATCCGTTTGGTAACAACAATTGATCGGATCAATCAATTATCTGTTGACAATCATTTCAAGAACAATCTCCGCAAGATTTATTTTTTTCGTATTTTCCTGAAGCGATATGATTCCAAAAACAAGTCTATTCGATTGGGTAACTACGAAGTAAAATATTGCACCTATGATAATTTTATATACATTTTTAATGAAATATTTATCAAAGGCGCCTATTACTTTGTAACAGAAAAAACAAATTCATTGATTATTGATTGTGGCAGCAATATTGGTTTGTCTGTACTTTATTTTAAAATCATGTATCCAAATTCTGATCTCATTGCTTTCGAACCAGACGAAGAAGCCTTCGCCTGCCTAAAATCAAACATTCAACGCAATCAACTGAAATCTGTGAAAATTTTCAAAAAAGCAATTTCCGATACTGACGGAGAAATAGCGCTCTTCTATGACAAGGAAAAACCAGGCACATTGAATATAAGCACTGTTCAGCAAAGATTGCCAAAAGATAAAAAAATGGTCGAAGCGATACGTTTATCAAAATTTATTGATAGAGAAATCGATTTTCTCAAAATGGATGTAGAAGGAGCCGAACAACGCATTTTAGAAGAGTTGATCAAGGAAAACAAATTACGCTATATCAAACAAATGGTTATCGAATATCACCATCATATACAAAAAGAAAAAGATGCATTCTCGCAAATATTGAAACTTTTAGAAAAAGCAAAATTTGGATATCAAATAGAAGGTAATTTTGATCGTCCTTTCAAGAGCAAACAATTTCAGGATATTTTAATATTCGCATATCAAAAGAAATGAGTAGGCAACTCGATCATTAAGGATCATTTTTCATTATTCATTCGATAAAATTTACAATTTAAAATTCCAGCCAAGAAACATTTCGAAAATAACGATATCTCTGACATCATTCGTATCAAAAACCCGATTCCCCATTAAAAATTTAAGTTGAAAATTCATATCTGTCATCTTTGATAACTGATAATTCACACCAAATCCACCACCATAAACACTTGCCCTTCCATTCCCACTTTCACTGGCACCATAAAAACGACCATCTCCATAAAAAAAGAACCCACCATTTTGCACATGTAATGCTTTCAGAATTAAATCAATCTCGGTTTCAGAACCGTGGCTATTTTTTAATTCTTCTTCCATAGCCAAACCCTGCCAGATCTCATTCTTGCCTTTCTGACGATACCGTATTCGCCCCATGAAATATTGCTGACTGAATTGATACAAATAACCGACATCCAAAACCAATTTGCTTCCTGAACCGTATATTTCCTGCCCGCTTAACAAATCGCGTGAATAGCGTGTATAAACACCATCCATCATCAATTTCATATCTTCCTTAAGACGTAAATCCAGACCAATATTTACAGAAACTTCATCACCGGCTTTATACTCTTCTTCTGATACCCTCTCTTCTCCTTGAACTTCATAAACATAATGTACAGGAACAAAAGCCTGATGATTGACATATTCCCCCCCTGCTCCAATGATTGCGCTCTCGCTGATCGGGAGAGCAACGGCCATGCCGACTTTTCGGCATAATCCCTGGCTGTAGGCGGGCAAACGAAAGCGAGAGATATTATCGTCCAAAAGCTGTGAAAGCAAAAATTCACGATCATTTAAAGCAGATTTTCCCGTCGGGATACCAATGCCTAGATTGAAAAAAGCTTTCTCATCCCAAAAAATATAGGTCCCCTGAACCCACGTATCAGATAAACCGGAAATTTTAATGTTCGCTGTATCGGCCCAACTGGATATTGCAGGCGTATGAGTGATAACCATTTGAATATGATGCCCCACTGGAAAAACCAGAGTAATCGGAAAAGAAAATTGATTGATAGGCACATCTTGTTTCTGTAATCGAACCATCTGCAAAGACATCCCTGCCGCGATATATGTCAAATTTTGTGACGTCGGTTCTACATCCTGGGTATTTCCTTTTCCGATGAATAGAAATAAGATCAATAAAATTGAGAGCTTGCTTCTCATAAAAACTCCTCGTTTCATCCTGTTGAAACCGTTCATCGTTTATCTGATAAGCACCATTTTCTTCGTTGCAATCTTGTCTTTCGTTTCAATGCGGTAAAGATAAACACCGCTCGAAACTGCGAATCCTTGTTCGTTCAATCCATTCCAGACAACTTGATGATACCCGGCTTTTCGTGTTTCCTTAAGCAACACTTTCACTTGCTGACCCAGTGCATTATAAATAATAATTTTTACCATGCTCTTTTTGGGAAGACTGAATTCGATATTCGTATTCGGGTTAAAGGGATTGGGATAATTCTGGGACAACCGAAATTCGATGGGTTCCAGCGGAATGCCTTCACTGTACTTCTCGATAAATGCTCTCGTTCCCACAATCAATTTTGCCTGATGCATATTGGGTACTTTTTTCGACGTTTGAAACTGGATTCCGGTATCTTTCAACAAATTTTTTGAATAGCCTTCATCCAGATCGATGAAATAGGCTTCCCAGTGATCCGGCAATTCATTGAACATCTCCCAGGATATATGGACATCCCGATCTGATAGTTTTGTCTCGACGGAACAATCCCAAACACAGCCCTCATCGTTCTGTTTCCGAATATCAACGGCATAGCGGCCCGTACGACTTTTCCAATCCGAATGGTCAAAGAAAAAGGAGATATAATCACCTACGGGCGGTGGTTCGGGCTGATCGTACACATCCCAGGCCATCTCTGCACTCTGCTTCACACCGGCAAAATTATCCAAATCCTTGGCTCCCTCTGCCCAAGCCGAAAACTGCATCGCCCACTCGTTTGATTGAATTTGCTTGCATATGTTTTGGGAGGCCAGAACCGGTTTGCTCAGTCCCGATTGTTTGGGAAGAACAGAAAGAAAAGCGGTATCCGTATCCGCATTATATACCCAGTATCCTTTCCATGGACTCAATTCATTCCAATACAAATGATACCCGTTCAAGGGATCATAGTAATACAACGTACCGACAACAGAATCGGACGAAATCGAACAATCATCCCATCGAACGGAAAAATTATACGGATCCCCGATCATATTCCATCCCGGACTGAGTGCCAATCGGAAACTTGAATCCGTCGAAACGGTCGTACCGGCTCCCACATCGACTTTTCTTTCAGAGTCGGTAATAATCCAGTAGGAACGTCCGGCAGTAAAATCGAAATAATCTTCCGTCCCATCTCTATAATCAATATAAGAACTGTTTTGCGGTAACCACCAGAAAAGACGCCATTGATAGGGATCATATTGGCCCAGATCATCTTCGAGAACATTTTTAACGTCTGTCGAATCCAGATTGAAGGGAACGGAAAACATCTGAAATTGTCGATACAGAAAATTCACCGACGATTCGACCCCGTTGTGCCGCACGGCGGATGAGATCGGGTTGTTTCTCGGATCCAGTATCGGATAGGTCAACGTATCTTCGCCAGAGAAGACTTCCACATAATATTCGAGGCCTCTCAATGTTACTGCGGTCGATGGAAGAGCGACTTGCATCATATCGTCACTCAAGGGATTTGCGACTGCTTTTTGATAGGTTCTCGATCCGCCTGATCCATAATAGAAATTCACGATTTCCGCTTCCAGATCCGCAGGAACCCGCAATTGCAGCGTCAGAGGTTGTCCGTAAACCGGCGGATCAGGATTTAGACTGACAACTTCAACTCCGTAATTCACCAAACCGAATTCCCAAGGTTCCCTCGCGATATCCGAAATCCGAACTTCATCAAGATATCCTTCAAAATAATGGCCCAGAACTGCACTGTCCAGTTCGGCAGCACCCAAAAGCAGCGGACGCTGCGTCGTTACGGATTCGGATTCGTCCCAATCCCAGGTGGACAATGTGTCTCCGTCGATATAAAGCACATAGAATTGCGTGATATGATTATAGGTCAATGCAAAATGGTGCCAGCTATCTGTGTTTAATCTCGATCCCGGAATATTGCGGCCTGATAAATCGATTCGGCCTTCGTCGTTTAATTTGACGAAATACTCAAGAGAATCCGGCCGATCGGCGTATCCTTTCGAAATCAACATTTGTGAAATCGTATCGGTTCTGAAAAAACATTCGATGGAATAACTTTCTGTAGCGGGATCGAATGAAAAATCTGGATGCGAAGCGATTTCGACATAATCGTCCGTTCCGTCGAAACGGAGTGCACCCCCGAAAAGCCCATTGCTTGTCCAGTAAACCCCGTTTCGAAGCAAAGCATGATGGCCGTTATCGGAAACATCGTAAACCAGCGTATCACCGGACACACTATTGAACTGATACAACGTCGTGGTATGCGCATCCACTATGTATTGACCGGGAACGAGTTTGCTCTCTGTACCGATCCCTCTTAGCGTGACATAGATGGTTGGATGTGTTTGGTCATTCGATGTAATGGTCAAAAGTTGATCGTGCTGTACGTCGGCATCTGTGGGTGTAAAACTGACCTCCACATTTTGGGACTGCAGACGGTGTAGTGTAAAGGATTGGAAAGTCTCCGGTATAGAATAAGCACCTCCGGCTCCTGTAATATTCTCAATATTGAGGTCCTGATCCCCGTTATTTCTTATGGAAAATCGAAGCATTCTTGTATGGTTGATCCATACTGTTGCGAAATCGAGTTCTGTCGGATAGACGACAATGGCAGGAGAAAGCACATTGAATTCCCAATCGGCCCGGGCAATATGTGAGAAGCGGATTTCATCGATATAACCGTGAAACGCATTTAAAGCAGTCGAATCCGCACCGATTGTCACCAATTTCGAACCGATTTGTTTGAACCCTTCCGGTAAGTACAGGCTGCCCATCCGATAATTGTTTAAATACAATTTGAGAGAATCGCCATCCCAGACAAATGCCGTATGATACCACTGATCGGCATTAAATAGATTTGGATTTCCTGTAATAAGCGAATCCTTCTCTCCTCCCGCTTTCCACATTGTGAGCTTCATGCCACTGACCGGATCAAGCGCCAGTTCAAACTGTTTATTCGACCCCGATCCTTTGCTGATCAGGACCCTGCGACTTACCGTCCTGCTCAGCATAGAGAACCAGAGCTCGAATGTAAACTCAGTCTCTGTTATATTTAGCAGATCGTCGCTGGAGACGGTAGCACGGCCGTTCGTTCCATCAAATCTCAAAGATCGTCCAAACCTTGATGTAGTTGACCGGCTTACTCCGCCAATCAATTCACCATCCATGCCTGCGGCAGAAGCATCGACTACAACGGTACCTGTTTCTTCATCAAAATGATAGAGACCACTCGTATAGGTGTCGGGAAGATAGGGCCCTGTGATTTTTCCACTCATCCCTTCTCCTCGTAAAGCCACAGCATACGGCGTTTCTTTCCAGAAAGGATCGTTGTTGACAATTTTCAAAGTATCGGTTACTTCGGTCGTATTGACCGGTGTAAACCGAATCTCGACAACTACCTCCTGGCTATCGTAAGGAGCCACACTGAAATGGGAACTTCCGACATGAAACAGATTTGGTGAACCTGTATAGAGACTGTCCACCCAGAGTGTATCCATTCCCGGATTGGTAATCGAGAGCTTCAATTTCCTTTCGCCTGAGATATAAACCTTGCCAAAGTCCATCGTGGACTGGGAAACCTGAATTCGAGCCATCTCCACATTAAATTCCCAGGATTGGCGGTTGATCCCCGAAATCCTGATTTCTTCAACGTTGCCGTTCAAAGGCGATTGCCGATTCCAATCATTGCCTATCAAAACAGAAAGCGTATCAATTGACTCCGAAGCCTCGAAACCGGCCATTTGACCTTCGAAATGAACCGTGTCGATTTCATTTCCATTCAAAAATAACCGCAATACCCCGTTTTGATAATCCATATCCGACACATAGGAGATCGCTGCATGATACCACTGCGCATACTGAATATTTTCTGTGCTTACTGTAAATGGAGTCCCCAGTTGATTGAAAAGGCGCCCCTTTAATGTATTCTCTTCAACAAAAAGATCGAATTGATTATCGCTGCCGTTTCCGCGTTTGATAATCACACCTTGGGTCTGAGACAATGCATCATCCACCCGGAACCAGCCTTCCACAGTAAATCCGCCCCACTGCTCCATCCGTTCTTCTACCGGAATGACACATATTCCATTATCACCTCCGAAATGAAGAGAGCGACCGGTTGTAAATTTATGTGTGACCTCATCCAGAGTGACATCCCCGTAAAATGTTCCGTGACGATCATAAACTGTTTCGTCGTCAACCGTAGTTCCTCCCACCTCGTCGAAATGCCACAACCCGAGCGTAAAAGGATCAGGATTATATTTACCTGCAGGCAGAGTGAATACACCCTCACCGAAAAGCGGAATGGAATAGACCGGATAGGTCGGGTCTGTACTCTCAATAACCAAAGAAGCGTCATTACCTAGAACAGATTCAGAAACAGGAGCATACGTAATCCAAACCGTGGTATCCTGTCCATCATATAACACGTACTCAAGCGCGGGTGCAATGGATATATCCGAAGAGCCCGTCGAATGGATATTATTGATGATCAAAGGCTGCGTTCCAGTATTCATCAAATGGAGCGGAACCCTTCTCGAACGATTCACAAATACCCGGCCAAAACGTAAGGTATCTTCCTCCGCGATCAAACGGGATTTATGCACGGGAAATTCCCAGGGTTGCCGGGCAACATTCGATATGCGAACTTCATCGATATAACCGGAGAATGGACTCTGTCCGGTGATTTCTGAACCGATACTGATCGCTTCTGTATCTTGATAAAGAAGTCTTCCCCTCAAAGGAATACTTCCCCTCTCAATACTGTTTACATAAAGACGCAAAGAATCTTTATCCCATGTCAAAGCGACATGATACCATTGATTGGTATTCAATTGGGCCATCGAACCCGTTGAAATTTCACGCACGTTCCCCACCACATCCCTGACAAATCCAATAATTCCTTTGACTGGTTTTGAATCATCTGCCAACCATATTTTATATTGGATAGTCTCATCTATCCCCCTTTGCAATAAAGCAGTCCAATCAGTCGGCTTTCTCAGCATGTAAAACCAGAGTTCGACAGTGAAAGGATGATCCCACAAATTATAAACGGTATTATACGGAATCTCAATCCGGCTGTTATTCGTTCCGTGAAAACGAATACTGCGTCCGAATTTGGATGTATCGGTCCGGGTGGCCTGACCCACGATCAAAGCATCCTGATTATATGCAGAAACATCATATACTGTGGCGCCTGTTTGTTCATCGATATGCCACAATCCGAGCGTCAGAATATCCGACTGATACGGCTGATTAATATCTATCCAAGTGCCCACCTCGCCCTGTAAACTGATGTAAAGCGGAGAATGATTGAAATCATTGCTGAAAATTGCCGCGGTGGCACTATGCTGGACCGGCTGTGATGAAGAAGGATTAAAATAAATCGTAACACTATGTGTATCTCCGGGAATCACGGAGTAATGTGTTTCACTGAATGAAAAAGCAGGACTGTTGGTGATCTTGACACTGTCGATGTTTAACAACGCCGTTCCCGTATTTATCACCCAGAGAATCATGGGACGACTGTTCTGAGGTGGAACAGGACCGAAGTTCAATGAAAGTGCATCGGTACTGATCTCGGGCTGAATGGTACTCTGTAAAGCATAGAAACCATCGGAACCATCGGCGATATAAATTTGATCTCCCAAATCGGAGATGCCCACTCTTTGGGCATCTCCTCCTGTTGGGAAATATCCCACTTCGAGAAGTGTATCCGGAAGTGAAGAATCATAAATTCGCAGTCCGAATTCGTTGTCCGCTGCATAAATCGTATTTTCCTTGAGCACAAGATCCGTACAAAATTCACCGTTGGCATAGTGCTCTGTTTCGTCCGTCAAAAGATCCCATGAAAGAATGCCATATTCGCCATTTGCAATGACAACTGTATGGTTATGTATATCAATGCCGACGGCGTGTATATCATTCTCCTGATTCGTCAGTGAGTCCACGATTGAAATTTGGGTTGGCAAACCGGAAACATCATAGATATAAACAGCGCTTGAATCCGCAAGATAAAGACGATCACCAACCAGTTTGAGTGCCTTCAAACTTCCGGGCGTGTTCATCGGACCCAGCGGATTCACTTCGAATATGGTTTCAGTGATATCGACAATTCGAAGTCCATCTCTTCCACAGGCCAAAAAAGCATAGGTTTCATTGACTTCCACATCGGTACATACATCATTGATCGAAATGATATCCGTTTTAACCAGAGAGGGATAGGCAGGATTGAACACACTGAGTACACTCAGCCCTCTGGAACCGTCCGCCACATAGACACGGCTTCCTCCGGGCTTTTTGATTCCGTATGCTTCACCCGGTGTATTCAACGATCCGACCTCTTCGATGTAATCAGACATCGCATTGATGTCCAAAACTTTGAGTCCGCTCTCTCCTGTGGCCAAATAGGCGTAATCCTCAAAAACATCCACATCATAGGTCATGCCAGCCGATTCAACAGAATCCAGGTAAACGGGATTATCCGCTACATCCACAAGAAGCATTCCATTATACCCGTCACAGATATAAGCGGTGTCTGCATCGACGATAATGTTATTACTGAATCCTGCCGTATTCAGGTTATAAGAAGCAAGACTGGGATTTTCCGGATCGGTGACGTCTATTTTGGTATAGACTCCCTGATCGCCGGCAACGACGTAAGTATAGTTGCCGTCAATCCATACATCAAGCATATTCAACGGATTTGACTCCACATAGGCAGACAGCTCGGACAATGCATCCGGATCCTGAATATCAATAATCCGAATTCCTCCACCCTCTCCGGCAGCCACATACGCGACGGAATCATTGTTTGTAAGAACTCTGTATGCGATTGGAGCAGGTACATCTTCATTGAGCGGAAACGCTGTTTCAAAATTTAGGGAATCGATAAGAATTGGATTCGCATGGGTACCGCCGGCACGAATCGTGTAAATTCCGGCTGTATCGGCAGCCACAAGAGCCGTTGTATCATTGAGCACCCAGACATCTCGGGCGATTCCGGGAATCGAGGCAGTTCCAGCCAGTAGTGGATTGAATGGATTGTTCACATAATAGATTCTCAAACCATTTTCGCCATCGGCCAGATAAAGATACGACCCAAACTGCATCAAACCATAAGTATAACCAGGCGTACTGAATTGAAAATAACTTGGATTGAGCGCTTTCGATTGTGGATCAAATTGGACGACGATAAAACCATGAGAACCGCAGGCTACAAAAATAACAGTAAGACCACTCCGCACCCAAATATCTTTGATCAGACCGGGCAGAAGAAGCGCATCGACTTTTTGGATCTCGCCTTGTGCTGTTTGATAAACTTCGAGATAGCTCCCATTACCGATAAAAGTAAACTCTCCCCTTCGGAATATGGCTTCACATTGTCCTTTTCCCCATCGCCCTAACTGTGTTACATTTTGCTGGGAAAGGACCGAACCATTTATCAGAACGAGAAAAAGGAAAAGAAAAATACAATAAATATGGAATTTTCGCATAAGACTCTTTCTCCTGTTACTCTTCGCACACCTGTATCAGCCGAACAGCAGATCTATCTGTCCGGAGGAGCTGGTGGTTCATCCAAAACTTCAGGAAGAACAGGTGCGTCATTGGTATAGGCTTCCTGAAAAGATTTCCTCGTGTCATTTCCCGGAATAAAACCCATATTTTGAAAAATTCCCATCCTTTGCAGTCGATTCCGCGTGGTAAAAAATGCTTCTTTAGGTCTGGATTTCATCTTGTCGCTCCATCTTACTTTCTCTTCAACATATTTCGTTACCAGCTGGTCAACCCGTATTAAATTCTGATTGTGTGTCGCGTCCCAGACTTCTTCTGAAATAAGCTTATCTTTTACAACCTGAAAATTCGGATCGTATTTCAGGGCACGCTCATAATTCTCTTTTGCCTTCTTATAATCCCCTCTATCTTCGGCATCCAATCCCCAGCAATAATTCATAAAAGCCAGCATATTCTCAGTAGGTATGACGAGAATACGTTTCCGATCAGCCGAATTCAAACTGATTTTGAAATAATCGAGTATACGCAGAACAAGTTCTTTTTCCATCTTGAAAAGCCGTGAAAGCGTTCCTTCAAAATCCATGTTGTCGGGAGCGTAAATTTCATCAATCCTAAAAATACTCGCATCAATGGTCATTTTCAGATCAGGCGAGACCATATAGGATCCCTTAACCATATATCTGGCACCCAACAGTTTTCCGATACGAGGGGCAGTATTTTCATCAATCAGGCTTGTGGAACTTAAACGAATTTCTTCCATGAGCATGTTTAATCGCATTCTCTCAATGACGGTCAATTCGTCAATCTGGGCAAGATCCGTGATAATCATTTCAGCCAATCCTTTGCGGAGAGGCTCCCATTGGGAATCCTCGCTCAAACTGAGGAAACTCAATACTGTAATACTTTTTTCAGGAAAATCGGTGACTTGCAGTTGGTTCTCATTTTTCAAAGCCAGTTGTATATCCCGGGAGATCTGTCTCCGGAACACCCAATCCAGCCGACCGATCAAGGCATCACGATAGAGATCGTCTTTTGAAACCGAAACATACTTTTTATATGCTTTGATCGCCTGATCTTCTCTGCCCAGTCCTTCTAAAGACAATCCCAAATAAAACAAAGCCTTCCCGTATGTGGGATCTTTTTGCCAAATGGTATGAAGTATTTTCGTCGAAACACGGTAATTCTGCATGTGCCAATATACGACACCCACACCGGTCACCGCTTCCCTATCGTAATAAATATACCGTTTATTTCCCCTCATGTGAGGCTGGAGTAACTGAAGATAAGCTCGAATTGCCTGATTGTATTCCTTTTGCTTCAAGAAATCTTCCGCGGCACTGTATCGGTTTGTGGAACACGTAACGCACAATAAAAATGATAATATCAATAGTAAAAAAACAGGTCGTATTTGTTTCATCAAACCATCCTCCTTCGATCAGAAGGCCTATATATATAAAAATCGTTCCAATCCATAAAAATTGTTTCATTCGCCTTTCGGGGTTTTTAATCGATCAAGATTTTTTTGCGCCTGTAAAAAATCAGGTTCGATTTGAAGTGCCTTTTGATAATTCTCGGATGCCAGTTCCAAGTTGTCGCTGTCCTCATATTCAAGTGCCTGAGAAAAGTGAAGTATGGCATCCAGATCTATTTTTTGTTTGGTACCTAACAATCGATCTTCCTGATTGGTAATCTGAACATCCAGACCTTTCACAATTTTTTTACCTAGTTTCCCAATCAAAGAAAGAATCTGTTTTGTATTTCCCGTAATCTGAGCCGCTTTGACTGTCACGCCCGATTCGACATTGACGATACGGACATCGATTCTTATTTTGTTGTCAAGTGTGACAATAAATCCCCCGAACACCATATGTTGTGCTCCAAGCATTTTGCCTACCTGCACGCTGTTTTCTGCTTCGATGAATCCTGCCTGTGAAAGTTTCAATTCATCCAACAAGGATTGAAGTTTTCTTCTTTCGACAATATGAATCGACTGCACCTGACCCAATTCGGTAATCATTATTTCGGCCAACCCCTTGGATAACACATTGTAATTCTCGGAACCAAACAAACTGTTGTTCTCAAAATTTAGCACAGCAAGGGTAATGTCGGCTCCATAAACAGAAATTGGAGAATAAATGCAAAGAGTGGCCAAAAGAAGTAAAATGATTTTCTTTTTCACACGATTCCCCTAAAGGCAAATTTTATTAAAATTTATCAACTGCTATACAGCATAATAAAAATAGAACTGATTGTCAATATTTAAGTTTAAAATAATCAGATGGTGCTTAATGCAATATTCATGCCCTTTTTATCAATCTCTGTCTTTCTGCAAAATCAAAATTTATATGCTTAATAATATCAAGAACATAGAAGAATATCGAAACGGGTGCATTCTGTACCATGTTCCAAATTGCGTTTGGCCTGATTTTAACCACTTGTCAATATTTCATAAATCTTCAGAATCACGAATGATTCGATAAAAATTACCCGTTTCTTTAACGAAACGGGTAGACATTTAAATCCAAAATAACAAAATTTGAAAACTCGGAAAGGGAATAATCGATAAAATGGTGATGTGGATATGATGGGTTTTGAATTGAATACTCACTCTAAAAAATCATAGAGTGATTTTAAGATATGGGGCAGCTTCTTATCGACCAAACGATAATAAATCTGTGTCCCCTCCCGTCTGCTGTCCAGATATTTTCGTGTCTTCAAATATTTCAATTGCTGTGAAATGTAAGATTGTTTTGCCCCCAACAACTTTTGGATATCGCCTACTCGATGCTCTTCCACTTTGAGTATACAAAGAATCTTAAGCCGTGTCGTATTAGAAATTACCTTCAGGAAGGGGATTAACTTCTCACAATCGGTGAGACTTTTTTGCAATTTCGCATCCATTTATACCTCCCCAACAAGACATTTGATAAAAATTGCATGCCTCTAATATCCTTCGAAGTGCAATATATTATCTAAATGTCTGCAAGTCAAGAAAAAAATCATTTATTCGACAATTTTTCCAAAATGATTTGTTTTATCCTCTGACTTGCATCGCCGTTTCCATAGGGATTTTTTGATGTTTTTTTCGGTCTAAATGTTCGAACCACCTGTATGATCCGTTCCGTATCGGTCCCCGTGAGCATATTCCAGCCGTCTTCGACAGTTTCCACCCATTCTGTTTCGTTTCTCAGGGTAATGCAGGGGACACGATAAAAATAGGCTTCCTTTTGCACCCCCCCGGAATCCGTCAATATCGCTCTTGCGTTTTTTTCCAAGTGTATCATATCCAGAAAACTGACCGGATTGATCAGAATCACATTTCCCGATTTGTTTAACAAATGGATCAATCCGTATTCCGCCAGAAATTTGCGGGCACGGGGATGCACTGGAAACAACACAGGTTCTTCGATCTGAATCAATGCCTTGACGATTTGCTGCAGATTTTGTTTCACATCCGTATTGTTCGCCCGATGAACCGTACAGAGGAAATAGGATTGGGGAGACAATCGATGTTGATCCAAAATATCGGATCGACGTTCTGCGGTATCCGCAAATAAAAGTGCTGCATCATACATCACATCCCCCGTGTCGGTTACGCCGTCCACAATGCCTTCTTTTTTAAGATTGTTAACGGCCGTTTTGGTCGGGCAGAATAACAGATCTGCACAACGGTCCGTTAATACGCGATTGATTTCTTCGGGCATGTCGTGGTTGTAACTTCGCAAACCTGCTTCGACATGTGCAACCGGAATGCGCAATTTCACCGCGGCAAGGGCACCGGCAAGCGTCGAATTGGTATCGCCGTAAACAAGCATCAACTGTGGTTTCTCTTTCAAAAGCACCGTCTCGATTCGTTCCAGAATGAGACCAGTCTGATGACCGTGCGGTCCGGATCCCACTTCCAGATCATATTTCGGACGCGGCAGACCGAGTTCATCAAAAAAAATACGGGACATATTCTCGTCGTAATGTTGCCCGGTGTGAACGAGAATCTCCTGGACCGGTTTCTTCAACGCACGGCTGACCGGCGCGGCCTTGATAAATTGCGGTCTGGCACCCACCACAGTAACGATTTTTTGCATGAATCTTCCTTAATCAATTTGTACAATCGGAAAACAAACAGAGTTGTCAATAGAATGTAAATGGTCGAAGAAAATTTGATCAATCCCAATTCTGATTTTTAAGGAGCTGGGATTCCGGAGTTGCTCCAAAATCTTTAGCCGGCGCTCCGACAACGACCCTCCGGTCGGGGACATCTTTCGTGACCACGGCCCCCGCTCCCACAACCGCATCTTTGCCAATTGTCTTGCCAGGCAAAATCGTGGCATTCGCTCCAATCCTCCCCCCCTGTTTGACATGAATACCCTTGAAATGTTTGAACCGTTCCTCTGTTCTTCCAAGATAATTATCGTTCGTCGTCGTCACCATCGGCGCAATAAAACAGTAATCTTCGATCTCAGAATAGGCGGTAATGTACGATCCGGTTTCGAGTTTGCACTTTTTCCCGACACGAGTCAAATTTTCGATCGTGACACCGCGGCCGACAATGGTGTATTCACCCACACTTACATTTTCACGAATGGCCGCACTGTCCGCAATCAAAACATGAGAACCGATACGGCATCCCCGATAAACCACCACTTGGGCGCCGATCAAACAGCCGTCACCGATCTCGGCAGGATCAAGATTCTCCCCGGTTTTGAATATGGAACGTTTGGCCCGCATCGGGGATTTGCCGATCACTGTATTGTCATCGATGCGCACGCCTTTGCCGATGCGGCTTCCTTCATGAATCACGACATTGGAGCCGATGATACAACCTTCCCCGATTGTGACTTCCTTTTCGATAACGACAAAATGGCCGATTTCCGTATTTTTTCCAATCACAGCTGTTGGATCGATGTATTGGATTTTTTCCATTCTATCCTCTCCCCTGGCTCTTTCACCAATTTACAAATAAAGAAAACGACCATTCGTTCCAAGCCCGCTGATCCTCCTGAACATTCTGATAATGATCTGTCCAGACTCTGGATAATTCGGTCCGCCACCGCAGATCCCGGATGATCTCCCATTCAAAAAGGAATCCTGCGCTGGTTTGATGTTCTACAACACCTTTGAGAAAACTTTTTTTCGTCCCGTCTTCTTCCTGATGCGGCGTTCTTCGATTGCCTTCCCCGTGCCGAATCGATTTAAATTCACAGGCGGTCTTGAACGAAAGGATCGGACGATACTCGGCCAAGAAAAACAGGCCGTCCGAATTGGGCTGGAGAAAATGCCCCAGACCGGAATTATAATGTTCGTACACATTGACCGAATCTTCGTGCGTATACACATAGGGTTCAATGCGTGTGTATTCACATCGGAAGCCGGTATTTTTTAGATTTAGGGGATCGACCCAGTATCCGCCCAAAGTAAACGCCAGTTTATTGCCCCAAAAATCCGAGAATACTTCCCAGGGTTCGAACAAATCATCCACAAAAAACTCGCCGTAAAATTTAAAATTACGAATTCGGTGAACCGCAAAATCGAACCCGAGACTTACATTGTCCCGGTCTCCCAGAGTGTGCTCTGCAATAAGGTACGGAATGATAGGATTGAGATAGGTCACTTCTATCCCCCGATTTCCGTAAATCACCAGTTCGTGAAGACCGATATCGACACCACGGAGAATGGTGATCTCCAACCGGTGTGCGGAAAGCCATTTGTGCGAAAAATCACTTCGCAGTTCACCGTGCACCCACGTAAACACGGAAGCACCGATGTTCGCCGATATCTTGAAAAGATCGAAATCGGGAGCCAGACCGGACAAAAGCAGTCCGCCCCAATACGCCGGTCCCCATTTCACACGATGCCGTCCAAATTGGAACTGTAGCCTTTTCCAGGCACATCCGAGATAACTGACCGAAGCGTCCCACGTCCCCCGGCTGCTGTCGCTGTTGACACCGATCGGATACCCTGCGGAAGCATTGTAATGCTGGGTGTATTTTCGGCTTCCCCATTCCGTGAATATCCGATTGTCCGAATAAAAAGACAGACCCTGCAAGCTTCCTCTGAGAATGCCGCCGTAAAAAGCGGAATGCACCCGCTTCTCTTCTGGATCCGCATCCCCGGATCTGAACCGGGAACCTCCCCCGCTCAATACATCGAAATAAACAAAGCCTGTCTTGAAACCCCTGCTATAAAAATGCGGTTCCCGTTCTCTTTCCTGAATGGCGAGATTTTTGCCCTGCAATTCATCCCAGAATTCCCCTTTCAGCCGTTCTAAAATCGCTGTTTCGGTTCGAGACAATGCATCCGGGTGATCTTTTGTATATTGATCAATCTCCATGACCAATCCTGCGATTTGCTCCCGCGTGAACGGACGGCTCCCACCTCTCAAACCGGTGAGCATCTGCCGCGTCTCCATTCTTTCCAAAAAATCGTATGCCCAGTGGTCGAGCGGAAGATAAATCAACTGTGCGCGAATTTGATTCAGAAAAAAGAAAGAAAGCAGGAAAATTTGGTACAGATATTTTTTCAAATGAGAATATCTCCTCGCGATAACAATGACTTAAGCGAGATAAACATATAAAAGAAATCGCTAAAAATCAAGAAAAACCTTCACTTAAAAAAAGGGGTCCCGATAAAATCAAGACCCCTGTGGCTGAAAGTAAATGATTTAAAACCTTTTTCTGCTTACTTCGGCGCCTTAAACAATTTGGTGACAATGAGTTCGATGAGAAGACCATACACCGCACCGGCACCCAGAAGCATAATCGCACCCTGC
>CAZIAH010000007.1:0-66836 GCA_964537715.1 uncultured bacterium | reverse complement strand
CGTCCAGCAAACAATAAGGAATGCAATCAATGAATATTGATATCGTTGAAGCCGTCTCCCAAATTGCAAAAGAGAGAAATATCAATCGTGAGACACTGGTTGAAATTCTGGAAAGTATATTTCTGTCCATGATAAAAAGAAAATACGGGACCACGGATAATTTTGAAATTTTTGTCAACATAGACAAGGGAGAAGTGGAAATATATCAAAACAAGATCATCGTAGAAGAAGTCAATGATCCGGTGACCGAAATTGCTATAGAAAAGGCTCGGGAAGTTGGCCCCGATTTGGAATTGGGTGATGAATTCGTCGAAATCATCGATCCCTCAAGTTTTGGACGCAGACTGATCACTTCGGCAAAGCAGGGACTGAATCAAAAAATTCGTGAATCGGAAAAAGAAGTTCTCTTTAATGAATTTAAAGACCGAATCGGAGAAATTATTATCGGCGATATCCGGCAGATTAACCGGGACGAAATTTTGATTGCCGTCGATCATATGGAAGTGGTGCTGCACAAATCGGAACAGATTTATAACGAGCGTTGCCACCGCGGCGATACCATACGTGCTGTGATCAAGGATGTGACGCGTACGAACCGCGGACCGGAAGTCATCGTTTCCAGAACCGATCCCAAATTTTTAATTCGTCTTTTTGAAATTGAAGTGCCGGAAATCTATGACGGCATCATAGAAATTAAAGGAGTCGCACGTTTTCCGGGAGACCGTGCTAAGGTGGCCGTGTTTTCAAATGACAAGCGGATCGATGCGGTTGGTGCCTGTGTCGGATTGAAAGGCGTGCGGATTCAGGCAATTGTGAAAGAACTGAACAACGAGAAAATCGACGTGATCAACTGGAGCAGTGAGCCGGAAATTTTTATCAGCCGTGCATTGAGTCCGGCAAAACCGGTTCGCATCGTCATGGATGAGGACAAGAAACAGGCAACCGCAGTGATCTCAGATGAACAAATTTCTTTGGCGATTGGAAAGGGGGGACAGAATCGTCAGTTGGCTTCGATATTGACGGATTATGAAATCACGACTGTCAAGGAAACCGAATGGGTTTCATTGGAAAGTAAAGAAGAAAAATTATTAATTGAAGATATTCCTGAATTGTCAAAAACGATTATTCAAAAACTGGTTGACGCCGGTTACGAAACTGCGGACGATGTTCTGGATGCAGGCAAGGATGCGCTTTGCGAATTGAAGGGATTGGGGGAAAAGAAAGCCGGAAAGATTATTGACATTTTAAATTCTTATTATGAAATGGAACCGCAAGGGAAAAAGAAAGAATCGTCCGATTTGGACGATTCTAAAACTGCAGTTGACGGAGAGTAAGTTTGGAAGGTAAAAATAAAAAAGTAGCCAGAACGAAACGTATTTATCAGGTTGCCAAAGAATTTCATATATCCAATGAAGCACTGATAGAATTTTTGAATGGACATAAATTCAAGGTGAGCAACCACATGGCACCACTGTCTGATGAGATGTATGAACTCGTCCATGAAAAATTTGGGATCAAAGAAGTTGAAGTCGAAAAAGAATCCGATATAAGAAGAAAAATTCAGGAAAGAAAAAAAGAAGATGAACTTCGCAAGGAAGCGATTCGGCATGAGATCGATGAAATTTTAGAACTTTCCAAAACGGATATTTATGAAGCCGAAAAGAAGAAAAAAACAGTTCCCGAGGAAAAGAAGCAAGTCCAAGAAAAAGCGGAAAGAAAAGTTGCGCCCAAAGTAAAAATCAAAAAAATAGAGCTGGAAGAAAAACCGGCAAAAAGAGAAAAAACGAGAAAAGAAACAGTTGAGACTGTTCACAAGGAAACTCAACCCGGCCAAAAGGCCAAGGAGACAAAGTCTGAAATTTCCGAGAAGCCGGTACGTCATCTCAAGAGAAGACCAAAAATAAAAAGAAGAAAAGAAGAGGATGAGGATCGTGCCAAGTTGTCTGCGCAGAAAGGCAGAAAAGGAATCGGGGAAAAGAAAAAGATTCTGGAGAAAACCGGGGAAGGTGAATTTCCCTCTCCCGCGAAAAAGAAAAAGAGACGAAAAAGAAAACGCAGGAAAGTCAGTGTTCAGATCGATGAGAAAGAGATCGAGGCTTCGATCAAGGAAACGCTTGCCAAAATGGGGGAGACGACAAAACGGAAACGGCGCAAGAAGGATAAAGAGACTGAAGAGAGCGTCGTTGAGGAAGGGAATGTTATCAAAACAACGGAATTCGTATCGGTGGCAGAACTTGCCAACTTGATGAATGTGGATTCGAGTGAAGTCATTCAGGCGTGTCTTTCATTGGGACTGATGGTCTCCATTAACCAGCGACTGGATCGAGAAACCATTTTGATGGTGGCTGATGAATTCGGATATGACGTCCGATTTTTGACTGAGTATGGGGAAGAAAATTTAGAAGAAAATCTGGAGGAAGAAGAAGAGGATATCTCCGCATTGCAGGGGCGCCCGCCAGTCGTCACGATCATGGGGCACGTCGATCACGGAAAGACTTCGCTTCTGGATTATATCAGAGAAAGCAATATCATTGCCGGAGAATCCGGTGGCATCACACAGCACATTGGTGCCTATGAAGTCAGTTTCAACGGTAAGAAAATTACTTTTCTGGATACGCCCGGGCATGAGGCGTTTACCGCCATGCGGGCAAGAGGCGCCCAGGTCACGGACATTGTCGTTCTTGTTGTTGCCGCCGATGACAATGTGATGCCCCAAACCATCGAGGCGATCAATCACGCGAGAGCGGCGGGTGTGCCCATCGTGGTTGCAATCAATAAAATAGATAAACCCAATGCGGATGTAGAGCGGATCAAGAAGGGACTTTCTGAGCACAATGTGCTTGTTGAAGAGTGGGGTGGCAAAGTACAGTGCGTGGAAATTTCTGCAAAGACCGGTCAAAATGTGGACCATCTATTGGAGTTGATTCTGCTCGAATCGGAAATTCTCGAATTGAAAGCAAACCCGGATTGTCTGGCAAAAGCGGTGATCATTGAGACCCGCGTTGAACATGGACGGGGCATCGTCGGAAGCATTTTAGTCAAAAAGGGCACACTGAAAAAAGGACAACCTTTTGTGGCCGGTCAGCAGTACGGCAGAGTCAGGGCCATGTTTGATGAAAGAAATCAGCCGGTTACTGAGGCGCCGCCTTCTACACCCGTTCAGGTTTTAGGTTTCAACGGGGTTCCCCAGGCAGGTGATGTATTCTCTGTGGTGGAATCGGAACAACAGGCGAGAGAAATCGGACTAAAGCGGCAGCAGCTCCGCAGAGAACAGAGTTTCCGGCAGATCAAGCGATTGACCCTGGATCAGATTTCGAAACAGATTGCAGAAGGAATCGTCAAGGAGCTTTCCATCATTATCAAGGCGGATGTGGACGGATCCGTGGAGGCACTGAGCGATTCACTCATGGATCTGGGGAACGAGGATGTTTCCGTCCGGATTATTCATAAAGGTGTCGGGGCCATTGTCGAATCGGATGTCCTGTTGGCGGAAGCTTCTCAGGCGGTCATTATCGGATTTCACGTTTCGCCCACGGTCAAAGCAAAGGAACTCGCACAAAAGGAAAATGTGGACATTCGTCTTTACAAGGTCATTTATGACGTTGTGAACGATGTAAAACTGGCACTTTCCGGATTGCTCGAACCTGAATTGAGCGAAGAAATTATTGGTACAGTGGAGATACGGGACATTTTTAAAGCATCCAAAGTTGGCAACATTGCCGGCTGTTTTGTGGTTTCCGGAAAAGTCGTCAGAAAGAGTCTGGCGCGGCTGCTTCGCAACAACGAAGTCATTCACGAAGGAAAAATATCTTCGCTTAAACGGTTCAAGGAAGATGTCAAGGAAGTGACCAGTGGGTTCGAATGTGGTATTACCCTTGAAGGTTTTAATGATGTCCAGGTGGACGATAAAATCGAAGCCTATCGAATTGTCGAAACGGCAAGAACGTTAAAATAATGCTGATCGGCACCATTCAAATCGAATTGTTTTTGCCCGGAGCAGGTTCATTGAAAGAGAAACGTTTTGTCCTGAAAAGCATCAAGACAAGAATCCGGAATCTGTTTAATGTTTCGGTTGCGGAGGTCGATTTTTTGGATAAATGGCAGCGTTCAATTTTAGGGATTGCATGCGTTTCGAATAACCGGCGGTTCATCGACGAAACGTTAAGCAAAGTCGTGGGGGTTGTTTCCAAAGAAGATCGAATTGAAATTATCGATCAGGTCATTGAGATATTTTAGAAATGTCGTCCAATCGATCTAAAAAAGTGGCCATGCAGATTAAGAATGAAATCGGCAATATGCTGCAGACACGAATCAAAGATCCCCGCATTGGATTCGTTACCATCACGAATGTTCGGGTGTCGAGCGATCTGAGAAATGCGAAAGTCTATTTCAGCGTGCTTGGGAACCGTGAACAAAAAGACAAATCGATAGAAGGATTAAATCAGGCGAGAACCTATATCCAGAACGAAATCGGTTCCAGATTGAGACTGCGTTATGCGCCTATCGTCAATTTTTATATTGATGAAACTTTGGATTATCAAGAACATATCGACCATTTATTAAAATCACTGGAGTCTACAGATATAAAGGGTGAAAGTTAGAAAATAAATCATGGAGTGTCAAGCCAAGAAACATTTAGACCGTTTTTTAGAAATCAAGTCGTTTGTGGAGCAGGCAGATGATTTTTTAATTACGACCCATATCCGTTCGGATGGAGATTCAATCACATCCATTCTTCTTTTTGCTTCTATTTTGCGATTCCTGAAAAAACGTTTTTGTGTTTATGTCGATGATGAAATACCGAGAAAATTGAATTTTCTCCCAGGGATCAAAACAGTTGAAAATGGCAATAAAGAAGGATGTGCCTTTCAACCCCGATGTCTGGTTGTCATGGATTGTTCGAATCTGGACCGGATCGGTTGTGTTAAAAAATATAGTTCGAAGGATTCGATAATCATCAATATCGATCATCATCCGGGGAATCAATTTTTCGGACAATTCAATCTTGTCGATTCCACAGAGAGCAGTACGGTTGAAATTGTCTATACGCTGTTTTCTCAATGGAACATCCCACTTTCTCCGGAGACAGCGACATTAATTTATACCGGCATCATGAGTGACACGGGCAAGTTTGTATTTCCCAATACTACCTATCGTTCTCTCTCGATCTGTGCGGAAATGGTCAAACACGGCGCGAAACCGGATGTGATTGCTTCGAATCTCTATTTCAGAAATTCCATCGATACTTTGAAGGCTTTGGCCGCAGCTTTGAACACGCTTGAATTTTATTGTGACGGGGCCATTTCTTCCATTCATTTGAGTTGTAAGGATTTGACGCAGAATGGAGAAGTCGATACCGAAGGATTTGTCGATTATTTACTCACGATAGAAGATACGGAAGTCGTCTTTTTTATGTTGGAAGAAAAGGAAGATTTTTATCGTGTGAGTTTTCGTTCAAAAAGAAAAGTAGACGTCAATGAAGTTTCCAAATATTTCAACGGCGGAGGACACAGTCGGGCATCTGGATGTTGCATTGAAGGCAAACTGGACGATGTGAAAAACAGGATTCTGAATCGGATAAAAATTTATTTATAATTATGGAACGATTTTTCGATACATTTGCGATCGATCGTGAAAACGGCGGAATTCTGAATATCAACAAACCCTTGGGTATGACCTCGTTTCATGTCGTCAATCTCGTCAGAAAGTGGACACATTTTAATAAAGTCGGACATGCGGGTACTCTGGATCCCCGGGCAACTGGTGTTTTGCTTCTCTGTCTCGGCCGTGCAACCAAGCAGGTTTCAAAAATGATCGAATGGGGAAAAACTTATATCGGCACCATCGAACTCGGTACGTGTACGGATACGGACGATGGGGAAGGAAAGATCATCTCCCGTCAGAAGGTCGGTCATTTTTCAACCGAACAGATCGTTGAAACACTTCGGAAATTCTGCGGGAGAATTCATCAGACACCGCCGATGTATTCTGCGATCAAAAAAAACGGCAAAAGATTGTATCGAATGGCCAGAAAGGGAATCCGTATCCATCGGGAACCGCGAGAGGTTTATATACATCAAATCGATCTGTTAGACTGGAACAATCCAGAACTGACGATTCAAATTACTTGCTCGAAGGGGACCTATATACGCGCTCTGGCAAGAGATATCGGAAATCATTTGGGCACAGGTGCTTTTTTGTCCGCTTTAAAAAGAACCCGTGTCGGACCATACAAACTGGAAGAATCCTGTTCGCTTGAAAAAATAGAATCATTGTGCAACGCTGATGAATGTATATCCGTATCGTTCTGATATTCCCCGTTTGAAACGTGTGGTTGTAACGTTGGGAACTTTTGATGGGGTCCACAATGGACATCGACAGATCATTCAATACTTGGTCGAACGTGCAGAAAAACTGGAAGGGAATTCTCTAATTGTTACGTTTGATAAACACCCCTTAAAAGTGATCAAAGATGGAAACGGTCCGATTGAGAATCTGACCACTTTGAATGAGAAGGTCACAATCATGGAATCGTTGGGAGTAAGAAATGTTTTACTCATTCCATTTACCCGAACATTGTCGCAATATGAACCCGAATTGTTTTTAAAAGAAATGCTTCTCGATAAAATGGAAATTCATGAATTTGTCATTGGGTATGATCATGCATTCGGAAGCCACCGCAAAGGCGACCGTAATTTTCTGATCAATCTCGGTAAAAAACTGGGGTTTTCCGTTCACGTAGTAAAGCCGGTTCGGATTGGTAAGGAAGTGGTCAGCAGCACGCGGATTCGTCAATTGCTTTATCAGGGTGAGATACGAAACGCCAACCGAATGCTGGGCAGCAATTACTCGATTCGCGGTATCGTAAAAAAAGGCGAGGAAATGGCAAGGCAATGGGGTGTCCCGACGGCCAATCTTTTTCAGTCAGAAGATCATCAGAAATTGATTCCGCGGAACGGCATCTATGCCGTGCTGGTTCACACAGAACAGGATCGTTTTCAGGGGGTGTGTTACATTGGTACACGTCCCACTGTGAACGGAAGCCAAAGACAGATCGAGATTCATTTGCATGATTTTCAGGGTGATTTGTATGATCAGGAGTTAACTGTTGAATTCATAGATTTTATCAGAGAAGAAAAAAAGTTTGAAAACATCGATGTGATGGTTTCTGAAATTAAAAAAGACAGGGAAAAAAGTATCAAGATATTATCGAAAATTGCATAGGAGGAATACATGGGTTTGAACAATGTATCTAAGCAGGATTTGATCGGCAAATTCGGACAAAATTCCCAGGATACGGGGAGAACGGAAGTTCAAATTGCGCTTCTGACCAAAAGAATCGAACATCTGACCGAACACTTCAAAGTACATCAAAAAGACCACCATTCGCGGAGAGGGTTGCTGAAACTGGTCGGTCAGCGAAGAAGACTCCTCGATTATTTGATCCGTTCGGACATTGAGAAGTATCGAGGTTTGATTAAAGATTTGGGAATACGGCGTTAGACAAACCGTATTCATGGATTTATCATACAATCAAATGGGAAACGATCAATAGTGATTGATTTGTCCAATTGATTGTTTTTTTAGGAGTTAATTTATATGTTATGTAAAAAGAGTATTGAATTGGGGGAAAGAACATTAGGTATAGAAACCGGCAAGCTGGCCAAACAAAGCAACGGTTCTGCACTCGTCCGGTATGGCGATACGGTGATTCTGGCGACTGTCTGTGCGAGCAGAGAGCCGATTGAAAGCAGGGGTTTTTTCCCCCTTTCCGTGGAATATCGGGAGAAAGCATACGCCGCCGGAAAGATACCCGGGGGATTTTTCAAACGAGAAGGCAGACCCTCCGAAAAAGAAGTGCTGAGCGCCAGGTTGATCGACCGCCCCATTCGTCCGCTTTTCCCAAAGAATTACCACCATGAGGTGCAGGTCGTCATTACCGTTCTGTCCTCGGACAAGGAAAACGATGCCGATGTGTTGGGAACCATCGGCGCTTCCGCGGCCATTTCCATCTCTGAAATTCCATTCGACGGTCCTGTCGCTGCTGTGCGGGTTGGAAGAATCGGCGGGCAGTTCATTGCCAATCCGACTTTCAGCCAGATCGAGAAAAGCGATGTCAATATCGTGGTTGCCGCTTCCGAAGATGCAATTGCCATGGTCGAAGGGGAAGCGTTTGAGATTTCCGAAGCGGATCTGGTTTCCGCACTTGAATTTGGACACGAAGCAATTAAAAAAATTATCGAAATGCAAAAAGCAGTTATCAAGGAAGTCTGCAAAGCAAAAACAGTGATAGAAGAGACCTCGGTCGACGAAGAAATGAAAAAAATCGTTGCCACCGAGGCCAAAAAAGCATTCGAGAAAATTGTGGGAATCAAGAATAAACAGGAAAGATCAGAAATCGTGCACCAGTCCCTGAAAGCGGTTCAGGAACAGTTGGTCGAAACTTATCCCGAACAGGAACTTGTCATTGGAGAGCTGTTTTTTGATACTGAAAAAGAACTTATGAGAAAAATGATACTCGATAAAAAAGTAAGAATCGATGGCAGAGGCTATGACGACATCCGGGATATTACCTGTGAAATTTCGGTACTCCCGAGAACCCACGGATCCGCACTTTTCACGAGAGGTGAAACGCAGAGTCTGACCGCGGTCACACTGGGCACAAAGGTGGATGAACAGCGGATCGAGGGTCTCGACGGAGAATCATGGAAAACCTATATGCTGCACTACAATTTTCCGTCGTTCAGTGTCGGAGAAGTCAAACCGTTTCGGGGACCCAGCCGGCGGGAAATCGGACACGGAAATTTAGCCGAGCGGGCGCTCAAACCGATCATTCCATCCGAAGAGACCTTTCCCTATACGATCCGCATCGTTTCGGATATTCTCGAATCCAATGGATCGTCTTCCATGGCTACCGTGTGTGCCGGATCACTTTCCATGATGGATGCCGGCATTCCTGTGAAAGAAGCCGTGGCCGGGATTGCAATGGGACTGATCAAGGAAGAAAAAAGGGTAGCCATTCTGACCGATATCATTGGTGACGAGGATCATTTAGGTGATATGGATTTTAAGGTGGCTGGTACGAAAAAGGGCATTACCTCATGCCAGATGGATATCAAAATCAAGGGTGTTTCATCCGAGCTTCTCACAAAAGCGCTAGAAAAAGCCAACCGCGCCAGGATGAAAATTCTGGACATCATGGATCAGACTATCTCAAAATCAAAAGAAGATCTTTCTCCCTATGCACCAAGAATTTTTTCAATGAGAATTGATACGGACGATATCGGTCTGGTGATCGGACCGGGTGGCAAGATGATCCGGGAGATTATCGAGAAATCGGGAGCCGAAATCAATATCGACGACGATGGAATCGTTCAAATCGCATCCGCAGATGTCCATTCCTGCCAGATCGCAAAAGAGATGATCGAGAATTTGGTACAAAAACCTGAAATCGGTAAGATCTATAAAGGCAAGGTAAAGAAGATCACCAATTTTGGTGCTTTTTTGGAAATACTTCCCGGCAAGGAGGGATTACTTCACATTTCTGAGATTGCGCCTCAGCGCGTTAATCGTGTGGAGGATCATTTGAAATTAGGGGATGTGATTGAAGTCAAATTGCTCAATATCAGTCCGGAAGGGAAATTCGATCTCAGCCGAAAAGCTGTCTTGAAAATGAAGAACCAGCAAGATTAAAATCGATTTCATTGGACGACAATTTGTTTCGTTCAATCATTTGAGTTGAATTTGAACAGACAAGATAAAAAACATGTTCCGATTCTTACCTTCCATAAAGTTGACAGGGAATTTGAACTGGGGGTGACACGAAACACCCCCGGTCAATTTCAACAAATACTGCATTTTCTGAAAAAAAACGGATATCGTACTATTTCTCTCAACCAGTTGGTCGATCACACATTTTCATTGCCCGAGAAACCGGTTGTTCTTACTTTCGATGATGCGTATGAGAGCATTTATCGGTATGCCGTACCGTCGATGCTGGAATATGGATTCACGGGGACGATATTTGTTATTTCCCGGTTTGTCGATTGCTTGAATAACTGGGATGTCAATTTAGGAGGAAAAAAATTTAGGCATCTCTCATGGAATCAGCTTGCGGAGCTGAAAAAGTTGGGATTCGAGATCGAATCACATGGCGTGTCTCATGTGGATTTAACCCAGGTCAAAAATGAATGCTTATACCAGGAATTGTCGCATTCCCGGAAAGAGATCGAAGATCGTATCGGATACAAAGTACAGTTTATTTCTTTTCCGTTCGGAAGATACAATAACAGGGTCATCGACACGGCAATTCAATGCCATTATCGAAAAGGATGTAGTTATTTTAAGAAAAATCTGGACATGGAAAAAGAAAAGTTCATTTTGGAAAGAAAAGCCTGTTATCTTTTTGATGCGATGTGGAATCTCAGAGCGAAACTGGAGCAATCTCCCTGGACATTTCTGGAAAATGTAAAACTTCGGATGGTCAGTCTCGGTTCTTATGGAACCATGCTGCTTAAAAAAGGAGAATATTCATAGATCAACCATAGTGTTTTTATCGAGGTCAAATATGCCGAATTTGACGATCAGAAGACTCTATTATACGGTGCGTGATGTCAGGAAAATCACGCAGATTTCTGCTCAGACCCTGAGACTGTGGGAAGAAAAATTTCCGTTGCTTCGCCCTGTCAAAAGCAAGGCCGGAAGACGGTTGTTTCGTCAGCGTGATCTGGATACCATACTTCAAATCAAAAAACTGAAAGATGCCGGGTACAAAGATGAAAAGATAGTTGCCCTTCTTTTGAATGCAGACGCCCATTTTGATCTGGATGAGAAGATCGAATACAAGCATCGAACAGAAAAACGGAAATTTATGGATGAAATTTCCCATGATCTCAAAGAGATTTTGAAAATATTGGATGACAACTAGGATAGAATATTCGTCGGAAAATCTGCGAAACTTGGCTGCACAAACATCAAACAATCTTGCCTTTCGAATAAGAACCAAGCACTTTTAAAAATGACGTGATTTCTTTCAGATGGTTGATCGCATTTTGACAGGACTCCTCCTGCATGCTTCCATCAAAATCGAGATAAAACCAGTATTTCCAAGGGCCTTTACGTAGGGGACGTGATTCGATTTTCAGCAAGTTGATTTCCCGCAGAAAAAAAACGCTTAATGCCTTAAACAAGGCTCCGGGAATGTCTTTTGTACTGAACACAATGGAGGTTTTTGCGTCTTTTTTAGGGGTTTGAAGTGTTTTTGAAATAATCAGAAAACGGGTAAAATTCTGATGGTTGTTTTCGATATCCTTTTTTAGAACGTGTAACCCGTAGTCTTGTCCTGCTCTTAAACTTGCGATGGCCGCGCTGTCGAGTCTATTATTTTCCACAATAAATCTTGCAGATCCTGCAGTATCGTACATGGGAACGATTTCGATTTCTTCCAAAGTGTCGAGGAAATTGGAACACTGTTCGAGTGCCTGCGGATGCGAACAGACCGATTTGATATCTCCGAGTTTGACATTCGGCAAGGCCAGAAGATAGTGTTTGATGCTGAGAATGATTTCACCCACAATCGAAAGATGAAAATCGAGCAGCAAGTCGATGTTCTGATGAATGCTTCCTGTGAGTGAATTCTCGATAGGGATGATTCCGAAATCGCATCGGTTGTTCAAAACCGAGTCAAAAATGTCCTTGAATTTGTTGTGCGCTACCGCTTCGATATTTTTTTGCCAAAAATGATATGCGGCATCTTCGCTATAGGCGCCTCTTTCTCCCTGAAAAGCAACTTTAATCATCTTTTTCATCCTGTGTTTTGCTGAACGATTGATGGGATGAATAAAGATAGAATATAAAAGAATAAGTGTCAACCGCTATTTTTCTATTGAATTGTATGCTCTGTTTATTAAATTATAGCTGCAAAGGATTCTACGATGAAGAATGGACGTTGATTCATGAAAATCAGAATTGTGACCATCGGCAAGAATAAAATTCCTTATTTGATCGAAGGGGAAAAAAATTACCTGAACCGTTTGAAGCGGTACTGTCAGATAGAAATTTGCCTGGTTAAAAGCGGTTTCGGGAAAAAATCTCCAGAAGAGATCATGAAAGAAGAGGCGGAAAATATATCTGCAATGAATTTAAACGGAGTTTTTCTGGTGGCGGTCGAACGTACTGGAAAAGAGTTGGACACGATCGAGCTGTCGCAGAGAATACAAAGATGGCAGAATCAGGGCGTTCAGGATCTGGTCTTTTTGATCGGCAGCGCCTGGGGGCTCGATCAAACGATTCTTAAAAAAGCCGGTTTTATTTTGTCGCTGTCCAAATTGACTTTTCAGCACGATATGGTCAGACTGATTCTTCTTGAACAGCTCTATCGATGTTTCACGATCATCCGAGGAGAGAAATATCATAAGTGAAGATGAACGCAATCGAATGAAAAGCGTTTGGCTTGTCTGTCCCGCTTGTGGACAGAAAATAAAAAAGTTTCGGAATCCAGTGCCGACCGTCGATGTAATCATCGAAATCGGAAAGCGGATTATTTTGATCGAGAGAAAAAATCCCCCGTACGGCTGGGCCCTGCCAGGCGGATTCGTTGAATATGGGGAAAGTGTAGAGACAGCGGCGCGCCGTGAAGCCAAGGAAGAGGTTTCTCTGGATGTGCAATTAACCGGATTGTTCGGTGTCTTTTCCGATCCGGATAGAGATCCGCGTCAGCACACGATTTCGGCCGTTTTCACGGCCAGTGCGAAAGGCGTTCCTGTTGCCGCAGACGATGCAAAAACAGCTAGACTTTTTTCTGAAGATGATTTACCTGACAATTTGGCTTTTGATCATGCAGAAATCCTGAGGCGGTATTTTCAAAAAAAGAGATCGAATAATGATGTTATAACTAAAAAGTTTACTCAGTGATTTTAAAATTGATATGCCACTTTTTTTAAAGAAAAGAACGGATTATTATTTGAATAGAATAAGAAAAATTTACCGATTCGTAAATAATTAGACGATTTTAAGCGGTCACTTATGATACAAGATAAAAAGCGAATAATCATTCATATTGATATGGATGCTTTTTTTGCTTCCGTGGAACAGCGAGATTATCCCGAATATCAAGGAAAGCCGGTCATTGTTGGCGCAGACCCTAAAGAAGGCAAAGGACGCGGTGTCGTTTCTGCAGCGTCGTATGAGGCAAGGAAATACGGTGTGCATTCTGCTCAGCCTATCTCACAGGCGTATCGGTTTTGTCCCCAGGGTATTTTTCTTCCGGTGCGGGGGAAACGCTATGCAGAAGTGAGCAAAAATATCATGCGAATATTCGGAAAATATACGCCGGTTGTGGAACCCGTCAGTCTGGATGAAGCCTTTTTAGACGTCTCGGGCAGTAACCGTTTGTTTGGAAATGCGGAAACGATTGGCAGAAAAATCAAGGAAGAAATCCTTCGGGAAGAGAGGCTAACCGCTTCTGTCGGTATCGGACCAAACAAACTTATTGCAAAGATCGCTTCCGATCTGGAAAAACCGGATGGATTCGTTATCGTGAAACCGGAAGAAGTTCCGTCTTTTCTGAATCCGCTTCCGATATCAAGATTGTGGGGCGTTGGGAAAAAGGCCGAAGAAAAACTTGATGCCGTCGGACTTCGGACCATTGGCAGTCTTTCAAAAATGCCGGAAAAAACACTCAGAGAAATGTTCGGGAAAATGGGAACGGTGCTTTTTCAATATGCAAAAGGAATCAATGATGATCTTGTGATTCCGTTTCGGGACGTGCAATCGGTCAGCAATGAAATCACATTCGAGAACGATAGTGCCAACCGGGAACTGTTGAAAAACACACTGTTGAAACTTTCCGAAAAGGTGGCATTCCGGCTGCGGAAAAATCGATTACAGGGAAAAACAGTGGTCCTGAAAATACGTTTTGAGGATTTTTCAACCCATGTGAGGCACAGTACCCTGAACAATCCGACCTGTTATGAGAATGATATTTATAAGGAAGTGATATCGTTGTTTGATCGTTTTGTACAGACGAATCGGCCGGTTCGATTGCTGGGTGTCGGGGTGACGAAACTATTCGCACGGGACCAGGAGCAAACCGATCTGTTCCAATCGGAAAAGGAAAAGTTCAGGAAAATGTCTGACGCTGCCGATCAGATTCGAATTAAGTATGGAGAGAAAATGATTCAAAAAGGCGGATACAAAAATTCGATATTGAAACGTGAATAAAAAAAGTCGGATGTTCGGGAAAAATCATTGACAATTAAAATGAAAAATGATAAATTGAATTTTCAATTTTAAAAAAATTGTGTGATGCGGAAAAAAATAATTCAGAATCTACAAAAAATCGATATTCATCAACCCAAAAATCGTGCAATCGCAGTCGTTGCTCTTTTATTTTGTGTTTGTTTCATTCTGTTTTACAGTTATTTTCTTTTTATTCCCTGGAGAACGCTTCACAACGCCTTACCAATCCAGATCACGATTGAAAAAGGCGTGAGCCCTCAGGACATTTCCGATTCTCTTTTTGGCAATGGTGTGATTCGAAGTTCAAAACAGTTTCTTATCGCGGCCAAATTGCTTGGTGTCAGCCGGAAATTGCAGGCCGGAGATTATCTTTTTTATAAAAAGGTGACTAATAATTACCAGGTGCTGAAAAAGTTGTTTCGCGGTCAAACCATGCTGATCAAAGTAACTTTTCCCGAAGGTCTCCGATCCGAAAAAATTGCCGGAATTTTTTTAGAGAAAATGAAAATTGATTCCGCTGAATTTATGAATGTTATACGAGATACATTGTTCATCCGTCAGCTCGGTCTCAATGTGGCTTGTTTGGAAGGGTACCTCTATCCCGACACTTATTATTTCAGTTCCAAAATGTCTGCGGAGGAGATGATCCGAATCATGGTGACTCAATTTAAAAAGATGTTCACGGTTGAGATGGCGGAACGTGCTGAAGAGATAGGGATGTCTGTTCATGATGTTGTGATACTCGCTTCCATTGTGGAAGGAGAAGCCGTTCTGGATTCGGAACGGAAGTCTATTGCCGCTCTGTATCAGAACCGGTTGAAAAGGCACATGCGTCTTCAGGCCGATCCCACGATACAGTACATCATCGACGATGGACCGAGAAGACTGCTCAGCAAGGATTTAAAAATCAAATCTCCTTACAATACGTACTTGAACGCCGGCCTTCCTCCCGGTCCGGTGAACAATCCCGGACTGGCTTCGATTATGGCTGTGCTCCATCCCGATTCGGTCAACTATCTCTATATGGTAGCGAATGGAGATGGCTCGCACACGTTTTCAAGATCATTATCGGATCATCTCGATGCTAAACGGCATCTCGACCGGCTTCGGAGAAAGATCAAAAACCATTCACGATAAACAGTTCAACCAGGAAAATTTGTGACAAAACATTCGACATTTCCACTTGATGCACTCAATCCCCAGCAACGCGAAGTTGTAACGGCAAAGTCCGGTCCGATTCTTGTCCTTGCAGGAGCGGGAAGCGGAAAAACACGGGTGCTCACGTACCGCATTGCCTATCTCATTCATGAGTTAGGTGTTTCCCCCTGGGAAATTCTGGCAATGACGTTTACGAACAAAGCGGCTTCCGAAATGAAGCAACGTATTGCCCAAATCACGCCGGTCGATAAAGATTTGTGGATCGGTACCTTTCATTCAATATTTGCCAGAGTTCTTCGCATGGAAGCCGTCAATTTGGGATACCAACCCGATTTTGTGATTTACGATTCCGATGATCAGGAACGCCTTACCAAATCGATTCTCCAAGATTTGAATTACAGCCCCTCGCAATATGCGCCGAAAAGTGTGCTCTCCGTGATTTCTCGTGCCAAAAGCAGTCTTGTTCAACCCGAAACATTCCGGCGAAACACAAAAAATCCTTTTGAGGAAGTTGTTGCGCAAATTTATCCAGAATATCAACATCGTTTGAAAGCACACAACGCCTTCGATTTCGATGATCTTTTGATCTCTCCGATCTATCTTTTCGAAAATTTTCCCGATCTGCTCGAAAAATATCAGTCGCGGATGAAATACATTTTAGTGGACGAATATCAGGATACCAACCGGGCTCAATATCAGTTAATTTATCTGTTAGCTAAGAATCACAAGAATTTGTTTGTGGTCGGAGACGATGACCAATCGATTTACCGGTGGAGAGGCGCGGACTTGAGAAATATTCTGGAATTCGAAAAGGATTTCCCGAATACCCAGATTTTTCGTCTTGAGCAGAGTTATCGATCTACGCAAAACATCCTGAAGGCCGCTAATTCAGTGGTTAGAAAAAATTTGGGACGAAAAGAAAAGACACTGTGGTCTAAAAAGGAACATGGAGAAAATGTCGAAATTACTGAAGTTCGGGATGAGCGGGAAGAGGGGACAAGTGTGGTCGAAAAAATTCAAGAAGAGGTCTTCCGTAAAAAACGGCATTTCAGCGATTTCGTCGTTCTGTACCGGACCAACGCCCAATCCCGAATACTGGAAGATTCCATGCGGCGGAACGGAATCAGTTATGTGATCGTGGGAGGCGTTCGGTTCTACGAGAGAAAAGAGATCAAAGACATACTGGCTTATCTGAAATTGATTATGAATCCCAGAGATGAAGTCAGTTTCAACCGGATCGTCAATTTCCCGGCGCGTGGCATTGGTGAAGTATCGCTGCAGAAATTACAGAAGTGGGCCAGATCGCAAAATCTCGATCTGTTTCAAGCGATTCAAAAGGTCGAAGAGATCGAGGATATTCCACAGAGAATCCGGCAGAGTATGCAACGTTTTTATCAAACCATTCAAAAATATCTCGGATTGAAAGATAAAATTTCTCTCAATGAACTGGTACACACATTGATCGATGAAACCGGTTTGCTCGCTATGTATAAAACGGACACGAGCATTGAGGGAGAAACGAGAAAAGAGAATGTGCGGGAATTTCTGAATGCGATTAATGATTATGTTCGCGCAAATAAAGAGGCCTCGCTCAGAGGATTTCTTGAAGAGGTTGCATTGATTACCGATATTGACAATTGGGATCAGAAAGCCAACGTGGTTACGTTGATGACATTGCACTGTGCCAAGGGCCTCGAATTTCCCGTAGTCATGATCACGGGGCTTGAAGATTCACTTTTACCTATATCAAGAAGCCTCGACAATCCGGAAGATCTGGAAGAGGAGAGACGACTGTTCTATGTAGGATTGACCCGTGCCAAAGAAAAAGTTTATCTGTTTTACGCGTTGCAGAGAAGTTTCATGAATGACATGGTGTATCGTTTGCCGTCGCGGTTCCTGGATGACCTGGAACCTTCCATAGTGAACTGGACGAAAACCACCATTCGGGAATACGGGAGGCCTTTTCACAGAAAGCAGCGGTTTACAGAGGAAGCTTTATTTGAAGCTCATCCCGATTATGAGAATATTTCTCAGGAAGCTTCACGATTGAAAACTGGGACACTGATTGAACATGAGATTTACGGCAGGGGTAAAGTTACCTGTATCGAGGGTAAAAATCAAAAACAGAAGGTCACCGTTAGGTTCGATAGTGGTGTCGAGAAAAAATTCATGACACAATATGCCCGGTTTACGATCATATAAATTACTTTAGTTTTTAGTTCGGAGTTTGGGTCATGTCGAACTTTCGGCAAGATTCGAAAAAAGAATATGGCACATGTACAGCCATAAAATTACTGTACAGAATGATCGATTACTGATTTCAAGCGAAATAAACGTCTTGACAATAAATCTAAGATTCATTATATTTTAAGTCACTGTAAAATGACAAGGAGGATAGCAATCGAGTGAAAACAACCGTACCAAAGATCACGGAGATTCAGCACAACTGGTATTTGATAGACGCACAGAATGTGATACTGGGTCGTTTGGCTAGTCAAATCGCTACGTTGCTACGTGGAAAACATAAACCCATCTATACGCCCCATCTCGATGTGGGTGACCATGTGGTTGTGATCAATGCGAGTCAGCTTAAATTGACAGGTCGAAAAACATCGCAAAAGAGATATGTAAGCTATACAGGATACCCCGGTGGATTGAGAATCAAAAAAGCCGATGCAGTCCTCAAGGGAAGTCCTGACAAAGTGTTATATCATGCTGTCAAAGGCATGCTGCCGAAAAACCGATTGGGCCGGAAAATGATCAAAAAGCTTCGTATCTATCCCGGTCCGGATCATCAACAACAAGCGCAGAAACCAGAGGTTCTGCCAAATCATCTGAGGAGAATATGAAAGGAGCAAGTACATACGCCACCGGTAAACGCAAAGAATCTATTGCCAGAATATGGATCAGTCCTGGATCGGGTCAATTCCAGGTAAACGGGAAGAATCTGCTGGATTATTTCAGAAGACAAACACTCGAAATGATTATTAGACAACCGTTTGGAGTTACCAAAACCGAGGGACAGTACGATGTACATGCCACGGTCAGGGGAGGCGGTTTGACGGGACAGGCGGGCGCCATGCTGCTGGGGATTTCAAGAGCGCTGGTCAAAGTCAACGAAGAGTTGAAGAAACCGCTTCGAGATGCAGGATTTTTAACACGAGATCCGCGAGAAAAAGAACGGAAAAAGTACGGTCAGCCTGGTGCGCGAAAGCACTTCCAGTTCTCCAAACGTTAAACCAAATTAAATCACACATTCCTTGATTTTCAAAGTGGGTGTCCCGCAATTTTTGCGGGATTTTTTGAAAAGTGGACAGGAATGGCGGATCAACCCAGAACAAAGGAGAAATTTTATGTCGGAAATTAGTTTACAGCAGTTGCTTATGTCAGGTGCCCATTTCGGGCATCTCACGCGCCGCTGGAATCCCAAAATGAAACCGTATATTTTCATGGAAAGAAGCGGCATTTATATTATCGATCTCAACAAGACATTGAGTTGTATTCTCGAAGCAAGTGAAGCGATTAAAAAAATTGTGCAGGCGGGAGAAAAAATACTCTTTCTGGGAACAAAGAAACAGGCGAAAGACATCGTGAGGGTTGAATCGGAACGATGCGGCATGCCCTTTGTTACGGAGCGCTGGCTTGGTGGAACATTGACAAATTTTTCGACGATTAAAAAAAGTATCAAACATCTAAAAAATCTTGAAAAAATGACGACCGACGGGACCTATGACAGTATCACGAAAAAAGAGATATTGCAAATAGAAAGAAAAAAAGAAAAGTTGGAGAAAACCCTTGGCGGTATCAAGGATATGGTCAGATTGCCGGGCGGACTGTTTGTGATCGATACGAAAAAGGAAGCCATTGCCGTCGCGGAAGCCAGAAAACTCAATATTCCCGTGTTTGGCATGCTTGATACCAATTGTGATCCTGATCCTGTGGATTTCCCGATACCTGCCAATGATGATGCTTTTAAATCGATTAGTTTGATTGTGCATACTTTTGCCGATGCTATTTTGGAATCGAAATCGAAGGATTTCGAAGAAAATAAAGATGAAGAACCGAAGGAAGAGAAAGTTACAGAAGTCGAAGAACCTGAGGAAAATAATTTTTAAGGGGAATATACATGTCTGTATCTGCAGTTGAAGTAAAAAAACTTCGCGATATGACCGGTGCCGGTATGATGGATTGTAAAAAAGCACTGCTTGAGACCAAAGGCGATGTGGAAAAAGCAATCGAGTATCTTCGAAAAAAGGGGATCGCTTCTGCTCAGAAGCGTAGCGACAAAGCAGCCAATGAAGGTGTCATTGTTTCCTATATTCATCCGGGGGACCGCCTCGGTGTCCTTCTTGAAATGAACTGTGAAACGGATTTTGTTGCGAAAACCGACGAATTCAAAGCAGCAGCCAAAAATATTGCCATGCAAATCGCCGCGAGTAATCCCATTGCCATTCATCGTGAAGATGTTCCCGAAGAATTAATTAAAAAGGAAATGGAGATTTTCCGTTCACAGGCCGAAAAGGGGGATAAGCCGGAAGCGGTCGTGGAAAAGATTACCCAGGGAAAACTGGAAAAATATTTTCAGGAAGTCGTGCTCACTGAACAGAGTTACGTGAAAGAGCAAAGCAAAACTGTCAAGGAATATCTGATGGAAATTTCTGGCAAATTGGGCGAAAATATGTCTGTTCGACGTTTTGTCCGGTATCAGCTTGGCGAAGAACTTGAATAATTTTGTCTGCCGTGATTGCATAAAGGGGATTGAAAATTAAAAAGACGCTCTATAAACGAATCATGCTTAAGTTAAGCGGTGAGGCTCTGAGGATTAACCGTGAACTTGAGATCGACCCCCAAGTAGTTAAAACTATTGCGGAAGAAATTCACGATGTTCAAAAATTAGGTGTACAGATTGGTATTGTGGTGGGTGGTGGCAATATATTTCGGGGGCTTTCGGCAAGTACAAGAGGGATGGATCGCGTTGCAGCGGATCATATGGGCATGCTGGCTACTGTCATTAATTCCCTTGCACTTCAGGATTTTTTGGAAAAAGAAGGAGTTTCTACACGTGTCATGTCTGCTATCCGGTTGGATGCAATGGCCGAACCTTTTATCCGCAGACGCGCTATTGCTCATTTGGAAAAAAATCGGCTCGTTATTTTTGCAGCTGGAACCGGGAATCCCTATTTCACAACGGATACTGCAGCAGCATTGAGAGCAAATGAAATTCAGGCAGATGCGGTATTGAAAGCAACCAAAGTCGACGGCATCTACAGTTCGGACCCTGAAAAAGATCCCGATGCGAAAAAGTATGACCAGGTTACCTATTCGGAAGTGATCTCGAAAAAATTAGGCGTGATGGATGCTACAGCGGTCACACTCTGCAGAGAAAATAAGATTCCGATTATCGTTTTCAAGTTGCTGAAACACGGAAATTTAAAACGTGTGGTCAGCGGTGAAAAGATCGGATCGATAGTCAAAGGAGAGGTGTATGGTTGAGCAAGTCCTGAAATCGTTAAAAGAACGTATGGAAAAAACCCTGGAAACGACCCATTCTGAGTTGACTAAAATCAGAACCGGCAGAGCCAGTCTTTCTCTTTTGGATACGGTAAAAGTCGATTATTACGGCAGTAAAGTGCCACTTAAGCAGGTGGCAAATCTTGGGATCCCGGAACCCAGATTGATTACGATTCAACCCTGGGATCGAAATATGCTTTCCGAAATTGAAAAAGCCATTCAGAAAACAGATTTAGGCATTACACCCAATAATGATGGACACATTATACGACTGCCCATTCCGGTGCTCACCGAAGAAAGACGAAAAGACCTCGTTCGATTGATGCATCAACTGGGCGAGGAGGGGCGCATCGCAGTTCGAAATATCCGGAGGGATGGCATCGATCAATTGAAAAAGGCTCAAAAAGAGCATCAGATTTCCGAAGACGAAGAATACAACGGTGGTATCGATATTCAGGAATTGACAGATGAAAATATTAAAAAAATAGACGAAATGATTAAAGTCAAAGAAAAAGAGATTATGGAAGTCTGATTTATGTTTTTTGACTTGACTTTAAAAAAAACATTTCGTATAATATTCAACCAATTGTGAAACAAATGGAATTTGTACAGATGAAAATGGATAATATCAAAAAAGAAAATCTTAATTTAAACTGGTGGTGGTGCTGGTTATAGGGCCCCGCCACTATAATATTTTAAAAATTCAAAAGGTGGGAAACCCGCAGGTTGATCCCACCTTTTTTATGTAATCAAGTCGTGGGAATCAACTCACGACTTTTTTTTATTATAAAGCGAAGCCACAATATATTTCCCCTCTCAGGGGAAATAAGAGTGGTATCGGATAACAAAGTTTTAGTAATCCATTAGTATTCATCATCTTGAAATAAAACTCAGGAGGCGAGAATGGAAATCAAAGAAGCAATTCAATCTGTTGTGGACTCCAAATCGTTAACACAGGAACAGGCATACAATATCGCATTGGGTATCATGAGCGGCAATGCCACGGATGCGCAAATCGGTGCATTGCTCATCGGGTTGCGTCTGAAAGGGGAAACCATTGACGAGATCACGGGGTTTGTTCAGGCCATGCGGGAAAAGGCGACACGAATCCCATGCATGAACCAAAATCTGGTCGATACCTGTGGTACCGGAGGTGATTGCAGCGGAACATTCAATGTTTCGACGATCAGTGCGATTGTGGCAGCAGGCGCAGGATGCAGTGTTGCCAAACATGGAAACCGTTCGGTGTCCAGCCAATGCGGAAGCGCTGATTTGTTCATGAAATTGGGCGTCAATGTCGAAGTCGGCCCTGAAAAAGTAGGACAATGTATCGATGAAAACGGGATCGGATTTCTTTTTGCTCCGAAGCTTCACAATGCCATGAAATATGCCATCGGTCCCAGGCGGGAAATGGGCGTGCGAACGATTTTCAATATACTCGGTCCTATGACCAATCCGGCCGGTGCAAAACGGCAGCTTTTGGGTGTATTCGATGAAAACATCATGGAATCGATGGTGACTACCCTGCAAAAATTGGGATCGGAACATGTGATGGTTGTTCATGGAGAGGATGGATTGGATGAAATTACATTGACCGGAAAAACCACGGTTTATGAACTCAAAAAGGGCAATATCCAAAAATACAATCTGGAACCCGAAAATGTAGGATTGAAATCCATTTCTTCCGATCAGTTAAAAGGAGGCGATCCGGATCGAAATGCCGAAATCGCAATTCGGATTTTAGATGGAAAAGAAGGACCCGAAAGAGATTTTGTGCTGATCAATGCCGGAGCCGTAATTTATGTCGGTGGACATGCGGATTCCATTCAGGATGGCATATACAAAGCCAAAGAATCCATCGATTCGGGGGAAGCACTCGAACGGCTTGAAAAACTCAAGAAAATGACCAATGAATAAGAGGCAGCCGTGACGATACTCGATGAAATTGTTCAGCGGAAAAAGCAGGAAATTGAGAGACGAAAAAAGGCAGTTCCACTGGATACATTGATGCAGTTGCCCGTTCCTGAAATCCGTGATTTTAAAAAAGCACTACAAAAAACAGGGATTTCAATTATCGCCGAGATTAAAAGGAAATCTCCCTCAGCCGGTTTGATTCGAAAAGATTTTGATCCCAAAAAGATTGCTCTGATTTATGAGAAATCCGGAGTTAGTGCGATTTCTGTACTGACGGATACCTATTATTTCGGGGGCAAACAGGAGTATCTCACTCTAGTTAAAAAAGCCGTTCGAATTCCTGTTTTCAGAAAAGAATTTATTATCGATTCTTATCAGATTTACGAATCCCGTGCGATTGGTGCGGATGCGATTCTGCTGATTGCTGCCGTACTGAATAAACAGGAGCTGATCGGTTTTCAGGAAATCGCAGGGAAAACGGGAATGCGTTGCCTGGTCGAAGTGCATACGGAAGAGGAACTTGAAGGGGTACTCGAGGCCGATCCCGAAATTATTGGCATCAACAACCGCAATTTGAAGACATTTCAGGTCGATTTGCATACTTCCGAAAGACTAAAAAAGAAAATTCCGGATCGAATTCTCACAGTTAGTGAAAGTGGAATCGATACAAAAGATGATATTGGTCTGCTCAGGAAAGCCGGATTTGACGGGGTGTTGATTGGCGAACCCCTCATGCGGGCAAATGATATTGGTGAAAAACTTCAAAGTCTTTTACTGGATGAGGATGCATGATGAGAACACGAGTCAAGATTTGCAGCATTACCAATCTGGAAGATGCGTGCATGGCGGTTGAATATGGTGCTGATGCACTTGGATTCATATTTACAAAGTCACCAAGACAAATCGATCCTGATAGTGCAAAGTATATCATTAAACAATTAATCCCCTTTGTTACGTCAGTTGGCGTATTTATGGATGTTTCACTCAAGTATGTTGATGAAGTAGCTACTTTTACTGGAATTGATGTGGTTCAACTGCACGGGAATGAATCGCCGGATTATTGTCATAAAATAAACAAATCGATTATTAAGAGAATTCACGTCAGTGAAAATGATACTTCGGAAATACTGGTTAGCAGAATGAAGTCCTATTCGGTTTCTGCATTTTTGCTCGATCCGGGGGCCGGAAGCGGAAAGACATTTGATTGGAACATTGCAAAAGATATTGATTTTCCAATTATTATAGCGGGTGGTTTGACTCCAGAAAATGTGGGCCGTGTGGTGAAGCTACTAAGTCCCTACGGCGTGGATGTTTCTTCTGGTGTGGAGAAAACAGTAGGGAAAAAGGATCCTGAAAAGGTCAAACGATTTATAGAGGAGGTTCAATGAAAGCTGTTTTACCGGATAGTCATGGGTACTGGGGGAAATTTGGGGGGCGATTTGTACCTGAAACACTCATGGGCGCGATCAACGAATTGGAAGAAGAATACAAATTTATTGAGCAGGATCAAACCTTTCAAGATACGTTAAAAGGTTACTTAAAGCAATATGTTGGAAGACCGACTCCGCTCTATTTCGCCGAACGTTTGAGTCGAAATAAAAAAGGAGTCAGAGTTTATTTAAAACGGGAGGATCTGGCGCACACGGGCGCACATAAAATCAACAATACGATTGGGCAGGTTTTGCTGGCCAAAAAAATGGGAAAGAAGCGGATTATTGCAGAGACAGGTGCAGGACAACATGGTGTGGCCACGGCAACCGCCTGTGCGCTGTTTGATATGGAATGCGTGGTTTATATGGGTTCCGAAGATATAAAACGTCAAAGAATGAATGTCTTTCGCATGGAATTGCTTGGTACCAAAGTCATCCCCGTGAATTCGGGTTCCAGTACACTCAAAGATGCAATCAACGAAGCGATCCGGGACTGGGTGACCAATGTTAGAAATACCTATTATTGTATCGGTTCTGTGGTTGGCCCACATCCTTATCCGATGATTGTACGAGAATTCCAGTCGGTGATTGGCAAAGAAGTTCGAGATCAAATCAAGCAGGTCGAAGGAAAATTACCTGATATTCTGATTGCCTGTGTGGGTGGAGGAAGCAATGCCATGGGTCTGTTTTATCCTTTTCTTAAAGAGGATGTTGAAATGATCGGTGTGGAAGCCGGAGGATTGGGTATCGAAACGCAAAAGCACGGGGCTTCATTGTGCCAGGGAACGCCGGGCGTGCTCCATGGTGCCATGAGCTATCTGCTTCAAGATGCAGATGGACAGATCATGGAAGCCCATTCTGTTTCGGCCGGTCTGGATTATCCGGGTGTGGGGCCGGAGCATGCATATCTCAAAGAGAGCAGCCGGGTACAATATGTCTCAGTCACAGATAAAGAGGCTTTGGAAGGTTTTAAAATCTTATGCGAAACTGAAGGAATTATTCCCGCTTTGGAAAGTGCACACGCCGTTGCACATGCTTTGAAAGTGATTTCGACTTTGGATGACCAGCAAATTATGATCATCAATTTGTCTGGAAGAGGCGACAAGGATCTCGAAATCGTAGAGGGGCTGGTATGAAACTATCTCAAAAATTTGATGAACTCAAACAAAAGAACGAAACCGTGCTCATCGCATACACGACCGGCGGATTTCCTTCATTACAGAACTCCATGAAAAATATACAAATGCTTTCAGAGGCTGGTGCGGATATTATCGAAGTGGGGATTCCATTTTCAGACCCGATTGCGGATGGTCCGATTATTCAGGAGGCCTCCCAGATTGCATTAGAAAGCGGTGTGACGCTTGAGAAAATTATTAGCGAAATCCAAAAACTTTCTCTCTCTTGTCCGCTGGTTATGATGTCCTATATCAATCCTCTGCTTGCATACGGGAAAGAAAGGTTATTCCAGGATTTAAAAAGAGTGAATATTTCTGGCTTGATTGTTCCCGATCTGCCGATTGAAGAATCGGAAGACTGGATTCAGCTTTCAAAACAGTCTGAGATCGATTTGATCTTTTTTGTCACGCCCACATCGACTGAAGAACGGATGAAATTCGTGGCCGAAAAATCTACAGGATTTATTTATTGTATCAGTATTACGGGGACGACTGGTGTCAGAAACCAATTGCCAGATGAACTGTTTGATTTAATCACAAAAATGAAAATGATTACCCGTCGACCGCTTGCCGTCGGATTCGGGATTTCGACCCCGGAACATGTCAAAACACTTGCCGGGAAAGTCGATGGTGTGATTATTGGAAGCCGGTTCATCCAGGCCATCAAGGAAAGGGAAAATCTGTCAGGTTTGGTCGAACAATTCAAAAAGGCAACCCAAAGTGAACGGAGTGCATCATGAATCTGAAATACGATCATATTCGTCTGGAGCAGGAATTCTGCCCGATTTTGGCCTATGAGAAACTCTACCGAGAAGAGCCGTACAGTTTTCTCTACGAATCGTTAGAGAGTCTCGGAAAACGGGGGAGATATTCATTTATCGGTGCCCATCCGTTTCAAATTTTCAAAAGTCAAAGCGATACGATGACGATTCAATCAAACGGTATTGTCACTCATCAAAAGGGAAACCCGGTTTCTGTTTTAAGAGAGTTGCTCAATCAGCACAAAAATTATCCTGCCATTGCACCCTTTAGCGGGGGTGCTGTCGGATATATGGCGTATGATATGATTCCTTTTTTCGAAAAAGTGGCACACACCAATCCGGATGAATTGGGTACCCCTGACAGTTTTTTCATGTTCCCATCCGAAGTCGTTGTTTTTGATCATAAAGAAAAAACCGTGGATATTATCGTCTATTCCGAACAAGGAAGTCAAGATCGACTGCATCAACTGAAAAGGATTATTGAAACCTGTGTCGGCGATATTCGAAATCCAAGGTTTCAAGAAGAAAATGGGAAATTGAATTTGCAGTCCAACTTTTCGGAGAAAGATTTCTGCCAAATCGTCAAACAGGCCAAGGAATATATTCTTGCCGGTGATATTTTTCAGGTGGTGCTGTCTCAGCGATTTGGTTTCCGACTGCACACAGATTCTTTTACCGTCTACAAAGCGCTTCGATTGACCAATCCCTCGCCCTACATGTACTATTTGAATTTGAAGGATCACTATGTGTTGGGATCGTCACCAGAAATATTGGTAAAACTTTTAGGAGATCAGGTCACCACGCGACCTCTTGCCGGAACACGTCCGAGAGGCCGGAGTGTCCAAGAAGATCGAAACCACGAAAAAGAACTTTTAAAGGACGAAAAGGAATGTGCCGAACATATCATGCTCGTCGATCTTGCAAGAAACGATATCGGGCGGGTTTGTCAGTATGGCACCGTCCGTGTTACAGATTTGCTGCAAATCGAACGCTATTCGAAGGTGATGCATATTGTCTCCAATGTCGTCGGACAATTAAAATCTCCTTTTGATGCATTCGATGTACTGGCTACTTCGTTTCCGGCAGGAACGGTTTCCGGAGCGCCTAAAGTTCGGGCCATGGAGATTATCAATGAACTGGAAACGATCAAGCGGAACATTTATGCGGGATCGATTGGATATTTTGATTTTTCAGGAAATTTGGATATGTGCATTGCTATTCGAACAATTGTGATCAAACAGAAACAGGGATTCATTCAGGCAGGTGCCGGCATTGTAGCGGATTCTATACCGGAAAAGGAATATCAGGAAACCCTCAACAAGGCACGGGCACTGATACATGCCGTGGAAATGACAGGAGGATGAAATGATCGTCGTGATCGATAATTACGATTCATTTACATATAATTTGGTTCAATATCTGGGTGAATTGGGGGAAGAACTCAAAGTATTTCGCAATGACGAGATTGGTGTTGAAGATGTGGGGAAGAGCCACCCCAAAGCGATTATCATTTCGCCGGGCCCCTGTACACCCAAGGAAGCCGGCATCTCGATCGATGTCATTCGTGCGTTTAGCGGACAGGTTCCGATTCTCGGTGTCTGTCTAGGCCACCAATCCATTGCGATGGCATTTGAAGGAAATGTTGTCCGGGCCCGGGAAGTTGTTCATGGGAAAATTGCCCAGATTTATCATGATCAGAAAGGCTTGTATCGAAATATAGAGAATCCGTTTACAGCTACACGTTATCACTCTCTGATCGTCGAAAAAGAAACTCTTCCGAATTGCTTCGAGATTTCTGCACAGACGGAGAATGGAGTGATCATGGGCATCCGGCATAAGCAATATTCCATTGAAGGTGTGCAATTTCATCCAGAATCCATCCTCACAGATGTCGGCAAGGATTTGCTGAAAAACTTTTTAAGCAATAGCCACAGTTAATCTCGAAATCAATTCAACCAGTTTATACTTGACATTGAGAGAAATTGTTATATTTTGGATGTGAATTAAAAAATAAGACCAAAATTTATCAATAGTTGCAGGCAGTGACAGAATGATTTCGGAAGATCAAACGGGTATTGAACATAAAACGATTTGGTTTTTAGCAGTCTTGACTTTTTTTACAGGTGTTTTTGGGCTTATTTATTTAATTCTTTTTTCAGGTATCAAAGTTCATCACGATTGTGCCTATTTCCTACAATCGGCACAACTTCTTTTAAAGGGTGCCATTCCTTACGTTGATTTTAGTGGAGTCAATCCTCCGTTGGCAAATTACTTACATGTATTTCCCGTCATTCTTTCCTCTATTCTGAAAATTAGTATTCCATTGTCTTTTTATTGCACAGTTACCTTTGTGACCATCGTTTCGTCAATTTTTGTTTATTTGATCCTATTAAAATCGGATCTGTTTAAATCCCTTGTATCCCCAGTCGTGATAAGCATCGCCATTCTATTGATCTCCTTCACATCGTTGTCATGGGGACATTATGGTCAACGTGAACATCTTTTTATTCTGGGCTATCTGCCTTTTGTTTTCTTACGTGAAGCACGCTATCGGGGAAAATCATTTCCTTTGATGCTTGCTGTTGTCGTTGGATTGATGATGTCGTTGTTCACACTGTTAAAACCGCATTTTGTCTTTATTGCAGTTGTGATGGAAATCTGGTTGCTTCTTCGAACAAGAAATTGGCGATGCCTGTTCGCACCTGAAATTTTTGTTGCTGTGTGCCTTGGTTTTGCTTATCTTTTGCATTTTTTACTGATACCCAAATCCATGTTCAACGCATTTTTTTACAGATGGATTCCGTTTATCCGATCACATTATGATGTGTATAATACCTCAAGATTCAGAGCCTTGTATTTCTTTTCGGTTTTTAAAACGTGGGTCATTTTTATTGGAAGCTTTCTGGCGTTTGTTTTTATTCGAATAAAGGCAACAAGCCACAAAATGTTAGTCGAAAGCCTCTTCATTTCAATGCTTGCTGGATATGGCATTTATGTTTTTCAACACAAAGGATTTCAAAATCACTTTTTTCCATTTATTGCATTGTTTATTATATTTTGGATGATGATCATATTGATTTTACTGGAAAATTTGAAATTTTTTTTTCATATGCATGAATCGATGTATCGTTTTGTACGGTTCGTGTCATTATTCGTACTGTTTGTTTTTATAAATTTTAAATATTTTCAAGACGGGATGAGAACCTTTGCTCTCAGTGACAGGCGTTATCCGTTTCTGTCTGAATTTTTGAATGTGATTGAGCAAAATTCTCAAACCGAAGATACAGTGATTTTTATTACAACCGCTATGATTCCCGTCTATCCCACACTGCTTTATGCAAACCGGTTTCCTGGGTCAAGATATGTCACGTCTTCTCCCATAGCCATGATTTACGAAGGAGTCAAGAAAAATGAAGATGGCTCTTTCCCATATCGTACCGAATCAAACTGGACAAAAGAGGAAAAGCAATTTCTTGAAGAGTTAGGAGAAGATGTACTCAATCATCAGCCCAAGATTCTTTTTATTCATGCTGTGGGAAAGTGTACGGCATGCCCACAGGGATTTTGTATTTACGAATATTTAAAGCAAAGTGGCTGGTGGGATAAGTATTTGAATGACTATGATTATTATGAATCACTTGACGAGTTTAAAATATACCTGCATCGATCTTGAAAAATTGCTATCGTTTCGTTCAGTAAAGAGGCTGAGTTGAAAAACAGACTCGAAGACCTTGCTATTTTTGGGGCCAACCCGGCTTTTTCTGAAAAACTGCATATCGGCCGTCCCAATCCAGGAAATTTCAAGCATTTGATCGAAAGGTTGACTGATATTTTTGAACGGTGCTGGTTTACCAATAACGGTATCTATGTTCAGGAGTTGGAAAATAAGATTGCTGCAATGGTTGGTGCCAAACATTGCATTGCAATGTGCAACGGTACCTTAGCTCTGGAAATTGCAATAAGAGCCGCCGGACTGACTGGTGAAGTGATCGTTCCTTCTTTTACTTTTATCGCTACAGCGCATGCGCTCCAATGGCAGGGAATTACACCTGTTTTTTGTGACATAGACCCGACGACACACAATATCGATCCCTATCGACTAAAGAAAATAATTACTCCTCATACAACCGGTATCATCGGTGTGCACACATGGGGGCGGCCCTGTGATGTGGATGCATTGGTAGATTTCTCCCAACGGCATCATCTGAAACTTTTGTTTGATGCTGCCCATGCCTTTGCCTGTTCGTATCATGGAAAAATGATCGGCCAGTTTGGGGATGCAGAAATATTCAGTTTTCATGCGACCAAATTTTTTAATACGTTTGAGGGAGGGGCCGTCACTACCAATAACGATGCAATGGCGGCGCAAATTCGACTGATGAACAATTTCGGGTTTCAGGGTTATGATCGTGTTATTTCTGTTGGAACCAATGGGAAAATGAATGAGATATCTGCAGCAATGGGATTGACTTCATTCGAAAACATTGAAGATTATATCAATGTCAATTATCGAAATTATAGACAATACCAATCTGAACTTAAGGAGGTTCAGGGAATCCTATTGATTGATTATGATGAAAACCAGAAATGTAACTACCAGTATATTGTTTGTGAAATTGATGAGAACATCACAAAAATAAACCGGGATCAGTTAATTGAGATTTTGCATGCTGAAAATGTTTTAGCACGCCGCTATTTTTTTCCCGGATGCCACAAGATGGAACCCTATCGTTCACTGTTCCCGGACGCAGGAAAGAATTTGTTCTGTACAGAGCAACTTATCAAGAAAGTATTGACTCTGCCTACGGGTATGGCAATTGGTCAAAATGAGATCCATAAAATCTGCTGGATTCTGAGATTGGCTGTAGAAAATGGTTCCGAGCTGTGTCGCAGGATGAAACTTACAAAAAAATGACAATAAATTCAATTCAACAACTGCACAGTCAAAAGTGTTAGCAAAAGAATGAGTTGATGTGATTGAACTGATGCATTAACTTACAGAAAAAAATAAAAATATATGAGTACGAAAAAGAAGTTGGTCATTTGGGGTGCTTCGGGTCATGCATTGGTCATTGCAGACATCATTCGTTTGCGGGGAAAGCATGAGATTGTTGGTTTTTTGGATGATATCCACCCTGATCGCAAGAATTTTGAATTCTGCGGGTGCAAGGTTTTGGGGGGCAGGGAACAATTGAGTCTGCTTCGTGAACAAGGTGTTGACCGCATTGTTCTTGGATTTGGCGATTGCAATGCGAGAATAGAATTGTCCAGATTGGTTCTAAAGTTGGGATTTTCTCTATCCACGGCTATTCATCCCTCGGCAATCGTGGCTACTGATGCTTCAGTTGGAGCAGGGACGGTGATTGTGGCGCAAAGTGTTGTGAATCCGGGTGCTATCATTGGTGAGAATGTCATCATTAACACCAGTGCCAGCGTCGGGCATGAGTCTATAATAGAAGACGGAGTTCACATCGCTCCCGGTGTTCATCTGGGAGGAAGAGTCAAAATAGGGCGGGGAACGTGGGTAGGGATCGGTTCAACGGTAAGAGCGAATATACACATCGGTTCGAATTCGCTGATTGGAGTCGGTTCAGTTGTTGTGAGCAATATTCCGAATGGTGTTGTGGCTTACGGAGTACCGGCCAAAGTGATACGAAAAAATAAATCCAAGCAGGAGTTAGATATCCATTAAAAGAACATTAGAGGAGTGAAGCTGTGAGTTCAACAATTGATTGTTCCATTGTGATTCCCGTCTATTTTAATGAGGGGTCTTTGGCGGATATCGTGAGTTCGTTAAATAAAAGCGTTATCGAGCATCATTCAGAGCTTCGATTTGAGGTGATTTTTGTCGATGACGGTTCGGGAGATGGATCGTTCGACGAATTGCTTCGACTTCGTCAAGAAAATTCAAAACTTATAAAAGTAATCAAGCTCACGCGAAATTTCGGACAAGTCAATGCACTTTTGGCCGGATTATCCTATACAAAAGGAAAATGTATTGTCAAAATGTCTGCTGACGGACAAGATCCGCCCGAACTGATCAATGAAATGCTTCAGGCACATCTAAAAGAGCATTATGAAATTGTGATCTGTGCACGTCACGGGCGTGACGAATCATGGTACAGAATCTTAACTTCGAAGCTGTTTTATGCGTTAATGCGAAGATTAAGTTTTCCTAATATGCCTCCAGGCGGTTTTGATTTTACACTGCTCAGTCGGAAAGTACTTGAACTCCTGTTAAGAAAAAAGGAAGCATATCCCTTCATGCAGGGACAGCTCTTATATCTGGGGTTTAAACCGAAAATTCTCGAATACCGGCGGTTGAAGCGCAAACACGGCCGGTCGCACTGGACTTTTGGAAAGAAGCTTACATATCTGATCGATGGCGTGATGAGTTATTCTTTTCTTCCAATACGTTTTATTTCCGGTATTGGAATACTGGTTGCGCTGTTGGGATTACTCTATGCAGCGGATATCTTTATTGCCAAGCTGGTTGGAAGAATAAAGGTAGAAGGGTGGACCCCGCTGATGATTGTGATACTGGTTATGGGAGGATTGCAAATGTTTATGTTGGGTATCATTGGTGAATATTTATGGCGTACACTCGCACAGGTGCGAAATCGTGACCCATACATTATCGAAGCAATCTATGACGATGAAAATCAGATAGAATAATGCGCAGAAAATAATTCGGATATTTTAATTCCTTTAGTAAAAATATTCATCTCGATAATCTTCAATTTTTGCTTTATCTTCCAGATTTTTGACCCAGGCGGTATAAATTTGCTGCTGTTTCTGTTTAAGCAGCTGCTGGCGAATGTTTTCTTTTTCCGATTTGAACAGAGATTCATGGATCTTTGTACGGTCGAGTAATTTAATAATATAATATCCACGGTCACTCTCAACAAGGTGTGAAATTTCTCCCGGAGAAAGCCCGAATGCCGTTCCAGAGAATTTTGGATCCCGGCCAATTTTCTCAATATTACCCTCCAGCGTGAAATAATTCGTCTCATGAATTTCCAGATTGTTTTCATGTGCTGCTGTTTGCAAATCGGCTCCGTTTTGAACTTCTTCCATGATTTCGAAAGCTTTTTCCCCTGCCAGTTCTTTTTTATACTGTTTCTCGAGAATTCGGGTAATCATGGGTTTGACATCGTTAAGCGGCTTGACACCTGATTTTTGAATCACGGATATCTTTACTATGAAAATGGTTTCTCCGGCTTGTACCGGCTCACTGACCCATCCAACATGGTTATTGAAAGCGAGATGACTGATGCGGCCAGACACGCCTATGCCGGGAATGAATCCGCCCTTTCTGAATAGCGGCGTTTCCTCAATTTGATACTTGTTTCCTTCGGCAAGGGATTGAAACGTGGCTTTTTTATTTTCCGTCAATTCGTTGTAAAAAGCTTGGGCCTTTTCACTGATGTTTTCATGCGTCTCAGAACTCACTTCGTATTTCAACAAAATATGACGTGCATGTACCTGGGTTTCACCATTCTCGGTTTTACGGGCCAGAATCTCGATTACATGCAGCCCGAACTGGGTTTTAACGGGGCCAATAATGGAACCTACTTTAGCAGAAAATATAGCATCTTCGAACGGTTTCACCATAGTTCCCCTGCTGATGAATCCCAGATCGCCTCCCTTTGACGCACTGCCTGGATCTTTTGAAAAATCCTGAGCGAGTTCTTCAAAATTGCTCCCAGAGTGAAGTTCGTTGATGATATATTGTGCAGTTTCGATCGTTTGCAGAGTATCTTCCTGGGAAGGTTTAATTTCGAATTTGATATACTGAAGTTTCCGCATTTCAGGTTGATCATACTCATTTTTATGTGCGCTGTAATATTGCCGTACCGCATCATCTGTGATTTCTTTGTTATCGAGCTTAAATTGTTCCGGGTCGAAATAGAGATACTGCACTTTGACTTTTTCATTGTTCATTTTATAATAATCGAACATTTCACCGTCGGATACGCGCACGGTTGAAATGATCTGCTGCTGGAGTTTTTGAAGCGGTAACAATCCCTTAAAATAATTTTCAACGGGAATCCATGCATTGTAGTTTCTCGGATCACTCAGTGCCTCGCGGTATTTCTTCAAATCAAACTGGCCGTCTGTCTGAAATTGTTCGTGATTTTTAACAAAATCAGGAGGATTGTTCCGCATATAATAAACCACTTCTTCGGGAGTAACCTGAATATGGCGGCGGCGGATTTCTTTAGACATTAAAATATCCTGCACCAGAGTATGCCACACGTCATCTCGAATACGTTGAACCTGATATTCACTTAATTCTTGATCATCACCGGACTGTTGCTTGGCGCGATCCAGTTCCTGCTGATAGATTTGAACAAATTGCTGGTAATGTATCTTCTGACCGTCAATGGTTCCGATAATTCCACTTCGCGTATGATTCGTTCGGTTTTTGAACCCACCCATCCCCCAGCTGAATACGATGGTCAGAATAAAAGAAACGGCAACGATCCATAATATGTGACGCATATATTTTCTTAATGTTTTCATCATGGTGGGGATTTCTCCTTTATTATTCGAAAAATCATCTGTGTCGAAATTTTAAATTTAAATATAACTTATCGGGATACAAAAATCAAGATGAAAAGAACAGTTCGGTTCGAATTTCCTATGATCGGATTGACTCATAAATAAAGTAACTTTGGGAAAGATGAACTTTTTTGAAAACGAGTCATTGCCTCATAATAAATGTAACCGAACAAAAGGTGATTTATTATGGGCACTCAAACCAAGAAAGAATATCTTCAAACAATCAGACCAAGGTATCAAGCTGCTTCCAAATCGGACAAGAAAAGAGTTTTGGATGAATTCTGCATCACTTGCGGTTATAATCGAAAATATGCTATTCGTATTCTCAATTCAACAAAACCTGTCAACTCTCCTGAAAATCTCTCTAAAAGAGGACGAAAGAAAATCTATAATCACATTCTTATTGATCAAACATTAAGGAACATTTGGGTAGCTACCAATCTCCCATGTTCAAAAAGGCTCAAGGCTATTATTGCTCTATGGTTACCTTTCTATGACAAACAGAGATTGCCAGACGATGTCAAGAACAAACTCCTGAATATTTCAACTGCTACTATTGATCGTCTCATGGCACCCCAGAGGGCAAAGTTTAATAAACTCGGTTTGGCAACTACAAAACCCGGTGCTTTGATCAAAAAACATATTCCTGTCAAAACCGGACAATGGAATGAAAACTGTCCCGGATTTCTCGAGGCCGATACAGTCGCTCATTGCGGAACTTCTGTGGCTGGAATGTTTGTTTATAGCCTCAATTGCGTCGATATCGCCTCTGGATGGACTGAACAGAGAGCTTGCTGGGGAAAAGGAGAAAAAGGAATTGTAGAACAAATTGAAAACATTGAAACCCATCTGCCTTTCCCCATCAAAGGTTTTGATTGCGATAACGGTTCTGAATTCTTAAATTGGCACCTGATCAAACATTTAACAAAAAGAAAAAGGCCTGTGCAATTTACTAGATCAAGACCTTATTACAAAAATGACAACGCTCACATTGAAAACAAAAACTGGACACATATCAGACAGTATCTCGGTTATCAACGCTTCGATAATCCAAAACTGGTTGATCTGATGAATGATCTCTATCTAAATGAATGGAACCTCTACTTCAACTTTTTCATCCCATCTGTGAAGTTGATTCATAAACTACGTGTTGGGTCTAAAACCGTTAAAATGCACGATCTGCCAAAAACACCGTATCAAAGGTTAATCCAGTCTGATTATATCAGTGATCACACAAAACGAAAACTAACTGAATTATTTTTAACACTGAATCCGTTTTACTTACAAAAACAAATGGAAAACAAAATCAAAAACATTATTAATCTCGTTAATAATAAACAAATCCTATAACTGTTTCGGTTACATTTTATTTTGAGGCAATGGGTGATTTACGGAACGGAATCATTCCTTGACTTTCAGCGACTTGCGGTGTAAATTAAATCACTCAGTCAAATTTGGGTTTTTACTATGTCGATATTTCAACTTGTTTCGGATTACCAACCCGAAGGAGATCAGCCTGCAGCTATCGAGGAACTCACGGCAGGACTGAAAAGGGCAGACCGTTTCCAGACATTGCTTGGCGTGACCGGTTCGGGCAAAACATTCACCATTGCCAATGTAATTGCCAATGTACAAAAACCAACACTGGTTATTTCTCACAACAAGACACTTGCGGCCCAGCTTTACGGCGAGCTGAAAGGTTTTTTCCCGCACAATGCGGTTGAGTATTTTATCAGTTATTATGATTATTATCAACCCGAAGCTTACATTCCTTCCACGGATACCTATATCGAAAAAGATACTTCGATCAACGACGAGATCGATCGTCTCCGTTTGAAAGCGACGAGTTCGCTTCTTTCGAGAAACGATGTGATTATCGTGGCGTCGGTTTCCTGCATATACAATCTGGGATCGCCTCAGGATTTCAAAGAACTTCTCGTTTTCATCGAAAAAAACAAAACCATCGAACGCCGAAAGATGCTGGAAAGTCTGATCGATATTCATTATACAAGGAACGACGTTGATTTTCACCGGGGAACATTCCGGGTGCGTGGAGATGTGCTCGAAATTTTTCCCGCGTACGATGAGAAGCCGGTTCGCGTAGAAATGTGGGGTGATCAAATCGAAGGGATTTCCGTGGTCGATCCACTGACTGGGGAGGTGCTCGAAGAAAAAGAGAAAGTGGCAATTTATCCGGCAAAACATTTTGTGACCACCTATCCCAAATTGGAGGCGGCAATTCAACTGATTCAGCAGGAGCTGAAAGAGCAGTTGGAACTCTATCGTTCACAAGACAAACTGTTAGAAGCCCAGCGGCTTGAGAGCCGCACCCACTACGATATCGAAATGATGCAGGAAATCGGATACTGTTCGGGAGTCGAAAATTATTCACGCCATCTTTCCGGGAGAAAAGCCGGAGAACGCCCCAGTTGCCTAATCGATTATTTCCCGGAAGATTTTCTATTGATCATCGATGAATCCCACATGACGATTCCCCAGATTCGGGGTATGTACAACGGCGATCAATCCAGAAAAAAAACGCTCGTCGAGCACGGGTTCCGTCTGCCTTCGGCACTGGACAACCGGCCCCTGAAATTCGATGAATTCGAAGCCATGATCCATCAGACGATTTTTGTGTCCGCCACACCGGCCGAGTATGAACTGGAACAATGCGGGGGAGTAGTGATCGAACAGATCATTCGGCCTACCGGACTTATGGATCCTCAGGTAATTGTCCGTCCGACAGAGGGACAGATCGATGATCTCATCGCTGAGATTCGAAAACGAGTTAAACGGAAAGAACGAGTTTTGGTAACCACGCTGACCAAACGTATGTCTGAGGATCTGGCGGATTACCTGAATGAACTGGAAATTCGTGTGCGTTATCTCCATTCAGAAATCGAAGCGCTGGATCGAGTTGAAATTCTTCGCGGACTTCGGTTAGCCGATTTCGATGTGCTGGTCGGAATCAATCTGCTACGCGAAGGACTGGATCTCCCCGAAGTCTCGCTGGTGGCAATTCTCGATGCGGACAAGGAAGGATTTCTCCGCTCGGAACGATCGCTCATCCAGACGGCCGGTCGCGCGGCCAGAAACGTGGACGGAACTGTGATTCTCTATGCGGATAAAATGACCGATTCCATGGAAAGATTTATTCGGGAAACCAATCGCCGAAGGGAGATTCAAAAGCAGTATAACGAAACGCACGGCATCACACCCGAAACAATCTACAAATCCGTGGAGGAAATTCTTTCTGCGACATCGGTTGCTGATGTGAAAGTACCGAAAGTCGTCTCTGAAAAAAAATATGATTATCTCTCCAAAATGGAACGGGAAGAATTGTCCGAAAAACTTGAAACGGAAATGTTGGCCGCGGCCAAACGTCTCGATTTTGAGAGAGCGGCCGAACTCCGGGATGAGATCGAGGCACTCAAGGGAATGAAGCCAAAGAAAGCAGCCTATCCACAGTCGAGGAGAAAAAAATGAAAATTCTTGTTATCGGAAACGGGGGACGTGAACACGCACTCGTATGGAAGATCAATCAAAGTCCGATGGTTGAAAAACTCTACTGCGCACCGGGAAACGGCGGCATTGCCCAAATTGCGGAATGTGCCGATATCGCGCCGACGGATATTAAAGGACTGATCCGTTTTGCAAAAAAGAATCGAATCGATCTGACAGTCGTTGGGCCCGAACTTCCGCTCACCATGGGCATTGTGGATCAGTTTGAAAAAGCCGGATTGAAAATTTTTGGCCCGAATAAAAAAGCCGCTGAAATCGAAGGCAGCAAACGATTTACAAAAGATCTAATGGCAAAATACAATATTCCCTCTGCGGAGTATCGTGTATTCACAAAATACAAAGAGGCCGTTCAGTACATTCATGAAAAAGAATCCCCACTGGTTTTAAAGGCGGACGGACTGGCGGCGGGTAAGGGGGTGCTGGTCTGTCACAGCCGAACCGAAGCCTTCGAGGGCGCCGAACGGATTTTAAAAAATAGGGAATTTGGAGATGCTGGGAACTCTCTCATTATCGAAGAGTGTCTGGTCGGAGAAGAGGCATCCGTGCTGGCGATTACGGATGGAGAGCGGCTCGTTACACTTCCAACTGCTCAAGATCACAAAGCGATTTTTGAAGGGGATACGGGACCGAATACAGGCGGAATGGGTGCTTATGCACCCGCCCCGGTGGTGACTTCGAAAATGTTAGATGTCGTAAAAGAAAAAATATTAATCCCGACGATTCACGGAATGAAAAAAGAGGGAAGGCCTTATTACGGCGTGCTTTATGCGGGGCTGATGTTTACGCGCGAGGGACCCAAGGTGCTCGAATTCAACTGCCGGTTTGGTGATCCCGAAATACAGGCCATTCTCCCGCTGCTGGATACGGATCTGGTGGTATCGATTCAAGCCTGTCTTGACGGACGGTTGAGCGAAGATTCGATCAAAATAAAAAACAAAGCGGCGGTTTGTGTGGTCATGGCATCCGGAGGTTATCCGGGCAGTTATGAAAAGGGGAAAGTCATTCGAGGACTGGATGCCGTTTCCGATGAAATTATGGTTTTTCATGCCGGGACGAAAATAAAAAATGGGGAAGTGGTGACTTCCGGCGGACGTGTGCTTGGCGTCACTGCCGTGGATGATTCGATCCAGTCGGCCATCAAAAAGGGTTATGAAGCCATCGGGAAAATCACATTCGATATGGCCTATTACCGGCGAGATATCGGCCACAGGGCACTGGAGAGAATATAGCAACGTTTGTGTTATATAATCCTTAATTTTAATAGTAAAATGTGTCCAAAAATTCTTAAAAGAAGAGCCAAAAAAGTTAGTAGGCATTTAACAAAGAAACGAAATATCACATCTTTTTCTTGGTTTTGGAGAATCATTGCATTAATTGGTTTTCTAATTGCAATTTATTCATTTTGGCCACGTGTCAATATTTATCCATCAATTTCCCTTGATCCCTATAATCCTTTTAAGCAACAATTTTTAATAGAAAACAAAAGCAAATTGAAATTGAAAAATATAACATATTACTATAATATTCCTTTTATGCAATTATGTAACAAAACTACATTTACTAATGCTCACTTTTTGGCGCCACATAAAATTTCGAATATTGAACCAAATAGGAAAACAACGATCAGCATTGAACAATCCTTATATCTTGAAAAAACAAATTATGAATCAATAAATTTATATATTGTTGTACATTATAAATATCTTTGTTTCAATAAAAAAGATAGCATAAATTTTATGGCAAGGTCAACATTTGATAATAAATATATTTGGATTGAACAATAATCTATTGAGGATAATTTAGAAGAAAGAAGAAACTTTAACGTATGTGAAACAGGATCAAATCTCCATCTTCGACAATATAATCTTTCCCGTGAACGGCCACAAGACCCAGATCGTGCAAGATTTTGGTCGAACCGTGCTGTTTTAAGTCTTCGACTTTGATCACATCCGCTTTGATGAATCTCTTTTCAAAATCGGTATGCACTTTTCCAGCAGCTTTCTGCACGGGAGTTCCTGCTGGAATGGTCCAGGCGTGAGCCTCTTTCTCATTGGCTGTGAAGAATGTAATTAAATCCAAAACCTCGTATCCCGCTTTCACAATTTTTTGTAGTCCGGTTTCATCCAGACCCATGGCCTGTAAAAATTCCAATTGATCTTTCTGATCCAGTTCGGCGATTTCAGACTGTGCTTTGCCGCAGAATGGTACACAGGGTGCTTGAACCTGATGGGCATGTTCGGAAAGCGACTGGACAAGTGGGCTTTCTTTGAGATGGGTCTCATCAACATTAGCAATGAAAATAACGGGTTTGGCGGTCAGTAAATTCGTTTCCCGAATTAGACTATTTTGAACTTCATCAAGGAACAAATGACGAATTTCTTTTTCGGATGAAAGGGATTCCAGTATCGGTTCCAGGGCGGCTGCGATTTTTCTGGCCTGCGGCTCTCCGCTTTTTGCAGAAGTCCGAACTTTCAACAAACGCCTTTCAACGATTTCGATATCTTTGAGAATCAATTCGGCAGTGACGGTTCGGGCGTCTCTCACCGGATCCAGATCTCCATAAGGGTGGGAAACATTTTCATCTTCAAAACAACGCACGACGTGGGCAATGGCATCGACGCTTCCGATGTGGGAAAGGAACTGATTTCCCAATCCTTCGCCTTTGCTGGCACCTTTGACCAGGCCGGCAATATCGACAAATTCCAGAGTGGTCGGTGTTTTTTTTGCCGAACCGATCAATTCATGGACCGAATCCAAGTGAACGTCATCGAGCAAAACAATGCCCGTATGCGGTCCGATTGTGCAAAACGGATAGGCAGATGCTTCTACGCCGAGATTGGTGATTGCATTGAAGATGGTCGATTTTCCGGCATTGGGCAAACCAACCAAGCCGCAATTGAATCCCATGATTTTCCCCTATTATTAATTGAAACAATATAAAAGGCTCACAATCGATTGTCAAGATAAATGCGAATATTTTTGACAACTGGGAAAAGCGGATTCGATTTTGTCGTTTAATTCATAAAAATCAACTTGACTTTTAGCTGAAAAAATCGGATTTTATAGTGGTTCTAAAAATGGATACCACACAATTTTTGAGTCAAAGTTTAATCTTGCTGAAACACACTTGTCATTCGATTGTTACAATATCCTGCCGTTATTTTTGTCCCTGTTTTTATTACTGGTATACTTCAGTTTAACACAAGAAAGATTGGCCAATGAAAGACAACTTAAATCTGCATAGCGACCGTTATTTCAGTTCCAATCCAAAAGAAAAAAGAATCGCCCGGCAGCTTTATTCAAAAGTCAAAGCTCTCCCGTTGATTTGTCCGCACGGGCATGTTAATCCGGATTTGTTTACAGAAAACAAACCTTTTCCCGATCCCACGGAATTGCTTGTCATTCCGGATCACTACCTCTTCAGAATGTTCTATTCACAGGGTGTTTCCATGGAATCGCTGGGAATTCCACGAATTGACGGAGGTGAAACAGAGAAAGATCCACGGAAAATCTGGCAGAGCGTGGCCGATCATTTTTATCTTTTCCGAGGAACGCCGACCGGCATGTGGTTGAAACACGAGATGCACGATGTGTTCGGAGTCAAAAAACGATTGAACAGTAACACGGCCATGGAAATTTATGATCAGATTTGTGAAGTATTAAAAAAACAGGAAAATCATCCCAGGGAGATGTTCAAACGTTTTAATATCGAAATATTAAGCACAACCGATGCACCCGAAGATACGCTCGAGGCTCATCAAAAAATCCGAAAAAGCGGATGGGATGGAAAGATTATTCCCGCCTTTCGTCCGGATCGCTCGATCGATATAATGAATAGAAATTGGCGAAAGAATATTGATAAGTTGTCGGAGATCAGCGGAATCGATTGTTCAACCTATCGAGGGTATATTGAGGCGCTTGAGAAACGGAGAGGTTTTTTCAAGGAAATGGGCGCCACTTCCACGGATCACGGCGTCTATTCTGCATATACCGTCGATCTGAATCAATCGGAAGCAGAACGCCTTTTTAGCAAGGCGCAAAAAAGTAAAGTCATTCCTGACGATGCCAAAAGGTTTACTGGACACATGCTTATGGAAATGGCGAGAATGAGTATCGAAGATGGAATGACCATGCAAATCCATGCCGGTGTTTATAGAAATCATAATAAAAAGATCATGGATCGCTTCGGACCGGATAAGGGATGCGATATTCCTGTTTCGACGAATTATGTCAATAATCTGAAACCACTCCTCAACAAATACGGGAATCATGCCAATTTAAATCTCATTGTTTTTACCATAGATGAATCTGTCTATTCGAGAGAACTGGCTCCTCTGGCCGGGCATTATCCGGCGATGAAACTGGGACCGGCATGGTGGTTCAATGACAGTCGGGAAGGAATGCTCCGGTTTCGCAGGATGACCACCGAAACTGCAGGGATTTACAACACGGTCGGATTCAACGACGATACGCGTGCTTTTCCGTCCATACCGGCACGGCATGATCTCGCCCGTCGTATCGATGCCAGATATCTTGCGGAACTGGTGGCAGAACATGTGATCGATTTGGATGAAGCGGAAGAAATGATTGTGGATTTGGCGTATCGTTTACCCAAGAAGAATTATAATTTTAAATAATTCAAATAGAACAGGCAGTTTAATTGTCTTTTAAACAACTCGAAAATTTTCCGAATGGTTACAGCAATCCAATCTATCAAGGATCGAAAAAATGAAGACGCCTCTGATTTTGGGAATCACAGGAGGTGTCGGATCCGGCAAAACTGAATTTTCAAATGGATTACGCCGGCTGCATATACCAGTTATTGACGCGGATGATATTTCGAGAAAGCTGGTAAATGAAAACAGAGAGATTCGTCAAAAATTGAAAATGGTTTTTGGAGATTCGATTTTTACCAGTGCTGGTGAATTAAAACGAAATGTTCTCGGACAAAAAGTATTTGCGGATCAGACCACATTGGATCGGCTCAATCAAATCATGCAAATTCCCCTGAATCAGGTGATACAAAATAAAATTCGGTTACTGATCAAGAACCAATCTTCAAAGCTTATTGGGATCGACATGGCCACATTGTTTGAATCCGGAATGGATAAAGAATGTGACAAAATCATAGTCGTTGATGCTCCTATCGAAAAACGTTGTGAGTGGCTGAAAAAAACGAGAAAATGGAGCAGGGAAGAGATCGTTGATCGTATGCGTATGCAATGGAATGTCGATGAAAAAAAGAAACGGGCCGATATTGTTATCGAGAACCGGGATGATATTCAGAAACTTCACAATAAAGCATGGGTTGTCTTTCGGGAATTGTTGAAAGAAATTGAATCGGATACTCCAATCCGGAAAATATTATAAAGACAGGAAAAATTATGTATTGCATCATTATGGCAGGGGGATCTGGAACGCGTTTTTGGCCCAGAAGTCGTGAAGAGAAAGCAAAACAGTTTTTGACCATTTACGGAAAACGAACGCTCATCGAATATACATTGATGCGCTTTAATTCGTTTATCAACTGGAAAGATATCTATATTGTCGGGAAAGAAAATCAGAAAGAAATCTTAAAAAAACATTCCCTGAAAGTCCCGGAAGAAAACATCATCTATGAACCCGTAGGAAAGAATACGGCTCCGTGTATCGGCCTCGCGGCACTTACCATTCAAAAAAAAGATCCCTATGCAATCGTTGTGGTTTCACCAGCGGATCATCTTGTTCAGAAAAAGTCCCGGTTTCAGCAATCCATCGAGACCGGCATACATTTGGCCGAAACTAACAATGCAATGGTGACTATCGGTATCACACCGAATCAACCATCCACAGGATACGGATATATTCAGGTGGATAACAAAATTGAATCCGCAGGCACGGCTGAGAGCTATCGGATCAAAACATTTGCGGAAAAACCCAATTTTGCTACTGCCAAGAGATTTTTGGAAAGCGGTGATTTCTTTTGGAACAGCGGTATATTTATTTTTAAAGTTTCCGTACTGTTCGAACAGATGAGAAAGTTTCTTCCCAATCTCTATGGTCAGTTGATGGAAATTCAAAAATTCAGCAATAAACCAGACTATAAAGACAAGTTGAAACGTATTTATCAAAGAATGACGGCAATGTCCATCGATTACGGAATCATGGAAAAGGCAAAAAATGTCAATATGATTCGTGGAACTTTTGACTGGAATGATTTGGGAAGCTGGGAACAGGTATACAAATTGGGGCCGAAAGATAAGGATGGCAATGTCATTCAGGGAAGTGCGGTGCTCCTGGATACCAAAAACTCATATGTTTCCGCATCAAAAGGTGTGATCGCTGTTTTGGGACTGGAAGATGTCGTCGTTGTTCAGGATGGAAGTGCAATTTTGATTTGTAAACGAGAAAGGGTCGAAGATGTAAAGAAGGTGGTTGAAGATCTTAAAAAGAAAAAATTGAAAAAATTCTTATGATGTATCGGAGGAGGAATGAATGCACATACTTTGTTAAAATACTTCAACGAAGACCTTTTTATAGGAGATTTAAAAGCCAATTCAAAAGAGAAGGTACTCGCCGAATTAATTGAGCCTTTAATTCAAAAAACGTTTGTTAAGAACAAGATGATTCTTCTGGAAACTTTAAAAAGAAGGGAAACACTGGGAAGTACCGGCATCGGAAAGGGAATTGCTATACCTCATTGCCGCACTTTGGCCGTTTCGACCATCCATATTGTCGTGGGATTATCAAAGAGTGGTATCGAGTATGAAGCCATCGATAAAAAGAAAGTCCATCTCTTTTTTATGATTGTGGCACCTCCGCAGGAGGAAACAAATTTATATCTGCCGATTCTTGGCAAGATCGTTGAAATTGTCAGAGATGCCAAATACAGACACAAGCTGTTAAAAGCCAAAGATTTTCAGAGTTTTGTTGAAGTTTTCAATCAATAAAAATTTAATTGTGATGACGATTATTTCGAATATTGAACGTAGGTAAGAGGAAAATCAGAATGACTAAAACACAATTGGAATTATTGGTCGTGTATCAAGATTTAAATATTATGTTGGCGGAAGGGGAAGAAGAGGATAAAAAAATGGGCTTTTCAGTGAAAGGCAGGGAGAAACTTCTTGCGATTCAAGATGAACTTGAAAAAAAAATTAAAATCGAATATATTCGAACTTACCGCCGATTGTGCAAGCGTTACAAACGTCCTATTGTTCCCGTTCAGAATGAGACCTGTCTTGGATGTTTTGCCCGGCTGCCGACTTCATACATCGTGCCCGGACGAAACGAAGAAGAAATTTTCACATGTGAGCACTGCGGAAGAATTTTATACTGGATCGATTGAACAAATTCGATATCTTCATATAAAATAGCCCGGGCAACAACCCCGGGCCTTTCATAAGGGGAGAGGTAGAAGGAGAAAACGAATTTCATCATATGAACGGTCAATAATTATGCCAATAAATTTAATAAGATTATTAATAGGCTATAACCTTTTTAATTTTAAAGATTAACAATAATACAACCATCTATTCGAAGGGGAACAAATTATCGTGATTGTCGATAATAGTTGACAGTGAGTTGTATCCTGCTTGAGACGCATGCTAAAAATAAATAGTTGATATAAATCTCTTTTGAATCTGATCAGCGAGCGTATTCTCCGAGGCTTGCCTCGGAGTAAGCGAGCGAATATAATAACCTTATCTTACAGATGAAGATTCCCCGTTGCTTGCGGCGGGGAATCTTCAATCCTCCTTGACTTTTCAGATTGATTTCTTTAATTTTATCTGATTCATTTTTTGATTGCAAAATATAGAACAACGCGATGGTGATTTTTGAAACTCTTTGAATTGACCAAATTTCTCATGAATCTCCAATCTCCAATCGGAGAAGAGAAGGAAATTTCCCAATTTCTTTTTGATTATATCAGCAAACTGGGATTTGATGTACAGCTACAGGAAGTGACCGAGGGACGGTTTAATCTTTTTGCACAAAGAGGAAATCCTACGGTAGTCTTGTCTACCCACATGGATACGGTTTATCCGTTTATTTCTCCGTCAGAAGATGATGAATATATTTATGGACGGGGAGCTTGTGATGCTAAAGGAATTATTGCAGCACAGATCAAGGCAGGTGAAAAGTTGCTTAAAGAAGGTTTTAATAATTTCGGTCTGCTTTTTGTTGTAGGGGAGGAGGGAACGAGTGACGGCGCTTCAAGGGCGAACCAGTTAAAGAATCATTGCCGGTTTTTGATCAACGGTGAGCCGACTGAGAATAAAATGGCACTTGGTTCCAAGGGTTCTTTACGAGTTCAAATACGAACCGAAGGAATGGCCGCCCATTCTGCCTACCCGGAAGAAGGCGTATCCGCTATTTTAAAAATATTGGATATTCTACAGGATTTTCAAAATAAGGAATTTCCCAAACACGAAATACTGGGCGAAACGACTTTTAATATTGGCACCATTTCAGGCGGAACACAGGCCAATGTCATTCCGGATACTGCCAGTGCACAATTGATGTTCAGGGTAGTTTCCAGTCTTCAGGATATAAAGAGAAGAATCAAATCGATTGTACGGAATCGGGCGAAGATACAGTACATTTCTGGATGCGAACCGGTTTTGCTGGAAACACTCAAAGGATTTAAAACTATGGTTGCTGCTTTTACGACAGACATTCCGTATCTGTCGAATTGGGGAAAACCGATATTGATCGGGCCGGGTTCGATACTGAATGCACATACTTCAAATGAACGGATTAAAAAAAGCGAGTTGAAAAGAGCTATCACCATTTATTCGGACATCGTAAAACGGTTGCTAAAGGATCACAAATGATTGTGATGAAGTTTGGCGGTATGTCGCTTACCGATGTATCATCCGTCGAAAATGTCATTGAGATTATACGGAAACATCTCGCCAAACATCCTGTTGTAGTCAATTCTGCCATGGGAAAGACCACACGCAATTTGCTGGATGCTGCAAAGTTGTCCGCATGTGGAAATTTGAAAGAAGCAAAGAAAAGGCTCGAAGAAATTCACCATTACCATTTTAATTTGATCGATTCGCTGATTTCAGATTCCTGGCGGACATCCACCGAGAAAATGATTGCGGGATATTTTCAGGAACTGCAGAAATTGTTAGATGGACTCTCCGTTTTGCAGGAATTGACGCCGAGAGCACAGGACAAGTTTCTTGCCTACGGAGAGTTAATTTCGACGGCAATCATTTCTGCTGTATTGAATGCGAGAAACATGAAAAGTACCTTAATGGATGCCCGAAAACTGATTGTTACAGATGATAATTATACGAATGCAATGCCCAATACGGAATCGACTTATAAAAAAATTCGTCACTCTGTTTTACCAAAAATACAGGAAGGTTCGATCCCAGTCATTCAGGGATTTATTGGTTCGACAACGAAGGGGATTACCACCACTCTCGGATTTGAAGGTTCGGATCTGACGGCCTGTCTGGCTGCGGCCGCGCTTTCTGCATCGGAGATTCAGATTTGGAAAAATGTGTCCGGAATTATGACGGCCGACCCAGACATAATTCCCACTGCCAAAACCGTAAAAACAATTTCGTTTGACGAGGTCGAGGAGTTGACCTGTTTTGGTGCCAGGGTATTTTACAGCCGGGCCGTGGCACCGGCCCGTCAGGCCAATATTCCGGTACATATTTATAATTCCAAATCCCCGGAGAAATCAGGAACCGAAGTGACCGCAAAATCCACATCATGCAACAATCTTGTCAAATCGATTTCATGTAAATCTGGATTGACACTTGTTCACATCAATCCCGAACCGGATTCGACGAAAGTGGATTTTGTGACGGCTCTGTTTAAATTTTTGGAAAAATCGAATATCGATCCGAAAATTTTCCAAATCTCTAAAAACAGTGTAACGATGGTTGTCGAGAATACGATCCACCTGGAGTCGTTGGTATCTCGATTAAAGCGTCTGGGAAAAGTCAAGCTGGAAGAGAGAAAAGCTACTGTGACACTTGTCGGTGAAAATTTGAAGAACTGTCATGATCTGACTGGCATCATCTTTAAAATTCTAAAAAGCCAATCCGTGGATTTGATTTCCAGTAAAATCTCCCCGATCAATTTCACGATTGTGATTGATGAAAACGATCTGAAAAATACGATGGGAAAACTTCACGCTTATTTTTTCAAAACACTTGATCCAATCATTTTCGAATAGAGAGAGTAAGAAGATGAAGATTGCGTTGGTTGGTTACGGACAGATGGGGAAGATGGTCGAGGAAACGGCACTCCGGCAAAATATCGAAGTGGTCGCACGGTTTTGGGATAAACAGCCTTTGACGATAAATTCATCCACACGCACTGTTTTAAAAGGCGTGTCCGTTTTGATCGATTTTACGGTACCTGATGCGGTCGTTGAGAATATTCAAAAAGGCGCGGCATTGTCTCTCAATATGGTTGTCGGCACGACAGGCTGGCACGATCAAATCAACAAAGTTAAAAAGATCGTCGAGGATCATCAAATCGGTTTGGTCTATGCAGCCAATTTTTCATTGGGGGTCAATCTCTTTTATAAAATTGTCAAGAAGGCCGCTTCTCTTTTTTCTGCTTTCGAAAACTATGATCCATTCATCGAGGAAGCGCATCATAAAATTAAAAAAGATGCTCCTTCGGGAACAGCGCGTAATCTCAAGCAAATCGTTCAAGCCCATTACAAGAAGAAGGAAATTCCTGTGACCAGTGTTCGGGCCGGTTATGTGCCCGGGATGCATCAGGTAAGTTTCGATTCGAAAGTCGATACGGTGAAATTAGAACACAACGCCCGGAACAGGGAAGGACTTGCCGAGGGAGCACTTTTAGCTGCCAAATGGATACAGAATCGAAAAGGTTTTTATGCGTTTGAAGATGTTTTGGATGATATTTTGAATCAAGAATGGAGATTTAAATAGATGCCAACCATTAAAAATTTAAAAGGATGCGGCACAGCTCTGGTCACGCCCTTTAAAGCGAATCAACAGCTTGATGAAGAGGCTTTGATCCGGCTGGTCGAATATCAACTGAAAGAAGGAATCGATTTTCTCGTTCCCTGCGGATCGACCGGGGAGAGTGCCACATTGAATCTTGAGGAACACCTTCGTGTCATTGAAATCGTCAAAAATATTGCCAAAGGAAAAGTGCCGGTCATTGCAGGTGCCGGAGGATACAATACAAAAAAAGTTATTGCGATGGCCAGGGAAGTTGAAAAGTTAGGTGTAGATGGATTGCTTTCTGTGACTCCCTATTACAACAAACCCAATCAGGAAGGATTGTACCAGCATTTCAAAGCCATCGCTGAAAGCATTCAAGTTCCCATTTTCCTGTACAATGTGCCTCCGCGTACCAATACGAATATGCTTCCCGAAACCGTGCTTCGGCTTTCCCAAATCGAAAATATCGTTGGAATCAAGGAAGCCACGGGTGATATTAGCCAGATCAGTGACCAGGCCATGATCTATCCCGAAGATTTCATTATGCTTTCCGGCGACGATGCCAATACGCTCCCTTTGATCGCTCTGGGCGGCAAGGGTCTTATCTCTGTGGCCTCCAATGAAATTCCCGGATTGATGACTCAATTTGTTCATCGGTGTCTGGAAGGAAAATTTGAAGAAGCGAGAAAAATGCAGAAGCGCATTTATCTTTTGATGAAATCCAATTTCCTGGAAGTGAATCCCATTCCCGTTAAATTTGCTCTGTCCAAAATGGGAATGATCGAAGAGAATTATCGGCTTCCCCTCGTTCCTATGTCTCCACTCAATAAGGAAAAGATGAAAAAAGTCTTGACTGATTTGAATTTGATTTGAACAGGATGAACGGATGAATCTGCAAAATGAAATCGAAGCACTGTTTGATCGACGCGATGAGAAAATCGATCCGGTTCAAACTGAAAAGATATTTAATCAATTTAAAATGCGATTGAATACCGGGGAAGCACGCGCTGCCGAGAAAAAGGGCGATCACTGGGTGGTGAATCACTGGGTGAAAAAAGGCATTTTGTTGGGATTCAAAATCGGCGTGTTGAGTGATGTTTCAATCAATCAAAATTTCCTCTATTTTGACAAGCATACCTATCCGTTAAAATCGATCAAAATCGAAGATCAGGTTCGTATTGTTCCCGGGGGATCGTCTGTTCGGGACGGATGCTATGTCGGCAAAAACGTGACCTGCATGCCGCCGATGTACATCAATGTTGGCGCCTATGTCGATGAAGGGACCATGATCGATTCGCACGCCCTGGTCGGTTCCTGCGCACAGATCGGAAAACGGGTCCATCTCAGCGCGGCCGCCCAGATCGGCGGTGTTCTGGAACCGATTGGTGCACTCCCAGTTATTATTGAGGATGATGTGTTGATAGGTGGCAATTGCGGGATTTACGAGGGAACGGTTGTTCAGAAAGGTGCTGTCATTGGCGCCGGAACGGTTCTGACAGGATCCACACCGGTGTACGATTTAATTAGAAATGCGATTTACAAAAAATCCGATGACAATCCGCTTGTCATTCCGGAAAATGCCGTTGTGATCCCCGGTTCGAGACCGATCACAAAAGGAAAAGGCAAGGAGTGGCATCTTTCGATTTATTGCCCGATTATCATTAAATATAAAGACGAAAAAACAGACCGTTCGATTCAACTGGAAGAACTGTTACGATGAAATCCATAGCATTACGGAGAATAGAAAGATGAATGCAACCTGGCCTTCCTGGGTTGAAATTCGTCTGGATCAGATTGTTCACAATGTACAGGCGATCAAAAAGTGGATCGGCAAAAACGTCCGTTTGTTGGCGGTAGTCAAGGCCAATGGATACGGACACGGTGCGGTCGCTACTTCGTGGGCCTGCCTAAAGGGAGGTGCCGATATTTTGGGTGTGGGATCACCGCAGGAAGGTATCGAACTGAGAGAAGGGGGGATTCAATCCGATGTTTTTGTTTTGGGAGGATGTTTCGAAAATCAAACTAATCTGATCGCACAATACGACCTCATCCAATGCGTTCAGAATCGGGAGATAGTGCATTCACTGGAAAATGCAGGCAAAAAACACAATAAAAAAATACGGGTTCATATCAAAGTTGACACGGGCATGGGTAGATTGGGGATTTATCCAGAAGAGGTTCAGGAACTCTGGAACGCGATTTCCGAATGTCCGCATATTCGTGTTGAAGGAATATTCTCACATTTAGCCACTTCGGAAAGACTGGATAAAACTTATGCACAAGGACAGATCCGCCGTTTTCAGGAATTGCGGGATCGGTTCAGTCAGAAAAATATTCATGCTCCTCTCTGGCACATCTGTAACAGCGGCGGGACGATTCATTTCCCCGAAGCGCATTACGATGCGGTTCGATGCGGTCTTATCATGTATGGTGTTTATCCATCCAGAGAAATGGTTCATCCTTTGAAAGTCAATCCTGCCATGACCTGGAAATCCCGAATTGTCACTGTCAAAATCATTCCTAAAGGCGGAAGTGTCAGTTACGGAAGAAACTGGATTGCAGAGAAAGAGGAAAAAATCGGCGTGATTCCATTGGGATACCACGACGGATACAGCAAACGAATGACCCATCATGCCGAGGTGATCGTACATAATCAGAAGGTGCCCACTGTCGGGGACATCTGCATGGACAATACGATGGTTCTGCTTTCCGATGTTCCTGATGTTCGTGTGGAGGACGAAGTCGTTCTGTTGGGAAAACAGGGAAACATGGAGATTTCCGCGGATGAAATGGCAATCTGGAATCAAAGCATCTCTTATGAGACGTTCTGCACCATAGGAAGACGGGTGCCGCGCATCTATTTCTGGAAGGATCGACAAATCGTCAAATCTTCGTTTATCGATCAGGATATCACGGTTGAAATGCTGGAAAATGCAAAAAAGGAATGTTCGATATAAATGAAACAAACACTCGCTCAGAAAATTTTAGCCGATAAGGCCAATCGGGATTTTGTCCAGGTTGGGGAAATTGTCGAGGTCGAGCCAGACCGGGTGATGTCGCACGACAATGCCGGTCTGGTGATCAAACAGTTTCGGAAGATTGGGGTTGAAAAAGTCTGGAATCCGGAAAAAATTGTGATTATACTGGACCATCGCGTTCCGGCAGAATCAGTGAAAACCGCCAATGCACATAAAATGATCCGTGAGTTCGTCCAGTATCAAAAAATTGAAAAATTTTATGATATCCAGACAGGAATCTGCCATCAGGTTATGATTGAAAAGGGGTATGCGCTGCCCGGAACCCTGATTCTCGGGACCGATTCCCACACCACGTCCTATGGCAGCCTGGGAGCCTTCTCAGCAGGAATCGGAGCCACAGAGATGGCCAGTATATGGGCAATTGGTAAAATCTGGCTCAGAGTGCCTGAATCGATCAAAATCACGGTTACTGGGTGGTTTCGGCCGGGAGTATATGCAAAAGATCTTATTTTGTTTATTATTGGCATGTTAAAAGCAGACGGCGCCAATTATCAATCCGTCGAATTTGTAGGATCAGCGATCCAAGCCATGTCGATTTCGGAACGCATCACACTGACCAATTTATCCATGGAAATGGGGGCAAAATGTGCCTTTGTTCCACAGGACAAAGTAACTGAAAAATATTTAAAAAACCATACAACCAGCGCCTATAAGAGGATATTGGCAGACGAAGGAGCCGATTATTTCTCAGAGCATGAGATTAACGTAGATACGCTTGAACCGCAGATTGCCTGTCCACATCAGGTTGATCATGTCAAGTCGGTGAACGAAGTGAAAGGCAAAACAATTCATCAGGCATTTTTGGGTTCATGCACCAATGGACGGCTGGACGATTTGGAAATTGCTGCCAATATACTTCGAGGCAAGCACGTCCATCAAAATGTTCGCATGCTTGTCATTCCGGCTTCGATGACCATCTACAAACAGATGATCGAAAAAGGATTGATGCCAATTTTCATCAATGCAGGATGCGTGATTTGCAACAGCGGATGCGGACCCTGTCTGGGCGCACATCAGGGCATACTGGCCGATGGGGAAACCTGCATTGCAACGACAAATCGGAATTTCAAGGGGCGAATGGGTTCTCCGAATGCGGAAGTCTATCTTGCCAGTCCGGCAACGGTAGCCACATCCGCCATTCAGGGTGAAATTACTCTTCCTGCAATGTATCATAATCGATAGTAAACAGAGGGAACAGATGTTTGATGAATTGAAAACACGATTGAATTCCATGAAAGAGAAAACTCTGCAATTGCGGAGGCATCTTTGACATTGACAATCGAAAGAAAAGAATAGAGGAATTGGAGAAACAAAGCTCGGAACCCGATTTTTGGGATGACAATGAAAAAGCCCAGGAAATATTGAAAAAATTAACCGCTGAAAAGTCCTGGACGAACGACTGGGATACGATACACAATAAAATCGAAGAACTCGCGATTCTGTTCGATTTGGCCCGGGAAGAGAACGACGAAAAAACCTTCAATGAAATCTCTGGTGAACTGGGACAAACAGAAACGCTAATCGAAAATCTTGAATTGAGGCAAATGCTCGGTCATGACGATGATATCAAGAATGCAATCCTTACCATTCATCCCGGGGCAGGAGGAACCGAATCCCATGACTGGGCCGAAATGCTGTTTCGAATGTATCTGCGCTATGCCCAGAAACAAGGATTCGCAACCGATGTTTTGGATCTGCAGACCGGAGAGGAAGCGGGCATCAAAAGCGCCACAATGGAGATCCAGGGGGAGTACGCATACGGTTATCTTAAAGCCGAAGCGGGCGTACATCGACTGGTGCGAATTTCCCCGTTCGATGCCAACAAGCGACGCCACACTTCTTTTGCATCTGTCTTTGTTTATCCGGAAATCGAAGAAAACATCGAAGTTTCTGTGGATCCGAATGATTTGAGAATCGATACATACCGCGCTTCCGGTGCCGGCGGGCAGCACGTGAACAAAACCAGTTCGGCGATCCGCATCACGCATATTCCGACCGGAATCGTGGTTCAGTGTCAAAATGAGCGATCTCAGCACCAAAACAAAGCCAATGCCATGAAAATTCTGATGTCCAGACTGTATCAGCGCCAGAAAGAAGAAGAAGAAAAAAAACTTAAGGATATCGAAAATCAAAAAAAAGAGATTGCCTGGGGCAGCCAGATTCGTTCCTATGTGTTTCATCCTTACAATATGGTCAAAGATCACCGGACCAATGTGGAGACCTCCAATGTACAGTCGGTCATGGATGGAGAACTGGATGAGTTTATCAAGACCTATCTGCTGGAATTCGGCGGGTGATTCTGTAGGATTAAAAAATGTTCGGCCAGCAATGCCCGTTCGCGGGCGTTTTTTGTATGAATTTTTCAGGAAAGGCAAAATCAAGTTGTAACATCATATTTTAAATTGCTTAAAATGAAATTATTTGATATATTGTAAAAATTTGATTGATTAAACGATATAGCCATGAGAATTTTTTAAGGAGATTTCTAGTTGGATCCGATAGACATGCTGATCAAACAGCGGATGGAAAAGCTGCAGAGGATACAAGAACTGGATATTGTACCGTATGCCTACACTTATCCCAGAACCCATTTGGTCCAGGAAGTAATCGAGTCATTCGGCAAGCACAAGGAAGAACCGTTCAAGATTTCCATTGCCGGGCGTTTGATGTCGATCCGCCGGATGGGAAAGGCAAGTTTCGGCCATTTGATGGATCGTACCGGAAGAATTCAAATTTACATCAAACAGGAAGAAGTCAAAGACAATGGATATGAATTGTTCAAAGCTCTGGATATCGGTGATTTTGTCGGTATTGTAGGTGAAGTATTCAAAACCAGAACGGGAGAGGTGACTGTCATCGTCCGGGAAATCCAATTGCTTTCCAAAAACTTAAGACCATTGCCCATTGTAAAAGAGAAAATACAGGACGATGAAAAAATTATCTATGACGCATTCAAGGATGTCGAAACCAGGTACCGGCAGCGGTACGTTGATCTTGTGGTCAATCCCGATGTGAAAGAGATTTTTATTAAGCGATCCAAAATCATTGCGTCCATGAGAAAATTTTTGGAATCGAAAGAATATGTCGAAGTCGAAACGCCCGTGCTGCAGACGCTTTACGGAGGTGCGTTCGCTAAACCTTTTGTGACCCATCACAATGTTTTGGATACGGATCTGTTCCTGCGCATTGCAGACGAGCTCTTTCTCAAACGGCTCGTCGTGGGCGGATTTGACGGTGTGTTTGAAATCGCAAAAAATTTCAGAAATGAAGGCATGGATCGGGATCACAACCCCGAATTTACGATGATGGAACTCTATGTAGCATACGAAGATTATGAATTCATGATGCGACTTGTCGAAGAAATGCTAGGAACGATTTGCATGGAAGTCCTTGGCAATACCGAGCTGATGTACAAAGATCAAAAACTCGATTTCAAATCTCCCTGGCAAAGAATCACTTTCTTTGATGCAATTCAAAAATATACGGGTCACGATCTCTACGGAAAAAGTGAGGATGAATTAAAAGCCATCGTAAAAGCACTGCATCTGGATATCGATGCTCCTTTCGAAAAAGGAAAAGTCTACGATAAAATTTTCAGCGAATATGTCGAACCCAAAATGATTCAGCCGACATTTATTATTGATTATCCAGTTGAAATCTCTCCGCTGGCGAAAAAACACCGTTCCATGCCCGGGCTGGTCGAGCGTTTCGAAGTCATCGTGGCCGGCACGGAGTTGTGCAATGCCTTCAGCGAATTGAACGATCCCGTGGATCAGCGGGAAAGGCTGGAAGAGCAGACCAAACTCAGGGCAAAAGGGGACGAGGAAGCCATGACCATCGACGAAGATTATATTCGTGCACTCGAATACGGTATGCCGCCGACTGCTGGACTGGGAATCGGAATCGACCGGCTGGTCATGCTGCTGACTAATACGCCGTCGATTCGGGACGTGATTTTGTTTCCACAGATGAAAAAGGAGAATATTTCTCATTCGCAGAAAGAAGATGAATGATGTTTCATCCGTCTTACGAATTGTTTATCGCCCGCCGTTATTTAAAATCCAGAAGCAAAACCGGATTTATCAATCTGATTACCTATATTTCGATTTTGGGTGTTGCCATTGGCGTGGCTGCTTTGATCATTGTTCTGTCCGTGATGAATGGTTTCGAATCGGAAGTTCGTTCGAGAATCATCGGATTCGACACGCATATTCGTTTGCGAACGTATCACGACCAGGGCATTGACGATTATACCGAAATCATGGGAAGAATTCGGGGCATTCCGCACATTATCGGTATGTCGCCTTATATTTTAGACAAGGGTATGATCCGCGCTGGTGATCGGAATGACGGCGTCATCGTTCGTGGTGCCGATCAGAAAACTGTGGGTGATGTTTCAGATCTGCACAAAAATATCATTTACGGTAGACTGGAACTGGGAATGGTCGAAACAGGAGAGGGGGAAAGACCTTTACCGGGAATTGTGGTTGGTCGGTTTTTAGCGGATCGTTTGATGATCGATATCGGGGACAAAGTGGTTTTAATCAGTCCGACCGGTGTGCATTCGATGTTTCAGATGCCCCCGGTAAAACAATTCGTCGTCACGGGATTTTTTGAGTCTGGTATGTACGAATATGACAATGCCTATGTTTATATTTCCCTGGAATCGGCCCAGGAATTGTTTCGTATGGGGAAAAGGGTCTCAGGTATTGAAATCCGCCTGGATGATCTCTACAAAGCCAGTCAAGTAGTCGAAGGGATTGATAAACGTCTGGGCTTTCCCTATTATGCCCTGACGTGGTTCGATATGAGGAAGAATTTGTTTTCCTGGATGCAGCTTGAAAAATGGGCGATGTTTATCATTCTCTGTCTAATCATTCTTGTGGCGGCCTTCAATATCATTAGTACTTTGATTATGGTCGTCATGGAAAAGACCAAAGAAATTGGAATTTTGAAATCCATGGGGGCCACCGCCAGGAGCATCATGAGAATTTTTTTGTACGAAGGCATTGTTGTGGGAATCGTTGGAACTTTTTTTGGATTGGTGATTGGTTTCGGTTTGTGTTTCTGGCAGGAAAACGGGGATAAAATTATTTTGCCGTTGATCAACAAGCCTCTGCCGACCATCAAACTACCCGGTGATGTATACTTTATCAGCATACTACCTGTAAAAATGCAAGTTTCGGATTTTGTTTTTATTGGCATTGCGGCTATACTAATCTGTTTGCTCGCGGCGATTTATCCAGCCAGAAAGGCATCCAAACTGGATCCGGTTGAAGCAATTCGATACGAGTGAAATGGAAAGCGGATAATATGATTCCATCCACAAAAAAACGAATACTTTCTATTCAACGTATTCATAAAAATTATCCAATGGGAAAATCATCCGAATTGAAGGTGCTCAAAGGAATCGATTTAGAGGTATACGAAGGTGAAATCCTGGCAATCACCGGCCACTCGGGGGCGGGTAAGAGCACCTTTCTGCATCTTCTGGGAGCTCTGGACCGTCCGACTACCGGTAAAATTCTTTTTAATAACAAAGATATGTTTACCAGGACAGACAATCAGTTGGCCAGTTTTCGGAATAAGACAATTGGATTCATATTTCAATTTCATTACCTGCTTCCAGAATTTACTGCACTGGAAAATGTGGCCATTCCTGGTTTGATTTCACGAAATAATAGTCATCAAGTCTATTCAAAAGCCGAACGATTGTTGGAAGAAGTTGGCCTGAAAAATCGGCTGCACCACCGACCTCGGGAATTATCAGGCGGAGAACAGCAACGGGTTGCTTTTGCCCGATCTCTGATTACCGATCCCGTTTTGATTTTGGCAGATGAACCATCGGGAAATCTGGATTTGGCCAACAGTCAGATCCTGCACGATGTGATGTGGAAACTCGTTCGGGAAAGACAAAAAACGTTCGTGGTTGTGACACACAACATGGAACTGGCTGAACGGGCGGATCGTGTTATCGAATTGTATGATGGGAAGATTAAAAATTCATCGCAAAACTAATCCAAAAATGGAATGTGACAATCGTTTTGGGAGGTTAATAACGATTAATCAGGCGACAAGAGGAACAGAGATTTGCTTCAGAGAGTAAAATTTATAAAATGATTTGTGAAAAGTGTCATCAGCGGGAAGCGGTGGTAAAATTTACGCAAATTATCGGAGATGAAAAGAAAACACTGAATCTTTGTACTACGTGTCTGGAGAAACAAGGTTTGGATAATCCGATGATCGACATTTACAAAGTGTTTGGAAAAATTATTGTTGCGTTGCTCAGCGAACATTTAATCTCCAAATCCCAAGAATCGGTTACTGAAGAAGATAAAAAACTGATCTGTCCGGTCTGTCATCTTTCCTGGGCTGATTTTAAAAAAATGGAAAAACTGGGCTGTCCGAATTGTTATGAAACTTTTTCTCGTCAATTGAACGTGCTTCTCCGGAGAATCCACGGCAACAACAAACATTTTGGATCAAATATTCAAACCATTGAAAAGACCAAGGAATCGATCCCCACGCTGAAAAAGAAACTGAAGGAAGCCGTGCAAGATGAAAATTATGAAATGGCGGCCGAGTTAAGGGATCGGATTCGTTTGATTGAACGGAACCGGTCGAGAGTAAAATTTACATGAACCCTGTGATTGACATCATGGCGAAGAAAGTGGCGGACTGGCTGTCGATGGACGGAAAGTATTCGGATGTAGTCATCAGCAGTCGTGTGCGGTTGGCTCGAAATTTGCAAAATTATTTGTTTGTAAATCGGGCGAGTGAGCGAGAACAGCAGGAAGTTATCACAGAAGTACTTCAGGCCGCCGAAGAAACCACTCGGCTGAAACAGACATACTATTTTGATATGTCTTCGGTTGATACGGACGAACACCAATTTTTTATTGAGAGGCGCCTGATCAGCCTTGATTTTTCAGAGAAATCGAATCCGCGGGGTTTGCTGGTGGCAACCGACGAATCGACCGATATTATGATCAACGAGGAAGATCACCTGAGAATTCAATTTCTTTCAGCGGGTTTTTCTTTGAAAAAAGGCTGGCAAGAAATTTATCGACTGGATGAAGAATTATCAAAAAATCTGAATTATGCATTTTCCGATCAATTTGGCTATTTGACGGCATGTCCGACCAATGTCGGTACAGGCGTCCGATTTTCGGTATTTATTCATCTTCCGGCATTGACTTACACACGGGAAATCGATGAAGTTTTTGCCGAGTTGATACCGACAGGTATTGCCGTTCGCGGTTTTTATGGGGAGGGTAGTCAAATCACGGGTAATTTTTTTCAGATTTCAAATCAATACACACTTGGCTGGACAGAACAGGAAATCTTGGATCGGTTGGTTCCGATTGTTAAGAAATTTATCAACAAAGAAAAAAAAGCACGACAGAAGATAAAAAATAAGCAAATGATTTTCATAGAAGACAAGGTGAATCGCGTCGTCGGAATACTGATGAAGGCAAAAATGATTTCTTCTATGGAATTTTTAGATTTTGTTTCTACATTACGATTGGGGGTTGCGTTGGGAATCACACAGCAATGGAACTACCAGATACTGAATGAACTGATGTTGATATGTCAACCTGCCCATTTGCAAAAAATTTCAGGAGAGAATTTAACTGAAACCGAAAGGGATATGAAACGCGCTTCGTTAGTTCGGGAAAGACTCTATTTGAACTGAAATGAACCCCTAGACTGGAGATTGCATCTATGATTCGGAATAATTTTTCACAACGTGTTCAGGTCGTCATTCAACTTTCAAGAGAAGAAGCAATCCGACTTGGACATGATTATATCGGGACGGAACATCTTTTATTGGGTCTGATTCGTGAAGGTGGTGGAGTTGCTATCGACATACTTCAAAATCTCGATATTGATCTCGATGATCTAAAGAAATCAATCGAAGAAGCAATACGATCCACCGGCGGCACCATTACGATGGGGAATATCCCCTTTACGAAAAGAGCGGAACGCGTACTACGCGTTGCCGCAGCGGAAGCCGAACGGTTTAAATCCAATATTATCGGTACGGAACATTTGCTGATGGCATTATTGAGAGACGCCGAGGGTGTCGCTGCTCAAGTCTTGCAAAGCTACGATGTGACTTATGAGACAGTTAAGAACGAACTTGAAAATGTGTTGAAAGGATCGAACGTTTCGAAAGAAATCAAAGGCAAGTCACAGACACCCGCATTGGATCATTTCGGCAGGGATTTAACCGAGCTTGCGATCAAGGAAGAACTGGATCCTGTGATCGGCCGGGAACTGGAGATACAGCGGGTTGCTCAAATTCTTTCAAGAAGAAAAAAGAACAATCCGGTACTTATTGGTGAACCAGGCGTTGGAAAGACAGCTATTGCGGAAGGTCTCGCGATGCGGATCGTAGAAAAGAAAGTCTCCAGAATTCTTCACAACAAACGGGTGGTCACGCTTGATATGGGCGCGATTGTGGCCGGTACCAAATACCGCGGACAGTTCGAAGAACGCATGAAAGCGATCATGAACGAACTGGTCAAATCGAAAAACGTCATTCTCTTTATCGACGAATTGCATACGATTGTCGGTGCAGGAGGTGCTTCTGGTTCGCTGGATGCTTCCAATATGTTCAAACCCGCCCTGGCACGAGGAGAACTTCAATGCATTGGCGCCACCACGCTGGATGAATACCGGCAGTACATTGAAAAAGACGGTGCTCTGGAACGGCGTTTTCAGAAGGTTCTGGTCGATCCTCCCTCGGCTGAAGATACGCTGAAAATCCTGACGGGTCTGAAAGACCGTTACGAAAAACATCACCGGATCAAATACACTGAAGAAGCGATCATGTCTGCTGTCCGTCTTTCGGACAGGTATATTACCGACAAGCATCTTCCGGACAAAGCGATCGATGTCATGGATGAAGCTGGCTCTAAAGTTCATCTAGCGAATATTTCGGTTCCTAAAGAAGTGACCATTCTGGAAGAAAGATTAAAGGTGGTCCGCACGGAAAAAGAAAATGTGATCCGAAATCAGGAATTTGAAAAAGCTGCTGTCTTGCGGGACAGGGAGAAAAAATTAACTGTAGAACTCGAAGACGCGAAACGAAACTGGGAGATCGAAGAGGGGGAAATTTTGGCGGAAGTGACCGATGAAGATATCGCGCAGGTCGTGGCCATGATGACGGGGATTCCCGTTTCGAAAGTTGCACAATCGGAATCGGCCAAATTACTCAAGATGACCGATGTTCTCAAGGAGAAAGTGGTCGGTCAGGATGAGGTGATTGACATTGTCAGCAAGGCAATTCGAAGAACACGGGCAGGATTGAGAGATCCGCGCCGTCCGATCGGCTCATTTATTTTCCTAGGGCCAACCGGCGTAGGGAAGACCTATCTTGCCAGAATATTGGCTAAATATCTGTTTGAGGATGAAAATGCACTGATCCGTGTGGATATGTCCGAATTTATGGAAAAGTTTGCGGTCTCGCGCATGACCGGCGCTCCTCCGGGATATGTCGGTTATGAAGAGGGAGGACAACTCACAGAAAAAGTAAGACGACACCCTTATTCTGTGGTGCTTTTGGACGAAATCGAAAAAGCCCATCCGGATGTGTTTAACATTTTACTGCAGATATTGGATGAAGGTCATTTGACGGACGGTATCGGGAGAAAAGTGGATTTTAAAAATACCATTCTCATCATGACGTCGAACCTCGGTACACGTTCAGTGAACAAGGGCGGATTCGGATTTGGTACAGATGATAGCATCGTTGATTATGATAAAATCAAATCATCCATGATGGAAGAAACCAAAAAGCTTTTTAATCCTGAATTTATCAACCGGATTGATGAGATCGTTGTGTTTAAACCATTACAACGGTCAGATATTTTATCCATCATCGATATCGCAATGGACGACATTCTGGAAAGTATGAAAGAACGTTCCATTCAAATCACGCTTTCCTCGAAGGCCAAAGAATTGTTAGCGGATAAGGGCTATGATCCCGTTTACGGGGCCAGACAGATTCGGCGTGTTCTTCGAAAATATATTGAAGATCCGATTGCAGAAGAATTATTAAAGGGCAAATTTAACGATGAAAACCACATATTGGTTAAATGTAAGGGAGAAGAACTAATATTCGAAGTAATGGGAGAGGAAAAAACATCGAACGATAAAACATCCACCAGCAAGCCGAAAAAAGTCAAGCCTCAAAGTTCGAATTAGGTAAGAATCTTTTATTACATGGAACGCCGTGATTTTATAAAAACTGTTTCGGGGATCGGGTTAACTGCATTTGTCGGTTCAACCTCCATTTTCAGCAAAACAGGCAAATCCGCTTGTGGAATCGTAGTTGCCGAAGGCGGTGAACCCGCTTCTTTGGTCAGAACGGCTATTGAATCGGCAGGAGGAATGTCCCGGTTTATATCAAAGGGGGATGCGGTCGTTCTCAAACCGAACATTTCCTGGGACAGGGTACCGAAACAGGCCGCAACGACCAATCCGGAAATAGTCGCCGAAGTGATCCGGATGTGTCTTGAAGCCGGCGCTAAAAAGGTCAAAGTGTTCGATCGCACACTGAACGAACCCAGACGTTGTTATGAAAGAAGCGGCATCGAAAAATCGGTGAAAGATTCTGGAGGTGATATTCAGCACGTTTATGGTCCAAAATTCAGGAAGGTACGTCTACCCGAAGGAGAACTTATCACTTCCTGGGAGATATACGACGAAGTACTCGAAGCCGATAAAATCATCAATTTACCCATAGCGAAGCATCACAGTATTGCTGGTATTTCTCTGGCTATGAAAAATGTAATGGGTTTTTTGGGTGGAAATCGAGGACAGTTGCACCGGCAATTCGACACAAAAATTACCGATCTCAACACCTTTATTCGTTCCGATTTAATCATTCTGGATGCGTACCGAATGCTGTTGCGAAACGGTCCCAGCGGCGGAAATATCGCGGATGTTCAACTGAAAAAAACAGTTGCTGTTGGGACAGACATTGTCGCAATGGACAGTTTTGGAGCATCACTGTTTCATTTAAATCCTCAAGAGATTCCTTTTCTCGTCAAAGCCCATGCAAGAGGTTTGGGACAAAACGACCTGAGTAAAATCGATATTGAAACCGTACGTCTTGCCAGTTAGAGGATCCGGTTGCTCATGCGTATTCTCAGACGGATCTCTCAAATCGTTTTTCTCGTCATTTTTTTTCTGCTGTTTCTTTTTAATGCCTATTCGTTCACATCCAAATTCCCAGTAGATTTCTTTCTGTGTAGCGATCCATTGATCGGTCTTGCATCCTCATTATCTGCTCGTGCATTTGTTGTCAGCATTTCGGCAATCGTTCTACTGATTTTGACGCTATTTCTGGGACGTTTTTTTTGCGGATGGATCTGTCCTCTGGGAACTACGATTGACGGATCAGACCATCTATTAAACCGTTCAAAAAAAAATCGGAAGGCACTTACTAACAAGATCAACTGGATTAAATTCGGTGTACTCATTTTCATTATCGCCGGGGCATTGTTTTCTGTTCAGTTCACTGGTTTTTTCGATCCGATTTCCTTTCTTACGCGTGTGACTGTGACGGTTATTTATCCGGTATTTGTATTCCTTAGTGAAGGATTAATCGGTTTACTTTTTTCATTTCATTTTCTTGAAGATATCATTTTCCGAATCAACGAAGGGCTGAGAATGTTTTTACTTCCTCTGTCCGCATCAGCATTCCGAGGAAGTGTCGTCACCGGTGTCATTTTTGTATTCATCCTGTTTCTAACGATAATTCAGAAAAGATTCTGGTGCCGCAATCTTTGCCCTCTGGGTGCACTTCTTGCATTATTTTCAAGACCGCGCTGGTATCGACGGCACGTTTCGGAGGCGTGCACAGAATGTGGCTTATGCTATAAAAATTGCCGTATGGATGCGATAGGGAAGGATTTCAAATCCACGAATAATCTGGAATGCATCAACTGTATGGACTGCCAGACCATCTGTCCGGAACACGCAATTCATTTTGGTTTCGGCGGTGAAATGAAATCGGTTCGCTTTGATTTAACCCGGAGAAAAATACTCGGCACAGGATTGGCCGGTTTGTTTTCCGCAGCCTTGATCAAGGTGCATTTTTCAGATCCGAAAAAAAGAGGAAAACTGATACGGCCTCCGGGTGCGAGAGAAGAAAATCAATTTCTGGATTATTGCATCCGGTGCGGTGCCTGCATTCGGGTTTGTTCCACAGCCGGCAAAGGACTTCAATATACCGGGTTGGAAGCGGGTTGGGAAGCACTCTGGACGCCGATGATTTTCCCCGAAACCGGATACTGTGAATATAACTGCAATCTTTGCGGTCAGGTCTGCCCGACCCATGCCATCACTTCTTTATCGCTTGAGGAAAAAAAGCAACTTAAAATTGGTACAGCACATTTTGACAAGACAAGATGCATTCCTTGGTACTACGGTGAAAATTGTATGGTTTGTGAGGAACACTGTCCGTTGCCGGACAAGGCTATCAAGTTTCGGAAGGAATCCATCAAAACCATCGACGGGAAACAGTCGGAAGTATTGCTCCCTTATGTGGATGAATCTCTTTGTATCGGGTGCGGTATCTGTGTCACCAGATGTCCAGTCGAGGGTGATAGAGGCATTTTTCTCACCAATACGGGTGAAGAACGGTGGATAGGATAAGCCAATAGAATCAAAAATTCTTGTTCATTAAACGATTATGACGATGAATCCGAAAGAATTGACAAAGCGTATTTTGGTCGCCCTGTTTGGAATTCCCATTCTGTTTGCGGGGGCGCTCCTTGGCAAATGGATTTTCCTTCTTCTGGTGGATATTATCATTTTTGCGGCCGCCTGGGAATTTTTCAGTTTGGCCGAGAAAGCAAAATACCGACCTCATAAAATTCTTGGAGTGATATCAGTACTTGTAATCAGCTGGGATATTTACTTGACTCAAGGTGAATATACAGGTTGGATTCTTTTGTCCGTGGTATTCATCAGTATGATCAATGAGTTATTTAAGAAAAGTCAAAATCATTTTAGCAATCTTGCCATCACCATTTCAGGTGTTGGTTACATTTCGTTTTTTTCATTTTTTTTGTTAATCCGCGAATGCAACATTATTTACTTAAAATCATATGCGAATCGAGGGTGGCTGATTGTCTATATTTTTGCCTTAATCTGGATTTGCGATTCAAGCGCTTATTTCATCGGATATAATTTTGGCAGGCATCCCCTGTATCGTCGGATTAGTCCGAATAAAACATGGGAAGGAGCACTCGGCGGTTTTTTTGCTACAGTTGTTTCCGCTACGGGATTAAAATTTATTCTGGCACCTTTCGTGTCAATCATAGATAGTCTGATGTTGGGGGTCATTGTCGGATTGACAGGCCAGTTAAGTGATTTAATTGAATCCATGTATAAAAGAGATATTGGTGTCAAAGATACTTCCAAATTGCTTCCCGGACACGGCGGAATATTGGATCGATTCGACAGTTCCATGCTCATTGCTCCAGTCGTTTATTTGTATTTTATATTGAAATCCTTATTATTATCATCATAATAAGATCTCTCCAAAGATTCTTTTCATTGACATCGGATCGATCCGTACGAACGTTCTCGGAGTCGCGTTTAACATTTTCTTCACAAATTTACCCAATATTCAAAATTGTTACACAATTGAAAAAATGTTCCACTTACAACAGGTAATTTTTTCCAGCACAATCAAATTACTCCTTTTTCTCTTGTCAGACAAGTAATTGTTATTACATAGGTTAAATCCTTACTTGCCGGTTGTGGTATAGGTATTGCTTGTTTCACGATGTTAAAGTTTCATAACATGAAGGAGCCAATCATGGTGAACAAAAAAATTGTTTTATTGATTGACAATAATAAAATCGGAGATAATATTGAGAAATCATTTTTCAAGTCCGGTTTTGAGGTTTCGAGAACCAGCGATCCTTATCAGGTGATCACTTTACTCAAAAATGAATCTCCAAATGCGATGATTATCGACTGGGATTTAGCAGACCAGATACTTAAAAAGATTAACCAGTTGATTAGTGAAAAATATCGTAATACAGGAATGGTTTTACTCCACAAAAACAGGAAGATTGATGAACGCATACGCGCATTAGAGAACGGTGCAGATGATTGTCTACCTCAGCCTGCCGAAGTGGATGAATTGATCGCGAAAGTTGAAGCTCTCATCAGACGGACAAATTGGGCCGAGAATACACCGCGTGTTTTAAAGATTAAAGATGTTGAAATCAATCTCGACGTACATCTTGTGAAAAAAGCAGGTAAAGTGATCGATCTTACCTATACACAATTCAAGTTATTGTACTTACTTGCATCGAGAAGAGATTATGTATTTTCCCGGGATGAGATATTGGAAAAAGTCTGGGGTGAGAATGCCTATGTAACAAACAGAACCGTTGATGTTCATGTAAAAAGATTAAGAGAAAAGTTGAGTGAGCAGGATCATCCGTCAAAGTACATTCACACCATTCATGGATTGGGTTATAAGTTCACCTGATGATGATCACGACCCGTTGCCTCAAAATAAAATGTAACCCAGAGGGTTAGAGATATTTAGATTGCC